>JANXSR010000237.1 GCA_025352625.1 Ferruginibacter sp.
ATTTACAATATTTGATTCTTTTGACTTTACCAGTTCATCTCCCTTTACTTCCTGTGTGCTATAGGTAAGATTTCTTTTTTCCCGTTTTAAACCCAATGCAGTAACTACTACCTCTTTTAATGCAACTGTATTTGGTTTCAAGATAATATTTATTTCACTTTTGCCAGCCGTTGAAAATTCTTCTGGCTCATAGCCAACAACTGATACCAATAGCACAGCATCATTGGCAATTGAAATCTCAAAATGCCCATCTTTGTTGGTAGAAGTAGCATGCCGGGTCTTTTTTTCCTGGATGGTAGCACCAGATAATCCCCTCCCCGATGAGTCGGTTAATTTACCGGTTACAATTTTGTTTTGTGCCATTGCCAATTGACAAATAAGTACAAAAAAAATTAAACCAATAAGTCTTGAAGTTTTTCTCATAACAGTTTAATTAGTGTGATAAAATGTTTTGGTATTTAATAATTGTTATTTATACAATTATTATTTCAGTGTAAAAATATATTACTGTTATTAATTTCATCGACCTGCAATTACCCGGTTATTTACAAATATTATCTGCTTATTTATTGCCATTTTTTTGAGGATTGATGATATGTTGACCCACATTCCCACAGCATTCTGTAATAATAGTAGTACAAGATATTTGTCAAAAAATTATCCAATAGATTTCAACTGCTATTTCAATTGTAACTTTAGGTTTCTATAAATTTTAACCGCAAATAAATGGACCTCTTGGATTTTTAATATTTTTCAACCTTTTAATAAATCAGTAATGTTTAACAAAGAAATTTACATCAGCCGCCGCAACCAATTGAAAACCCTTGTGGGCAGCGGAGTTATTTTATTGATTGGAAATGAACAGAGCAGCATGTCGTTTAAAGACAACTGGTATCCTTTCCGCCAGGATAGTTCTTTCCTTTATTTCACCGGGCTGGATACACCCGGCCTTGCCGCTGTGATAGATATTGACAACAATGCAGAGATGATTTTTGGAGAAGAGTCTGGTGTTGATGACATTATATGGAACGGGCACACGCCATCCTTACAGGAAATGGCTGAGCTTTCAGGATGCAGCACTACAAAGCCTTTTAAAGAACTGGAGGGATTTATTAAACCGTTTAAAAACAGCAACCGGGCTATTCATTATTTACCACCTTACCGTCCGGAACATACTCAATTGCTGAGTCATTTATTATCGATCCCATTAAATAATGTTGACACATCCGTATCAACTCATCTTATCAAAGCCGTTGTATCGCTTCGTTCCATAAAGGGTGTTGAAGAAGTAGCAGAAATAAAAAAAGCGGTCGCCATTTCTGAGGCAATGCATCTTACGGGCATGCGTGAAAGCCGTGCAGGTTTAACAGAAGCACATGTAGCCGGACTGGTACAAGCGGTTGCCATTAGCGGAGGCGGCAACCTTTCTTTCCCAACCATATTGACTACTCATGGTGAAATATTACACAACCATTACGGCAACCATATTTTACCGGCAGGCAAAATGGTTTTATTGGATTGCGGTGCAGAAACAGCCATGCATTATGCAGGCGACCTTACCCGTACATTTCCGGTAGGTGATGCTTTTTCACCCTTACAAAAAGACGTGTACAATATTGTATTGAATGCGCTGCAAACCTCTGCAGCTGCGCTACTGCCAGGTAAATTATTTAGAGACATTCACCTGCTTGCTGCGGAGAAATTAACGGAAGGCTTAACAGCATTGGGGTTGATGAAAGGCGATGCGAAAGAAGCTGTTGCTGCCGGAGCACACACGTTGTTTTTTCAATGCGGGCTGGGCCATATGATGGGGCTTGATGTACACGACATGGAAAACCTTGGTGAACAATATGTTGGCTATACACCCGAAATGAAAAAAAGTACAGCGTTTGGTTTAAAGAGTTTGCGCTTTGGCAAAGCCCTGGAAACCGGCTTTGTTGTAACTGTTGAACCGGGACTTTATTTCATTCCTGAACTAATGGATATTTGGGCGGCAGAAAAAAAATTGCCGCAGTTTATTAACTACGATAAATTAGACGCCTTCAGAAATTTTGGTGGCATCCGGATTGAAGACAATTATCTTATTACGTCGACAGGCAGTGAGTTGCTCAGCACATCTTTACCAAGAACTGTTGAAGAAATTGAAGCCATCAGGAAACAAGCGTTATCATAGATGCTTATTTTGTATGCAGCCGCAAAACATTGATGGAATAAGGCTTGAAACTGATTTCAAAGAATGGCTTTACACCGCTCACTGTTTGTATTTGTGGAATATATTTTGTTGGTTCCGCAAATGAATTTTCGGCATCCGGCGAAGCTGCCTTTAATGAAATAAGGTCTGCCATCGGTTGCAAATTTGCAACACCGGTTAATGCAATACTGGTTTGGTATGGAACAGCAGACGCATTCACCGCTTTAATAATGATGTCACCGGTAAGATCATCCTTACCTGCTATGCTGAAAAATTGTTGTGGCTCTTTGTAAGTCATCAATAGTTTTCCATCAAGGTAACAATCTACCTGGTCGTTGCCCACTTCAATCGTAATGTCGTACCAGCGGCCGGTTTCAATAGGTTTATCCAAACGCTTTGATTCAGAAATGGAGGCTATATCAAATACATTGGTCACACTTTCAAAAACTGTATTGCTGTTTAACCAGCTCCCAATATGGGCACGCAATTGTGTGCTGTCATTTTTTACTGCAAAGGGAATAATGAACGCATTGTAGCCGGATTTTTTCCTGGCTTTAAGTTTTAAAGTATAGGTATCAAAACTTTTATCTTTTAGCCAGGCCAGCCTTTGTTCGCCTTCTACCGTCTGGCTCAATGCACTGTCCTGTACTTTCCAGTTACCACGAACCAATTTCCATTCTCCGGGTTTGTTTATAAAATCACTTTTGTAAACCACCTTACCATTTTGTATCACTTCAATGTCTTTGTAATCTGATTGTGTATCCCAGGTGGCCAACCCAATACTGCCGCTAAACAAAGGCGTCTTGCCTTTTTGTTCGGGTATGAATGTCTGGCTATTTATATTCTGTGTAGGTTTATTTTCATTGAACATTTTGATGGCGTAATAAGAGATACGGGCAAAGCTTTTGGATGCATCAAAGTTGATGAGGTTTACGGGCCAGTCAATGTCATTTACATTTACCAGTAAAGGTGCATAGCTGCTCATTTTTACGAGGTCACTGTTTTTTTCCATGCTCATGATGTACACGGCATCACTCAAAGCCGCATTCATATTGCCTGCTCCTACCCCATTGTTGGTGGCATATTCACCCACATACATATCCCAATCGCCACGTTTGTATTTACCAAAGTGATTGTAATTACGCATGGCCCAGCCTGCCGATTTGTACGCATGTTCATCTACGATATCAATGCCCTTCATGCTGTCGGTGGTATGTTTATTTACATCGCCGATACCCATGCTGGCCATTATTTTTAGCTGCGGATATTTTTCTTTGATGGCCTTGTAAAAGCGGTTGTACCGGGCTGCATAGCGTGGCCCAGACTGCTCATTTCCTACTTCAATAAATTTCAATGGAAAAGGTTTTGGATGACCGTTGGCCGCTCTTAATTTTCCATACTTGCTGGTTACCGGACCAACAGCATATTCAATACCATCCAGGATATCTTTTATTACTGAATCTACTTTTTCATCCGGCAAAAAAGTACCGCTCCTGTATTCGCAGGATATACCGATGTTAAACACATACAATGCTGCTGCATGAATGTCTTCACAAAACTGCAGGTACTCGTGGTAACCAAAACCATCTGTACTCCAGTAGCCCCACACACTATAAGTGCCGGGCCGCTTTTCAACCGGGCCAATACTTTTCTTCCAGTTGGGTGTGTTTTCTACATTGATGCCTTCTACAAAACAACCACCGGGCCAGCGGACAAATGCAGGTTTTAAATCAGCAATGTATTGGGCAAGATCCAACCGCAAACCATTGGGCCTGTTCATAAATGTTTTTGCCGGAAAGAGTGAGACCATATCCAACCAAACCGTACCGGTGCTGCCAAATGATAACACAAATTTTGCTTTGCCATTGGTTTGCTTTGCCAGCAGCTGGCAGGTATATTTTTTCCATGAAGATCCGCTAACAGATGGAATTATACTGGCTGCCAATACCGTTCCGTCTTCTGCTTGCAACGATGCCGTTACAAGGCCTTTATAACGCAGATCGGTACGGGCAAAAAAACTCAGGTTATACACATCTCCCTTGATTGTATTGACGCCCCAAAATCCATCGTTCACTAAATTGCTTTCTCCGCTGCCATCTATTTTACTGATGCTAACCTTTAATGAATTGAGTGTGGCGTTGTTCAATGGATGTTCCTGCGTAAGCGATAAGGTAATTGCTGAAGCACCTGTTGTTTGCAGGCTCCATGCCGGCCACTGGCCTTTATTTGGCCATTCCATTTTCCAGTCGCTGATGCCATTGTTGGGGATCATAAAATGAGGTGTTCTATTGGGTACAATAAAACTGTCTACCAGGGTTGTAGCCAGGGGCAAGCGGCTTTCTTCAAACCCACGGTTCTGTATCAGTTCTCCATACAATCCTCCTTCGCCACCATGACTGATCTCTTCAAAAAAAATACCGTGCAAATCAGGCGATATGTTGCTTTCCAATTTTGAAGCATCAATTGTAATGGTCGCTTTGTTTTGGCTGAACACTACTACATGATGACATGCGATTATGGTAAAAAGGAGCAACTGTTTTTTCATGGTTTAAATTTTTTATCGTTCCATAGGAACGGTATATTGGTAACTCATCCAGATAAATGTTTCCTCGTTCCGTAGGAACGTTATATGGGTAACAAACATAACGCAATCTTCCTTCGTTCCGTAGGAACGATATGTGGGTAACTACAATTACTTGAGGTCAACCCCCGTTCCTTAGGAACGATATATGGAAACCCACACAAACAGTAGAAAATAATAGCTATAAAAAATCCACAACTTTTTATAGTTTTATTTTATAAACTATTTTTTATGCCTAACACCTATACCCAGATACACATTCAATTTGTGTTTGCTGTAAAATACCGACTGGCCTTAATAGACAATTCATGGAAAGATGAACTCCATCAGTATATCACCGGTATCATCCAAAACAAATCGCACAAAATGTTGCAGGTTAATTCGATGCCGGATCATCTGCATATGCTCCTTGGTTTCAGACCTGATGAGAATATGTCTCAGTTGATCCAGGTCGTAAAATCTGAAAGTACCAAATGGATCAATGACAATCACCTCTGCCGTGAAAAATTTTCCTGGCAGGAAGGTTTTGGGGCATTCTCTTATTCCAAAAGTCATATCCCAAATGTGATTCGGTATATTCAAAACCAGGAAACACATCATCAGAAACAAACGTTCCGGGAAGAATACATTTCCTTTCTGAAACTTTTTGAGGTTGAATTTGATGAACGCTATATTTTTAAAGAACTTGTTTGATATGTTACTGGTTGCGTATGTTCACATATCGTTCCTACGGAACGGTTGATGTACGCTATACATTTTTCTACCCATATGCCGTTCCTATGGAACTATTGATATATGGTATTCATTTTTTTTCTACCCACATTCCGTTCCTATGGAACGATTGATGTATGCTATTCATTTTCTTTCTACCTATATGCCGTTCCTATGGAACGATTAGCACTTTACTAATGTAAGTATGCTTTGGTAAAAGTTCCTCACAGATCTTTTTGTACAAGAGGGCGATGCAACGGTGTACCACATTGCGTCTTGGCCCGGACAACAATTATTAAAACTATTCTACTATCCACTCATGTATGCCAGTTGCATTGTCGACCGGTAATTGTACTTCTAATTTCAGTGCGGTGGTTTTTACCGCTTCGAAGGTTACACTGTTGTATTTGTCTTTTGCAATTTCATAATCAGAAGTTGTTTTTACAAGTATCCATTCGCCATCTTTTTTGTAATAAATTTTCCAGGCAGCCGGTATGCGGCAACCTCCCCAGGGGCCATCATCGTACCAATATACTTTGCAGGAGGAAACGGTATGTTCGGTATCAAAATCATACGTTACCCATTCGGTGGTATTTTTCTTTGGCCACCAATGAAAATAAGGCACGGTGTTATCTTTTGAATCGGCGGGTTCAAACTGGTCGTTGATCGCTTTGATGGACTTTGATTTTATTGAAGCGGTAACCACGCTGGTATTGGCAATGGTGGCCGCTGGTTTTGGCCTTGCTGCGATGGCGGTGTAGGGTATCCAGACTTCCATTTCGCCGGAGCCACGATTGTCCCAGGCGTAGTAAGGAATGGCTGTTACTTTTTGTTTGCTGGTAATTAAGTCAGTAGTATTTAATTGTCGTTTGCTGGCTTCGCCATCGGCAGTAATTACATTGATGCCATTTAGCAGATCACTGCGGTAACTTACCTGCATCGGCGCCATTTTATCTACGATGATATTTTGTACCACGCTGTCTTTATTATCCGGACCTTCAAGGCAATAGACAACCGGGCCATACTGAATGGCAAAACGGCCTGCATCTGCTTTTACTTTTTCATTGGCGAATATTTTTTGCGGCTCCATGGGCAGATCAAGTGAGACCTGATCTCCCTTTTTCCAGGAACGGTTTATTACTGCATATCCTTTTTCAATTTTGTACGCATAGGGTTTGCCATTGATGGTAATGTTAACAGGTATTTTATTGTTGCTGATAGTATATAAGTCACTGGGTAATGGCTGTTGCTGTGCCCATCCTGGTATGCGTAGATGCAATGTAAAGCTTCCTGCTTTTTCAGGGTTTATAGCCATATCAATTTTTCCGTTCCATGGGTAATTGGTGGTTTGTGCAATGTTCACTTTTCCGGAGGTCAATTTTATATCGCTGCTGTTGCTCATGAAAAGATTTACATACAGGTCGTTGTTATTTTGAGCATACACATAACCCGGAACGGAAGGGAGAAAACGGGTCATGTTGGAGATACAGCAGGCGCAGGAAAACCAGCCGCTTCTGTCATGCTGACCAACAGAGGCCAATGGATTGGGATAAAAAAACTTGTTACCACTTAATGACATGCCCGACAGCAAACCATTGTACAGCGTACGTTCCAGCACATCAATGTATTTGGCATCGCCATGCAGCAGGAACATCCTGTTGTTCCAGTACACGTTGGCAATGGCTGCACAGGTTTCTGCATAAGCACTCATATTTGGTAAGTCATAAGCTTCACCAAAAGCTTCGCCATTACCCGTAGCACCAATGCCGCCGGTGATGTATAATTTTTTATTTACCACATCATTCCAAATGGCATCAATGGCTTTTAAATAATTTTTATCACCCGTCAGTGCAGCCACATCCGCCATACCGCTGTACATGTAAGCAGCCCTTACCGCATGGCCTTCTGCTTCTGTCTGATCAATCACTTTTTTATTGGCCTGGTTATAAGATTCTCCATTGGGGCCACGTACATCTAAAAAGAATTTGGCAAGATCAAGGTATTTTTTATTGCCGGTGATGCGGTATAATTTTGCCAGCCCGATCTCAACGATCTGGTGGCCGGGATATTCTTCTATCTTACCATAGCCAAAAGTTTTTACCAGCAGGTCAGCATTTTTTATAGCGATGTTCAACAAACTTCTTTTACCGGTTGCATTGTAATGCGCATAAGCGGCTTCGTATAAATGACCGGCATTGTATAATTCATGACTAAGAACTGAATCGTTCTGCCAGCGTTTTTCACCCAGCCATTCATGCAGCACAGCAGGCTTGATGGTTCTGAAAGTATAGAGATAACCATCCTTTTCCTGGGCAGCACCAATGATAGCAACAAGCGTATCCAGGTACAACGACAATTTTTTATTGGGCGTTACCTGCAATGCGTAAGAAGCACCTTCTATCCATTTGTACACATCAGTATCATCAAACGGAAATTCTGAACATACCTTGTTTTCTCTTTTTCCGGCAGCCGCCAAAAAGTTGTCTATCCTTCCATGTTCTTTACACATTTTTAAAATATAAGGAATGGTGGTAGCAGCATTCACTTCCATTTTTGGTTTCCAGAAATGATCATTCACATGCACCTGTGTAAATGCTACCGGTTGGATAGGATAATCTTTTTGCTGGGCATTTGCTGCTACTGCTAAGATGATCCAGATAGGCAAAAGTATTTTTTTCATGGCCTGATTTTATTGTCGTTATTAATTGGAATTGATCAATCCACTCACATCGCCTTTTACAATTTTAGCACCATACAAAGGGCCAGCGGAATTGTGTTCCTTCGGAACAAATTTTATTTTTGCTGAAAGCTTGTACCGGGTTACTTCAATCGGAATGGAATAGCTGATGTCATAAAATTTACTCCCCTTGTATTTATTGATATCTTCTGTTGCAATTTTTACATCGTTCACATAAATATCAAATGTTCTGCCACGGTTATCCATACCCCAGTAGGTACAGATGAGGGTATTGGTTGCTGAAGGATCAACCTTCATTGTAAAAGAAAAATAACCACTGTCTTCTGCCATTCTCCATTTGCGGTTGTGTTCATCTCCTGTAATAGTTTTTTCACCAATCAGCTCATGATCTCTTTCCGGCTGCATTTCGCCGATGCGTAAATTGTCTACTGTTCTTGCTTCCAGTTCCTGCTGCTTCATTTTTTCTGCTTCATATA
Organism: Ferruginibacter sp.; assembly: GCA_025352625.1. Lineage (GTDB taxonomy): Bacteria > Bacteroidota > Bacteroidia > Chitinophagales > Chitinophagaceae > Ferruginibacter. The sequence continues at coordinate 8,658 of JANXSR010000237.1, forward strand.
TTTTTTTCTGCACTGTCCATTGCTGTGGTGTAAATATATCCCAGTACACAGTATAGTGTTCATCTGCTGTTGTATTGAATGGAATTAGTTGCACAGGTTTTGCAGTGCCTGTGCTGGAGGTTTGAAAAGCAAGCGGTTGCTTTGATACAGGCTGTATCCATTTGCCGGCGTCTGTTTCACCAGTCACAAAAACGGGCACATCCAATGGATCGGGTTCTTTATCACCCAATACCCCGGCTAATAATACAGGGCCATAAAACACCGCTTTGCGGTTGGGATTGTCGGGCATTGATTGCGTATAAAAATGCAATGGTGTAATGAATTCAATTTTATCATTGTTATTCCATTTCCTGTTCAACACAATGTAGCCTTCTTTATCAGCTACCACTTTTTGCGCCTTACCATTAATGCTTACCTGTACACCTTCTGCCCAGTATGGTTTGCGGATGCGGATGGCAAAACTCGTTGGTACTTTTGCTGTGATGGTAAAAGTTGTTTTATCTGTTGATGGCAAACCAGTCTCTTGTTTGACCGAAATATTTTTTTCTTTCCAGTTTAAAACAGAAGGAATAAAAAGGTTTATATACAAGCTGCCGTCTTTGCCACGATAATAAATATTCTCTCCGTATTTAACATGATTTTCCATGCCTGTTCCCACACAGCAGGTAAAGGAATTGAACTCATCGCTGTACTCTTTTTTACCGCCCATTCTCAACGATACAAAATAAGTAACCATGCCTGTGGTGTGATTCTGTGATGCCAGGATATGATTGTACAAAGCCTTCTCATAAAAATCCATTAACCCTGCGGATGGATTGGTTACAAAAAGTTCCCTGGTTAATTTCAGCATGTTGTAAGTGTTGCATGTTTCAGTGGTATTGTCTGTAAGCCGGTCATTTAATTTATCGGGCTCACTTAAATACTCATAATTGCTGTTGCCGCCTGTTGCATAAGAATGGTGTTTGGTAACTGTTTCCCAAAAGAAATCTGCAATCGCCTTGTCTTTTTTATCTCCTGTTAACTGGTACCTTCTTGCACTGCCAATTACTTTGGGTATTTGCGTATTGGAATGTTTGCCGGGTAACACATCGTTACCTGCTGCTAAAGAATCCAGTAATCTTTTGTCATAAAAACGGTAAGAGAGATCGAGGTATCTTTTATTGCCGGTGATGGCATACGTGTTTACCAATGCATCGTTCATACCGCCATATTCTGTAACAAGCATTTTTTGAAACAGCGAATCACTTAAATTTTTTGTAATGTCACCGGTCCAGTTGGCAATACCTTCATTCACCTTTAAAGCCTTTGGGTTATTGGTATACAGATAAACATCCAACAGGCCACCCATAATTTTATGTACCGTGTACCAGGGCGACCATGCGCCATTTAAATCAAATCCACGGGAACGGATATTGCCCTTTGATACACTCAGCCACAAACTATCTTCATTGGGGATGGCGCCGATGTAACCCGTCTTTCTTGCCCGCTGACATTCATCCAGTTCATCAACAATATAGTTGGCTCTTTTAAGAAATTCCTGATCGCCGGTTGACGCATAGTGCAAGGCTAACGCCGATAAATAATGTCCCAATGTATGACCCGCCAGGCCAGTAGATTCCCAGCCACCATAACGTTCCCCTTTTGCTTTTAACCCCGAATGCACCCTGAAATCTGACAACAAACGATCCGGCTCAATTTTCAACAGGTAATTAACATCCGCCTTCATTGCTGTTGTAAAAGGTCCATCCAGCAGCTTTACATCACTTACATTAAAAGCATAAGCTTTCATATCCACCACAGGCTTCACTTTCATTTTAGCATCTTTCCATTCAGGTACATAACTCTGGCTGAAGGTATTGCTGCAACAGGCAAGCAAGACGGCTCCTATCAAATAAGTTTTTTTCATACAATTTTATTTTCCGGTTCAACTTTAGTAAAATATATTTTCATAAGGTATAGCAATGTCCGAATAATGATTCACAAACAGCGTTTAGTCTTCACCTCCATCCCCTAAAGGGGGGGTATTTGAGTAACTCCCCTTTAGGGGGCGGGGGCATTCAACTCATCCATATTTCTATCCGGAGGATCAACACCCAACAAATGCTTTACAAAAAAATCACGTTTCTTCTTTCTTCCATAAGGGCCACCATCACTATGCCCCATTCCCGGCACTACCAGCAGGTCAAAATTCTTTCCGGCTTTTATCAATGCGTCTGCCATGCGGTAGGTAGATTCCGGCGGTACATTGGTATCTGCCTCTCCCACTATCAACAGCAAAGCTCCCTTTAATTTATTAGCATTGGTCACATTACTTTGTACTGCATAATGCGAACCAACGGGATACCCC
>JANXSR010000266.1 GCA_025352625.1 Ferruginibacter sp.
AAAATATTTAATATTTATAATAACCTTAAAATCTCATTTTTTTTACAAATATTTTGTAAGTAACGCAGCAAATCGTTTCTTTGAACAGTCATGGTTAATTAATTGTTAACTCTCTGAACAATCCTCTTTTGGGGATGTTAACTATTTTTTTCAAAATATTAAACAACAAAAATCAATTTCACATGAGAAAATTTATGACAATTTTGACAGTTGCCTTACTGTCATTTGGTGTAGCTGTAGCTCAGGACCGTGTAATTACGGGCCAGGTGACGGATGCCAAAGGGGCTCCAGTACCAAGAGCAACTGTTACAACTAAAAATGGTACCGGAGTAGCAGCGGACGAAAAAGGCTATTTCAAAATCAATGCTAAAACAGGTGATATATTAACAATCACTTCAATTGATTTTGCAACTACCACTGCTAAAGTGGGTTCAGGTTCAACCCTTGATATAGCGATTTCCGGTAAAGAAAATAAACTGGAAGAAGTTGTTGTAACTGCACAGGGTATCCGAAAAAAATCCAGGGAAATTGGATATTCTTACGCAAGAATAAGTAATGAAGATGTTACAGTAGGTCGTTCACCGCAACTTGCACAGGCACTTTCTGGTAAAGTTTCTGGTTTGGCTGTATACAATGTTAACAATGGAGTAGATCCATCTGTAAAAATAGTTTTACGTGGTTACCGATCTCTTACTGGTAACAACGAAGCATTGGTTGTGGTAGATGGTATGCAAACTACTACCACCGTTTTAGCATTGATTAATCCTAATGATATTGAGAGTGTTTCTATATTAAAAGGAGGACAGGCTGCAACATTGTATGGTTCAGCGGGTATTAATGGTGCAGTGGTAATTTCTACCAAAAAGGGAACTAAAGGAAAATTGAAAGTAGCTTACTCTAATGCTACGAATTTGGAAGAGATTAGTTTTTTACCTGCATTTCAAACTAAATATGGTTCAGGTTCTCAGTATTATCCATACTCATTTGGCCAGGCAGGGTACAGCAGCGACTATTTAGTTAGAATGAAAGAAAATTGGCGCCCTTACGAAAATCAGCAATTTGGGGATGCTTTTGATGGCAGTCCAAGATTGTTAGGCCGTGTAACAGAAGACGGAGATAAATTAATTGTTCCATATTCTGCTATAAAAGATGTAAGAAAGAAAACTTTTGATATTGGCCTTTCAACCAATAACCAGGTTAGTTTTCAGGGTGGTGATGAAACAAGTAGTTTCTATCTTTCTGTAGAAAATCAAAAAATAAAAGGTATTGTACCACACGATAAAAGTGAAAGAACGGGTGCAAGATTTGCAGCCACTAAAACTTCCGGTAAAGTATTGGCAGGCTTTAATGCAAGCTATACACAGGCAGACTATAACAGAACTTCTTTTGATTTTTACAATGATGTAATCAATCAGCCAGCCAACTTACCGTTGAATGAGTTAAGAGACTGGAAGAATAATAAGTTTGCTAACCCCAATGGTTATTACAACGATTATTACAACAATCCTTATTTTAATGCAGACAATAACCGTGCAGTTTATAAAGATGCAAACCTTTCAGGTAATTTTGATATTACTTACAAAGCATTACCATGGTTAAATTTTTACGATAAGTTGGGTGTAATGAACAACTCCCGTACCGGTAAGAATACGACTGCTAAATTCATTTATTCTGATTGGGCTAAAAATTCGGCCTTTATTCCTGTACCTTTTACACATGATGATGATTATGATGGAATATATAGGGCTATAACTGATAATTTAGGCGCTGTGTCTGATTATTCTGCAACAGAAAATGTTATCAATAACGAGTTTCAGATACAAATGCAAAAAGATTTTGGCAATTTTGCAAATAGATTAGTTTTAGGCTATAGTACCTATCAGCGTGCTTTAAAGAGCATTAGTGTGGGTTCAAGTTCAATAGTAGTACCGGAAATTTATAATGTATCAAACAGGCAGGGCGAACTTACAGGTGGTGAGTTTACTTCTCTAGAACGTAAATATGGTTACTATGCAGATTTGACTACAACTTACAAAAACTGGATTACTTTAAACGGAACCTTCAGGTTTGATGCAACTTCCCGTTTCTATAAATCAACACGTTCGTCTAGCCAGTATTCTTACCCTTACTACGGGGCTGCCTTATCTTTCATTCTTACAGATGCCCTTCCCGGTTTAAAAAGCAAAACTCTTAATTATGCTAAAATTCGTTTGAATTACAATAAAAATGGTAACGATAATATCGATCCTTATGGATTGGATTTGGTATACAATAACGGAGCTAACTTTCCTTATGGAACTACCGTGGGTTTAACTGTTGGTAATGTGTTGCCAGATGCAAACCTAAAACCGGAATTCGTAACTTCTTACGAAGTAGGGGGAGAATTTCAATTGTTTAATGACAGGGTTAATCTTGATGTAACTGCTTATACACAGAAATCGGAAGGCCAGGTAATTACTGTAAAAATTCCTAACACAACAGGTTTTAATAACCTGAGAATTAATGTGGGAGAAGTAAAGAACTGGGGTTATGAAGCAGATTTGAAAATTCAATTAATAAGGGCCCGGGACTTTAAATGGGAACTTGGAGTACGTTACTCGTACAACGACAATAAAGTTATTGATTTGTATCCCGGAATTAATGAGTTTCAATATGGAGGCTATTCTTATGCAAATACCAACGTAATAAAAGGTTCCCGCTTTCCAATTTTAAAGACTGATGGATATCAATACGCATCTGATGGATCTGGAATGAGGTTGGTAAATGCGACTACAGGTTATCCGTTAAGACAAACTACTTTATCATCAAGAGGTAATACGCTGCCACGCCATATTGTAGGTGCAGGAACAAAAGTTAGTTTTAAAAATATTTCTTTAAACGCCAACTTTGAATATCGTGGTGGTAACGTAATGTATAGTGATTTGGGAAGACAAATGACCTTTACTGGATCTGGTGCATGGACAGAAAACAGGGCTCCACAAATTTTCCCTAATTCAGCCTATCTTGATGGAGCTGGTAAAATAGTTCCTAACACAACTGTACAGGTTCGTGAACCTGAATATGCATTATGGGTTAATAACTATCGTTTGATTTCTGAAAATTTTGTTACTCCAGCCTGGTTTATCAAATTAAGAGATATCAACCTTTCTTACAATTTTAATCCTAGAGTACTTGCCAAAACAAAAGTGTTTACAGGTGCAAGTATCGGTATTTATGGAAGAAATGTTTTCACAATTGTTGATAAATCAAATCAGTTTACTGATCCGGAATTTAGTTATACAACTAGTAATGGTTTAGGTATTAACAATACCTTGCAAACACCGCCGGTGCGTCAATTCGGATTTAATGTAAACCTTGTATTCTAAATATCAACGTAAACAAAAAAATATTACAATGAAATTCAAATCAATTTTAATAATAGCACTTGCTGCAATTGCAGGTACGGGATGTAAAAAGTCTTGGTTGGATATAAATACCAACCCCAATGTACTGCCTACAGCAACGCCCAACTTTGTATTCACCAATGCGGTGAATACTGCAACTTCGGGTCTTCTTAATGCCAACGAAACTGGTTCATATTGGTCAGGGCAATGGACACAATCTAACGGATACATTATATCTACTACGATATTTGCCTATAATTTCACCAATGGTGATTTTAACTATTGGGATGGCTTGTACGATAACCTGAACGACTTTCAGTACGTAATCGAAAATGCCGATGCAAATAATCAGCAGTTTTTGAAAGGTCCGGCCAAGGTAATGAAGGCGATGCTTTTTCAATATCTTGTTGATATGTACGGTAATGTACCCTACAGTGATGCTTTAAAAGGTGTTGGTTCTTTAGCACCACAATTTGACGATCAGAAAGTTATTTATGATAACCTGATTGTTTTATTAGATGAAGCAATTACAGATCTTAAGGCCAACGCTTTCACTGGCGCAACAACCAGCTCTGATATAGTTTTTAAAGGCAATACAACCAATTGGGTAAAATTAGCCAATTCTCTTAAGCTGCGTATTTTGATTCATGAATCAAAAGTTACTGGTAAAGAGGCCTATATTACAACTGAAATTAATAAAATTGTAACAGAAGGATCTGGCTTTATAAGCGGCAGTGATGCTGGTGTTGGCGGGAGTACTTTCTACCTTGCTACAGCTGGCAAATTAAATCCTATTTATGACAGATGGGGATATGATGCCAATGGCGCTAAAAGAGCCTTAAATAACTATCCAAGGCTTACAGAATATTTGGTAAATACCTTAAAGACTACCACAGATACTTTCCGCTTAAAAAGGTTGGGATATGCCAATGGAGGCGAAAGTAGTGCTACTGCCGGCGTAAGTTCAAAGCCTGAAATAGCTGCTAACTATACAGGAGTACCGTTTGGGAATAGCTCTGGGTATTTGCCTTCAGCAGCTTCTTCTTTAGGGCCAAGTTTGTTAATTAAAGGACAATACAGCCGCCCATTCATTTTATTTTTAGGAGCAGAAAGCCAGTTTTTATTGGCTGAAGCAAAGCAGCGCTTTCCTGCTGTAACATTACCGGGAACTGCTCAATCTTATTTCGAAGCAGGTATTAAAGAATCATTCCGCACATTAGGTGCTGATGTAACAAAAGCTACTGAATTATATACAAGTGGTAAGGTTAATGCAGACTGGTCTGCTTCTACAGATAAACTGGCTGCAATTGCTACTCAAAAATGGATAGCTTTGGCCAACTTTGAAGGACTGGAAGCCTGGACAGAATACAGAAGGACAAACCTTCCTGTAACACCACAAAGTATTCAGGTAGTTGATACAAAGAGACCTGTACGTTTCTACTATCCAAATACTGAATCAGGCTCAAATGCAGCGAATGTAAGTGCTCAGGGAACTATTGATGTTTTTGCAACCAAATTATTTTGGGATGTAGATTAATGGAAACTGATAATATACTTTTTTAAGAACGGGTTGCCAACTGGCAACCCGTTCTATTTTAAGCCAACGATGCCCCCCAATAAATTTAGACTTATCAGATAGTAAATACAAATTTCAAAATAACAGACGTAACATTCGCTTAACGCAGGGGTAACATTTACGTAACATTCTGTTTACTTTCGCTTAACATTCAAAGCGTCTCTTTGCAGAAATTTAACAAACATGAAAAGAGGCTTATTTCAAATACTAACTGTGTTTTTATTAGTATTTTCAACCAACGTTTTTGCCCAAGAAACTACGTCCTTGTTGAGTGGAACTGTGATAGACTCAAAAGGATTAACTATACCAGCCGGCGCTACAATTTCTATAGTACATGAGCCAACTGGTTTTAAAACTGGCACCCGCACTAACTCCAAAGGAATCTTTACTATTCCCAATCTAAAACCAGGCGGCCCTTATACCATAAAAGTTTCTTTTGTGGGATATGAAGAACAGGTTTTTGATAATATAAATTTGGTGCTTGGTAATAATCCAGAATTGAATGTGCTGCTAAAATCAGATGATAAAAGCCTGAAGGAAGTAGTTGTTACATCTTCCAACAAAAAGCAGTCAAGTGGTATCAATATTGGTAAAGCCCAATTAAATACTTTACCAACAATCGGAAGGAGCTTAAGCGATTTTACCCGTTTAACACCTCAGTCAAACAATAACTCTTATGCAGGAAGCAGCTTTCGTTATAATAATGTAACTGTTGATGGAGCCATTAATAATGATGCATTCGGCTTTAGTAATTCGGCTGGTGGTACAAGTGGCGGCGGCCAAAGCGGTACAGCGGGAGCAGGAACCCGCACAACGCCTTATAGTATTGATGTTATACAGGAAGTGCAGGTGCAACTGGCTCCTTATGATGTTAAGATTGGGAACTTTACCGGTGGTAGCGTAAATGCGGTAACAAAAAGTGGTAGCAATGATTTTCATGGTTCTGTATATGGTTATGGAAGATCACAGGCACTGGTTGGTAAAAGTGTTGACGGTAGAAAATCAAAAATTGGTTCAGATTTTCATGAGTTGCAAACTGGTGCTACTATAAGCGGCCCTATCGTAAAGAATAAAGCATTCTTTATTGTAAACTATGAACATACGGACAAACAGGAACCTAGCACTAATAATATTGGTGATCCTGGTGCTGCTGCTACTTTGGCTGAAGTGGAAGCAATAGCCAATCAGTTAAAAACAAAATATGGATACGACCCGGGAAGTTATCTTGGTGCCTATAAAGTATTTACTAAAAGTGATAAGGTTTTTGCAAGATTAGATTTTAATTTGAATGAAAAGAACTCGTTAATGTTACGAGCCATCTATACTGATGGAAATGGAAATAACCTTGAGCGCTCTTCCACCAATTTCCAGTTTGGTTCAACAGACTTTACACAGTACACAAAGAATTTGAATTTAGTAGCTGAGTTAAAAACAAAATTGAGTGCCAACGTAAACAATCAATTTAATTTTAGTTTTGTCAAGGTACACGAATTCAGGGATTTCCCCGGCCCTATTGCTCCTTACATGGATATCGATAATGGACGTATCACATTAGGTACCTGGAGGGAAGCTTCCATCTATAACCTGAAGCAACAAACCATTGAAATCAGCGATAATGTTACAGTAACAAAAGGCATTAACAAGTTAACTTTTGGAACACACAATGAGTTCTATAAGCTGAGTTATGGATTCATCAACTCCTACAATGGCCGTTGGGAATATAGCAGGGGAGTAAATAGTTTTTTAGCTGATAACCCAAGCCGCATAAGGGGAGCTTTTATTACCGATCCCAAGTTAAACAACAGTCGCGAGAATATTTACAACAACCCTCCTAATCCATTTACTGTTGGCCTTTCGAGCGTGTATGCGCAAGATGAAATCAGCCTTAGCAGGAGGTTTAAATTGTCTCCTGGTATCAGGTTGGATTACTCGTATGTTGGTTCCCAGCCTTATCTTGATGCAGGTTTAAATTCAACCAATTCTGCCGGATATGTTTCCGCTAATCCAACTTACACCAATACTGCATTTAAAGATTTAACAGGTAAGATACCTTCAAGACTGGCAGTATCACCCCGCTTAGGTTTCAACTTTGATGTAAAGGGCGATCAATCAATTGTAATTCGTGGAGGTACCGGAATATTTACAGGAAGGGTACCCTTTGCTTGGTATGGCTATGCCTATACTTTAAATGGAGGAACCTATGGTAATATTGACTGGAATGGAATTGCAGCAGGCAAAACTGTTCCGCTTGCAATTAATCCTCAGGGATTGAAAGATACCGTAACGAAATATGGAGGAGCTTCAAGAAGCAGCACTAAAGAAATAGATGTATTTGATAATAATTTTAAATTGCCAACTGTATGGCGTAGCAGTATTGCTGCAGATTTTAAGTTTGGGAATGGTTATAAATTCACCGCTGATTTCTTGTACACCAAAACCATTTATGATGTAAAATATGAGCAGATTAATCTAAAAGATTCTGTAGCATATTACACGACTGGTCCAACACAAACGCCGGTGTATGTTGGAGGAAAATACAATGCTGCTTACTCAAATGTTTATTTTTTAACCAACACCAAGGAAGGTTACAGATACAACATTACCGGCCAGTTGTCTAAATATACAAATAACATTAAAATGGGTAATGGGCACATGTTGAATATGAACTTGAGCGTTGCCTATACTTATGGAATGAGTAAAGATATCACAAACGGTATCCGTAACTCATGGGAAAGTAGTTACAATGTAAATCCAACCAATGTACCAAGCAACTCGCAGTTGGCTTACTCAAACTTTGATTTACGCAACAGGATTGTAGCCACATGGTCAGGTAATTTTATTTGGAACCAGTCTAATATTTCTTCCGTGTCTTTCTTTTATGCAGGAACGTCAGGCAGCCCTTATAGTTTAATTTACCAATCAGCAGCATTTGGTTCAGGCTCAAATGCACCTTTGCCCTATATTCCCAAAAATCAGGCTGATATCAATTTGAGAGACAATGGGAGTTACACAGCTGCACAACAATGGACTGACCTGGATGCCTTAATTACCGGGGATAAATATTTAAGCACTCGCCGTGGTCAATATGCAGAACGCAATGGAATGCGCACTCCCTGGAATCATGACCTGGATATGAAACTGATGCACGAATTTAAATTGAGTAAAACAAATAAATCAAAATCATTACAAATTAGCTTTGACCTGTTTAACGTGCTGAATTTACTTAATAGCGATTGGGGACATGTTACTTTTGTAACCAACCTAAACAACTATACCGTAAACTTTTTGAAGTTTGTTAACGACGGTACGCACGCAGTGGGTGCACCGGCAACGGGTTATACTCCTTCATTCAATTTTGTTAAGCCAGCAGGTCTTAATAATCATTACTATACAGTTGATCCTATCAGCAGCCGTTGGCAGGGACAGTTTGGTATTAAATACAATTTCTAAATACGCAGCAAAGAAGCGGAGCATATTTAATTCAATAGATTCTTTTGGCATTCATCACCCGATAGCAATATCGGGTGATTTTTTTAACAACCAGCAGTACTTCTTGCCCAGAAATAAAAATTATACAGGCTAAACTATTTGGTAACATTTACATAAAACTTCAATAATATTTTCGTAACAAACATATTTAAACTTGCATCTCAGATAGTTATTCAAACACACCAGCCACAGCATAGCAATCCAAACAAGTTCCTTAAGCAAATTCTCAAGCTTGTACCGCCCGATATTCTTACCGGGTGGTTTGTTTTTACATTCATCTTTAAAGGGCCATTTTATTATCTTTATGCAATGAAAATAGGTATTGTATTCTTTGCGCTATTAATTTTTTTTACTGCCTGTAAAAGACCCAATACAAAAATAAAAGAACGTATCAATAATTCTGATAGTATTGCGATCAATTATTTTAAAGGTGATGGAACGATGGACACAGTAGTAGCCGTGAAGATTGTCCGTGATAAAAAAATAATCAGACAGCTGAGCGATTTAATCATTGCCTCTTCAGCAGAGCCAAATCTTACATGTGGATATGATGGCTCTCTTCATTTTTTTAAAAGGAATATGGTGGTGCAGGATATTGATTTTAGAATGTATGATGTGAATTGTATGTTTTTTACATTTAAGCAGGAAGGGATAATTGTTGCCACTAAGTTGTTGCCAGAAGCAAAACAATTATTGGAATCAATTAAGAAATAGGTATTCTTATTGTGTCCATCTTGCAACCAAGGTATCTGTCGCCGGCAATACTGTAGTTAACGGTTTACTTAGTCTTTTAGTTGCAGCCTGTGCCAATACCAAGTCAATTATTTTTTCTGTGTCATCTGGGAAATTAATTTGCAAAGCCTCTTTTTCATTCAGCCAGTTTTCTACTTTATGCAGGTGCTTCTTTTTTAATTTTTTGATTACCGGAACACCTAACTCTTGCGCAGCGGCTGCATTACAATGTTGCTCATACTGATGTTTCATAGGTATTACCAGTAATTTCTTCCCCATTTGCAATGCTTCGGCGGGAGTCTCAAAACCAGCTCCACAAACAATTCCCTCGCAGGTGGTAAAGCTTTCTGTAAAATCTGCGGTGCTTACAGGCCTTATCCAGCAATTATTAATTTTGTAAGTTTTCTTTGTGTGTTTTGAGAATATTTGCCATTGTATATTTTTGAAGGTTGCAAAAAACTCTATCAGTTTTTTATCATCATAGGCTGGAAGGTAAACAGTGTAGTGGCCAAGATTTTTTATGACCGCATTCCGTATTTCACTTTTAATAACAGGAGTAAAAACAGTATCGCCATAGGTTTTAAAATGAAAACCTACGCCCGTTTTACAAGGTGCATAATATTTTAACACCATGATGGCAAACAGATCTGCTTTAACTGGCTTTGGTGCATTTTTGTGCATTACACCAAATTGATGGCTCATGCCAATGCATGGAACATTTTTTATTTTACAAGCCCAGGCACTGATGGGTTCAAAATCATTAATCACTAAATCATACTCTTCTACTGGAAGCGTTTTTATTTCAGACAAAAATTTTTTTGACTGCATCTGCTTAAGTGTTTTATACAGATCAACGCCACCTTTTTTGCCAAAAATAAAACTCAATCCTTTTCTTTTATATTTTATCAAATGGTTTAAACCAACATCCGCTTGTGTACCGCTTAATAAAATATCTAATTCGCATTTTTTTTCAAGTATCGGAATAATTTCATTGGCCCTGCTAACATGCCCGTTCCCGGTGCCTTGTATGGCGTATAATACTTTCATATTTTTTTTAAGATGCTATCACAAAATCCTCCATCATTATTTTAAAAAGTTCTGCTGTACGTAGGTATGCAGCTTCGTCTGTATAAAAAGAATCATTTAATTCATGCACCAGCTTATCCTGCTGGTAATGATAAATATCCCATTCATTATTATGGTATTCTAATGCAGTTAAATTCTCTATCCAGTCTCCGGAATTTAAATAGGTAACACTTCCTTTGCTATTACTAATTTTTCTGTTGCAGGGTTGGTGAATATGTCCGCAGAGCACGTAATCGTATTCTTTTTCTATCGCAATATTGGCAGCAGTTTCTTCAAAATTGTTAATGTGCTTTACCGCCCCTTTAACAGAGTTTTTAATTTTCTTTGATAAAGAAATTTTCCCTTTCCCCATTTTTTTACTGAGGTAATTTATAAAGGCATTGATGTAAATCAACGTATCGTATCCAACAGCTCCCAGCTTTGCAAGCCATTTACTATGTTGCATAATTACATCAAAAACATCACCATGAAATATCCAGCTTCGCTTACCATTGCTGTGATGAATAACCAGCTTATTTACAATGTGAAAATCACCTACAGAAAAATGTTCAAACCGGCGTAGCATCTCATCGTGATTGCCGGTAACATAATAAACTTTAATGCCGCGGCTGAGCATACTCGTAATTTGCTTTATTACCTGCATGTGCCCTGCAGGCCAGTATTTTTTGCTAAACTGCCAAATATCTATAATGTCGCCGTTTAAAATAAGTATGGCAGGATCAATGGTGGAAAGGTAGCGGGACAATTCATTTGCTCGGCAACCATAAGTGCCAAGGTGTACATCAGATATTACAGCTACATCAAGTTTTCTTTTTTCCAACGGATATAGTTTATATGTAAAGATCTTTACCTAATGTGTAGTAATTGTAAACATTAGGTTATTAAAACTTTAAACTAAATATACCGGTGGTGATATACTGATAAACAGAAACTATAATTCAGAATGAATTATTTTAGGAATAGCATACTGTAAAATAAGAATTGACTTATTATAGTAACCCTAATCTCTTTTGGTTTCTAAAGTAAACCCAAAGGTTGTGCCTACATCAATGGCACTGCGCACATGCATTGCCTGTTGATGTGCCTCCACAATATGTTTGCAAATGGCAAGCCCCAAACCACTCCCTCCAACTTTTCGGCTGCGTGCAAATTCCGTCCTGTAAAAGCGTTCAAATATTCTTCCCAAATGTTCTTCGGCAATACCATTTCCGTCATCACTTATTTCTATTAAAATTCTTTCACCATCAATTTTATAGGCGCTTGCTTCTACGGTTCCATTTTGTTTACCGTATTTGATGGCATTTTCTATCAGGTTAATAAACACCTGCCTTATTTTTTCCTTATCTGCAAATACGGTTAGGGGCACTTCGCAACCTTTTTTAATAATCAGCTTTATTTGCTTTTCATCAGCATTAATTAAAAGTGAATCGTACACATCTTTTACAAGATCCTGTATAATAAAATTTTCTTTATACAATTGCTGTTCACCTCTTTCCAGCTTTGATATTTCATCAAGATCATCTACAAGGTTTACCAGTCTGTCAATATTTCTGGATGTGCTTCCAAGGAATTTTCTGTTAACTTCAGGATTTTCTAAAGCACCGTTTATTAAAGTATCTACATATCCCTGAATGGCAAAAATGGGAGTCTTTAATTCGTGCGATAAGTTTTGCAAAAATTCCTTGCGATATACTTCATTTTGTTTCAATAACTCAATCTCTGCCTTTCGCTGTTCGGCCCATGTTTCTACATCCTGTCTCACATCATCAATACTTTTTTGAGGTAAGATATTTTTATAATAAAATTCTTCTCTTTTACTAGCCTTTGTTTGGTATATTAATTTATAAATCAATTTAATTTTTCGGTAAACAAAGCGTTGCACCATAAATAATATTAAGCCATAACTTCCGGCAAAAATGATAACAAAACAGATGACAGAGGACCACCAGATAGGTTCAAAATAATATATACCAACACTTATGGGGATTGCAATAATTACTGCAGTAATTGCAGATAACTGTTGCGGAGAAGGATTCTTTGTAGAAAACATTGATGTATATTTTTTATAAAACTATTATTGAAACCTTTTTAAAAAACGAACCTTGCGTTGCTTTTAATACTGCTACTGAGCGGCAGGGGTAAACCTTTTAAATAAATACAAATTGCAATGATATATGATTTGTAGGAATATTTTTTTGAAGCTATTATAGAGAATGAAGTAGAAATAATAACCAACAATATACCTGCCCGATGAGATATACTATTCACAATTTTCTGTAGCTGGGGGTCTTCTTTACAACTTGTTTTCATTTGAAAAAATTAAGCAAGTGTAAGTTAATCGGTTTTTGTAAAAGGAGGCTATTCCTTTGTAAGGAATCTTATGTATAGCAATGTGCTAAAGCAGGGGTACTAATTGTTATAATTCAAATTTATATCCTACTCCTTTTACAGTAGTAATACAATCGAGATCCAGTTTTTGCCTTATTTTCCGAATGTGAACATCGATAGTGCGGTCGCCAACAATCACCTCTGTTCCCCATACCTGGTTGAGTATTTCATTTCTTAAAAAAACTTTACCTGGTTTGGATGCCAGCAGTGCAAGCAATTCAAATTCCTTTCGGGCTAAAATAATATCATTGTCCAGGTAATTAATAATATATTTTTCCCTGTCTATTTTTAAATCGCCAAGCTGCAATAAATTATTACCTTCTTTATTCAATCGCCTAAAAAGAGCATTTACTTTGCTAAGTAAAATTTTAGGACTAATTGGTTTTGTGAGATAGTCATCAGCACCTGTTTCCAATCCCCTGATCTCAGTTCCTTCATCACTCAATGCAGATAAAAAAACAATTAATGTTTCTTTAAAAGCGGGCTGCATACGAAGAATATTACAAACATCAATTCCATTTTTGCCAGGCATCATAATATCTAAAATAATCAGGTCGGGTTGATATTTTTTTGCTTGCTCAAGTGCTTCATCACCATTTTTTGCAGTGAATACTTCGTAGCCTTCTGTTTGCAAATTAAACTGTATAATTTCCAGAATATCTGGTTCATCATCAGCAATTAATATTTTTTTAGCAGTACTCATATTTTTTCGATGCACAAAAGTACTCTATCAACACAATAAACCATCAACTCAAAAGCGTTCTAATATTATCAAATTGTTAACCACATGCACTAGCTTTGCATTGTAACCTTAATTTAAACATCCTGATTAAAAGGCAATGTAATTTTACCAATCTTTACATTTGAAGCGTATTTATGAATAAATATTTTTTGCACTTTATTTTTCTTATTTTTTGGAGTGATGCATTTGCAATGACAGATTCTACTGTTATCCCTATTCAACGTCAGCGAAATCACGAAGTAATCAGGGAAGAACAAATAAGATGTGATAAAGCTGATGGAAAATTGGATGGGATGATAAAAGTATCGGGTAACGAAGAGATTAATTTACAGGTTACAGATGCCATTATAAGAAAGGTGAATTCACTAAACGATTTTATTGAAACAACTGAAAAGGTAGTTAGCAATAATGAAAAAATACGACAGCTAAATTACGTGCATGATGTTTTAATAAATTTTAGAACTGAGTGGATATCAAAAAAGCTAAACCCGGTATTGGCACCATTGCTGATTGATAATTTTGAGAAGCTATTAAAAGCCAATATTGATACAGCAAGTATAGCGCCTTATATTAATGAGGTTCCTTATGAAATTGGAAGAATTAATGCGGAGATTTTTAAAAATAATAAGGGATATAGTGACAGTAAGAAAATTCTATTTATAAAGTATTGCGCATTAAACCCTGATAAAATACTTTCCAGCATTCGGCCATATGTTAATGAGCCTTTTGCTGATAGCATGGTAGTGTTGGCCTGTTTAAATAACCCTAAGCAATTGTATGATTATGCTTCTGCGGTGAATTCGCCGGAAGGTAAACTGATTCATAGAAATACGGACCCGACTGTAAAGGCAATTGTTAAATTAAGCCAAACAACGAATGCACTTTTTTATTACCCATTTTTAGATGATATTTTAAAAGGCAAACAATCAATTGACAGTATCAGAAAAATAGTAGGAGATGGCGAAAACAATGTTGATACTGTAGCCTATTTTAAATTGTTGGTAAAAACAGAAATAAGTTACCAGCAACGTTTAATTGCCAATGATACACCAGTGGCAATGTTTGGCACAAATGGATTAAGAGAAATGTTGCAGAAAAAAGCCATAAAGCATTTCATTACCCCAATCAATGAATTGCATGAACAAAATAATCTTGCAATACGGATGAAGGCACTTGATCCATTATCTGCTCAGGAAATTTATTATGTTATGGTATTGGGTGAAAATGATATTTATACCTCCAGTTATAAACATAGTTTTAACCGCTTATTACAAAAACTGGGTACAGCTCCCAGAGGCGATGAATTGTTGCTGAGCGTAAACCTCGATTTTTTTAGAAAGTTTATAAAGATGGCGGCTAACTTTAACCAGTTAGATGTTTTTTTAAAAACAATGCCTCCAGATAAATCAATTGTGTTGATGAAGGCATTTGTTGCCAATCTCGACAAATCCAATAACCTGGAAGATGCTGTTGATGTAGCCGATAGTTACAGCAGCATTAAAGACAAAGAGTTGTTACAAACTATTTTAAAGAATGTCACCAATAATGAGCAACGGAGCATAAGAGAAAACAACACAAAGGGTAGGGTAATTTATAATTTGCTTAAAACAATTTTTTTATCTTCTGATAGCAGTAATATTGATCTTACCAGCGAAATAGGAATACCTTCTATTTATTCTATCGATAATAAATACCTTACTGATAAAAACGGGAGGATTATACAACAGGTATTTTTTTATGGGGATGATGATGGTAAAACAAATTACACAGGATTTATTAATTCTTTTCCTGTAAAAGACTGGAAAATAACAACTACAAAAGAATGGGCAGAAATAAAATCACTGAAAGGAAAAAAAGTATGGATTTATGCCAATCTTCCTTTAAACAGTGACAAAAATCTGGATGATACAGCACAGGCACATTTAACCCAGTACATGAAAAAAAATGATCTTAGCCCTTCAATTGTAATTCACAGAGGGCATAGCTATTGGTTGCCAGGTACTATTAACAGGATGGCCGGTAGTGCAAAAATAATTTTATTGGGATCTTGTGGGGGATATAAAAACCTTAGCCAGATATTAACTATTTGCCCTGATGCACATATTATATCAACTAAAGAAATTGGAAAGGGGGATATTAACAGGCCGATTATTAATTATCTTAACCAGTCGCTCGTATCCGGTAATACGCTTGTGTGGAAAGATATGTGGGCGGCGTTAACCAAAGTTTTTTACGCAGATATAAATAAGGATTTTAGAGAAAGCTGGGATGATTATGTGCCACCATATAAAAACCTCGGGGCTATATTTATTAAGGCTTATAATATTAAAATAGATGCCCAATAGCGGCATTAAAAAGATAAATTATTTTTATTAATACCAGAGTATTATTACTGACAACCAAAATTGCCAATAGTAAAATACTAATTTTACAGTATGACCGAAAAGGCTAAGGCAAAGAACATCTTCAATTTTTCATTGCTCCGCAGGGTGTTTCAATTTGCCTCACCTTACAAAAACAAATTTTTCTGGTCTCTTTTTTTAGCCATTTTTCTGGCAG
This sequence comes from Ferruginibacter sp., assembly GCA_025352625.1. Taxonomy (GTDB): domain Bacteria; phylum Bacteroidota; class Bacteroidia; order Chitinophagales; family Chitinophagaceae; genus Ferruginibacter. Next base: position 15,956 of record JANXSR010000266.1, read on the forward strand.
TTATTTCCCCTTTACGTCCATGGCTGATACAACTTACTGTGAACCGGGGTTTACAACCCGGAACTCAGTTTTGGTTTTTAAAAGGTGCTGGTCCCGTAATCATTGGCATTACCATTATTCAGTTGGTATTGTTATTAATAGAAACCGGTTGTCGTTTTGTATTTACTTTTTTTACTGCATCCCTTGGACAAAGTGTGGTAAAAGATATGAGGGTAACCACCTATAAAAAAATCATTAGTTTAAATTTATCCCAATTCGATAAAACACCCATTGGCACACTAACAACAAGAACTATCAATGACATCGAATCTATCAATGACATTTTTAGTGATGGGCTAATTCCAATTATCGCAGATCTGCTATCAATCTTTGCAGTATTGGGCTACATGTTTTACATTAACTGGCAGTTGACGCTGGTATGTTTAGCCCCATTCCCCATATTGATTATTGCCACCTATTATTTTAAAGAGAGTGTAAACAAATCGTTTATCAGGGTCCGCAATGCAGTAGCCCAACTAAATGCTTTTGTACAGGAACATATTACGGGCATGAGTATTGTTCAGGCCTTTGCAGCAGAGGATAGGGAATTTGAAAAATTTAATAATATCAACAAGGAGCATCGCAACGCTAATGTTAAATCAATATTTGCTTATTCTGTTTTTTTTCCAGTGGTAGAGTTGATATCTGCATTATCAGTAGGACTTTTAGTTTGGTGGGCTGCTAAAGAATCTCTTTTGCTGGCCGACATGGATAAACCTGAAATTGTAGGAATTATTACTTCTTTTATTTTGTGTTTAAATTTATTATTTCGCCCATTGAGAGTAATTGCAGATAAATTTAACGTATTGCAAATGGGAATGATTGCAAGCGAACGGGTATTTAAAATTTTGGATAATACGGATGTAACAGCTCAGAATGCTGTTGGAAACAATAAGCAACATAAAGCTATACAAGGAAGAATTGAATTTGATAAAGTATGGTTTGCATACGATTCTGATAATTATGTGCTTAAAAATATTTCATTCAATATCAATGCGGGTGAAACACTTGCAATAGTAGGTAATACCGGTAGTGGGAAAACCTCCATCATAAGTTTGGTTAACAGGTTATATAATATTCAAAAGGGAGCTATAAAAGTAGATGGGCATAATATTGAGTCTTACGACCTTTTTTACCTGCGAAGTAAAATTGCAGTTGTTTTGCAGGATGTTTTTTTATTCAGCAGTTCGGTTTACGACAATGTAACACTCAGAAATAGTGATATTAAAAAGGAGCAGGTAGTAGAAGCTGCCAAAATGATAGGCATGCACGATTTTATAATGCAATTGCCCGGAGGGTACAATTATAATGTTATGGAAAGAGGGGCAACATTGTCTTTAGGACAGCGCCAATTACTTTCTTTTGTCAGAGCATTATTGTACAATCCTGCGATACTTATTTTAGATGAAGCCACCTCTTCTGTTGATACGGAGAGTGAGCAGCTAATTCAGCACGCTATTGATACTTTAATTACAGGACGTACTTCTATCGTAATTGCCCACCGGTTGTCAACTATACGAAAAGCAAATAAGATAATGGTTTTGGATAAAGGTGAAATAATGGAAATGGGGACTCATGATGAATTAATTGCAAAGAAAGGCCATTACTATCAGTTACATAAATTGCAATTTGAAAAACAGGTATTGCCCGGTTTGCCAGCTTGATTTTTGTCAGGCGATTTTATTAAATTACAATAAGGCATATTTTGATTAAAATAATGTCCTCACAATCCGTTAAAAATTCTCTTTTCTTCCTTCTTCATTTATCTGTTAAACCCCTATCTTTGCGCCAAATTTCAGGTAAGATATGGCATCTAAAAGCATCAAAACTATACTGGCATTGGTTTTTAGCACAATTTTACTGGCATCATCATACAATGTGATTGCTCAGGAAGGTGATACAAAAACAGCGGAAAGCCATGTAGAAGAAAAGAAAGAAGGCTTTAATGCTAAAGAGGTAATATTTGGGCATATTATGGATGCGCATGAATTTCATTTTTTTGAATACGAGGGCAGCGATGGTCAAAAGCATCCGGTAACTATACCATTACCGGTAGTATTATATTCGCCGCAAAAAGGTCTCTCCTTTTTTATGTCTTCAGCATTTGAGCACGGACATAAAGAAGTTAATGGATATAAATTAAATGAAGATGGCAAAGTAATACCAGTGGAAGAAGGAGTAAAAGTGTATGACTTTTCATTGACACGTAATGTTGTTCAAATGATTTTGGCATTATCCATTCTTGTTTGGTTAATGATAAGTGTAGCAAAATCATATACAAAGGGACTTGGCGTAACTACCGCACCCAAGGGCAAGCAGAATCTGGTTGAAGTTATGGTAGCTTTTGTAAGAGATGAGGTTGCCAAACCAAATCTTGCTCATAAGGCTAATAAATACCTTCCTTACCTGCTAACTGTTTTCTTTTTTATTCTTATTAATAATATCATCGGTTTAATACCTGGTACTGCAAATGTTACTGGTAATATTGCCTTTACAATTGTGCTGGGCGTTATTTCTTTTGTAGTAATAATGTTCAGTTCTAACAGTCATTATTGGAGGCATATCTTTAATCCTCCAGGTGTACCTGGTTTTGTAAAACCAATTCTTGTATTAGTGGAATTTTTAAGTGTTTTTATTAAGCCCTTTGCATTAATAATAAGGTTATTCGCCAATATGGTAGCAGGCCACATAATTATCATATGTTTAATTTCCTTGATCTTTATTTTTGCACAGATTAATCCTGCAATTGGTTGGGGAGCTTCTCCTGTGTCAATTGCTTTTACCATATTTATATATTTCATTGAATTGCTGGTAGCTTTTCTACAGGCTTTTATATTTACTGTACTTACAGCAGTATTTATCGGGCAGGCTTTTGAAGGAGAGCATGCCCCTGGTGAGCCTCATGATGATGCAGTCATAGTATAAGTTGTTTATTTTTTTAATCATTATAAAACTAGAAGTATGAGTTTAATGACCGTTTTTTTAGCTGCAGGCGCACTTGCTAATGCAGGTGGTGCTGTTGGTGCCGGGTTGGCAGCAATGGGTGCAGGTATTGGCATTGGTCAGATTGGTAAAGGTGCTGTAGAAGCAATTGCCCGTCAGCCCGAAGCCTCTAATGATATTCGTGCAAACATGATTCTTGCTGCCGCTCTTGTTGAGGGTGCTGCATTGTTTGCAATTATCATTGGTTTCCTTGCAATGGTACTGTAAGAGTTTGTAAGATTTAGCAATATTCAACTGGCTTACATTGTTTAACAACTTTTAAACCATTGTATATAGTGAGATTTTGAAACGCATTACTGCATCCAAAGTACAGGGCGGAGGATGCAGTAATTTTAATAATTTTTCAACTTTAAATTATTAAAGCGCTATTGTGGTTTTTTTGAGTTGTACAGGTGATTTGATTAATCATAATATTTTAAACTTAAATGCTCCTGTGGGAGATGGAGGGTAACAAAATGCAATTATTAACACCAGATTTAGGATTATTAGTTTGGACATTGTTGGCTTTTTTAATAGTGTTCTTCATCCTTAAGAAATTTGCATGGCCTGCAATAATTAAAGGATTGAACGAAAGGGAAGATAATATTGCCCAATCAATAGCAACTGCTGAAAAAGTGAAGCTTGAAATGGCTCAATTCAAAAATGAGAATGAGGTATTTATGGCAAAGGCTCGTGAAGAAAGAGCCGCTATGTTAAAAGAGGCTAAAGCCACAAAAGATAAAATAATTTCCGACGCTAAGGAAGAAGCCAAAGCTGTTGCTGCAAAAATTGTTGCAGAAGCCCAGGCAACTATTAATAACCAAAAAATGTTGGCTATTACAGAAATGAAGAACCAGGTGGGTAAGTTAGTAATAGAAGTTAGTGAAAAAGTATTGCGCAGGGAATTGACCAATAAAACAGAACAGGAAAATTACATAAACCAATTGGCTCAGGAAGCAACGTTAAATTAAGAAAAATACAATGTGCCAAAAGGAACATTGTTTACTTACAATAAAGTTGGCAAAACCTAATTTGAGTAAATTGAAATATTAGTAACTTAATCATGAATAATCCACGTTTAGCAGGCAGGTATGCAAAAAGTTTAATTGATTTAGCCACTGAGTTAAATCAGGTGGATGTTATTTGTGCAGATATGAAATTTATACAGCGTATTTGCAAAAGCAATCCTGATTTTGTAAATGTTTTGTGTAGCCCTATTATAAAGCCAGGCACTAAAGAAAAAATCATCGGATCTATTACAACAGGAAGAGTAAATTTAACTACAGAGTCTTTTATTAGGTTATTAGTGCGCAAGAGTCGTGAAATAAATCTGCATGAAATTGCTGATGCATATGTTCAACAATTCAATAAATTAAGAGATATCCATCAATTAAAAATTACAACAGCTGTTGCAATTAGCGAACCCCTAAAAAATGAAATTCTCAGCAAAGTAAAAACATCTACTTCTTTACAAAATATAGAGATAGAAACTGCAGTAAAGGAAGAATTGATTGGAGGGTTTGTTTTAGAAATGGAAGGAAAATTGATAGATGCCAGTATTTTAAGAGATCTAAAAGACATAAAGAAACAATTTATGGACAATGAATACATCCATAAACTCAGATAAAACAATTTTTTAAAATTAAATAGTTATGGTACAAATTAAACCGGATGAAATTTCCGCAATCCTCCGCCAGCAATTAAGCAATTTCAATGCAGGTGCAAGTTTGGAAGAAGTAGGCACTGTTTTACAGGTAGGTGATGGCATTGCCCGTGTATATGGATTAAACAATGTACGTAGTGGTGAACTGGTAGAATTTGAAAATGGTGTAAAAGCCATTGCGTTGAATCTTGAAGAAGATAATGTTGGTGTGGTATTGATGGGTGATAGCAGTGAAATTAAAGAAGGAAATAAAGTAAAACGAACCAACAAAATTGCTTCTATTAAAGTTGGAGAAGGAATGTGTGGTCGTGTTATTAATACATTAGGTGAACCCATTGATGGTAAAGGACCATTACAAGGGGAATTGTACGAAATGCCATTAGAGCGCAAAGCACCAGGTGTAATTTTTAGAGAGCCTGTTAAAGAGCCATTACAGACAGGTATTAAAGCAATAGATGCGATGATTCCAATTGGTCGTGGACAAAGGGAATTGGTTATTGGAGATCGCCAAACTGGTAAAACTGCTATTTGTGTTGATACTATTATTAATCAGAAAGAATTTTATGCAGCAGGTCAGCCTGTTTACTGTATATATGTTGCTATCGGTCAAAAGGCCTCTACTATTGCCGGTATTATGAAAACTTTGGAAGAAAATGGTGCAATGGCTTACACAACTATTGTTGCAGCTTCTGCTTCAGATCCTGCGCCATTACAGTTCTACGCACCATTTGCCGGAGCTGCAATCGGCGAATTTTTTAGAGACACCGGAAGGCCAGCATTGATTATATATGATGATTTATCAAAGCAGGCTGTTGCTTATCGTGAGGTTTCTTTATTGTTACGTCGTCCACCGGGTCGTGAAGCTTACCCTGGAGATGTATTCTATTTGCATAGCCGTTTGCTGGAAAGAGCGGCAAAAGTTATTGCAAAAGATGATATCGCAAGGCAAATGAATGACCTACCTGAATCTATCAAACATTTGGTGAAAGGTGGAGGTTCTTTAACAGCATTGCCTGTTATTGAAACACAGGCTGGTGACGTATCTGCTTATATTCCAACGAATGTTATTTCAATTACTGATGGTCAGATATTTTTGGAAGGTAACCTCTTTAATGCAGGTATCCGCCCGGCTATCAACGTAGGTATTTCTGTTAGCCGTGTGGGTGGTAATGCGCAAATTAAGTCAATGAAGAAGGTCGCAGGTACTTTAAAACTTGATCAGGCATTATATCGTGAATTGGAAGCTTTCTCTAAATTTGGAGGCGATTTGGATGCCGCTACTAAAAATGTAATTGATAAGGGGGCACGGAATGTGGAAATATTGAAGCAATTACAGTATTCTCCAATGAGTGTTGAAAAGCAGGTAGCGATTATCTATTTAGGAACACAAGGTTTGCTAAAAGATGTTGCCGTTAAAAATGTGAAGTCATTTGAAGAGCATTTTTTACTTGAGATGGAAAATGCTTTCCCCGAAATATTAGCTGATTTTAAAAAGGGTAATTTGCCTCAGGATGGATTGAACAAAATGACCGAAATGGCAAAAGGTTTGGCAGCTCAATATAAATAGAAGGATTAATACTTACATATTTTACAAAAAGAGCTGTAATACAGCTCTTTTTCATTTGAATAATGATTACAATATTCATTTAAAAAAATAAATTTGTTTTTATCATTCTAATGATTAGTTTTACACTTAATTCGTACTTGATTTTATAAGTAGATCCCCATCCTACACAATCACCACAAGAAAAA
>JANXSR010000300.1 GCA_025352625.1 Ferruginibacter sp.
TTCAAGCACATCATTTATATTAGCTTGTATTTTTAAAGTGCCATCATTGTTTGCAGTAACTCCTTTTTTTGTAGATTTTATTTTAACCGATGCGTTCGACAACGGATTTCCGGTTGTTGCATCTGTAACTTTTACTGTAAACAATTGCTGTGCAAACAGCAGATAAGAACAAAAGAGAAAGCTTAATGATAAGATCGATTTTTTCATTATTGGTTGTTTTGGTTAATTCAAAGGTCAGTATAATCTGAGAAAGGATGAAATTATTATTTAACTGACCTAAAAAAATGCCCGTTTTATTAAACAATATATCAAAATAGTACATTGATATTATTACAATATTTAAAATATGCGCCTGATTTTATTTTGTTATTTATAAAAAAGGAATACCAGAGATTAAATAATGCCCAATCGTTAATCGTATGTTATTAGATGCTGCGGGTAAATAATTCTTTATAAGTGGTGGGCTTTTTATGAACATACATAAGTTAAACACTTAATTTTATATCTCTAAAATTAATGATGCAAATAATTAACAGCACCGCCAGCGACGTTGAAACGATTTTTGAATTTTATAATTTCGCTATTGCCTATCAAAAAACAAAATTTAATAAACACTGGCAGGGATTTGATATACCCCTGATTGAACAGGAAATAAGGGAGAACAGGCAATTTAAAATTATACTGGATAATAAAATCGTTTGCATATTTGCCATAACGTTTAATGATAAGGCAATATGGGGCGAAAAAGATAATGACCCTTCAGTATATATTCATCGCATTGTTACCCATCCTGTATTTCATGGAAATAATTATGTAAAGAATATTGTAGACTGGGCAGTTGATTATGGCAGCAAAAATGCAAAGCAATTTGTGCGGATGGATACCTGGGGCGACAACCAAAAACTGATTGACCATTACACTGGCTGCGGCTTTACCTTTTTAGGCGTAACAGAAAAAATGAATGATATAAACCTCCCCAAGCACTACGATTGTATTTCGCTAAGCTTATTTGAAATTGCAATTAAAGAGGGGCAAAAATCCATACAAAAGAAATAAGTCCAGCTCTTTGATAAACATCAACGCTCCGGCCCCAATTAATAAAGTTATTTGTTGTACGTTTCCAGCGCTTTCTCCAAACAATCCATGGCAGCATTGATAGCTGTGGTATTTAATACATATGCCAACCGCACTTCTTGTTTTCCTAAACCCGGTGTGCCGTAAAATCCGCTGGCGGGTGCAAGCATTAAAGTCTGGCCATTGTAATCAAATGATTCCAGCAGCCATTGGCAAAATGTATCCGCATCATCAACGGGTAAACTGGCCATGGCATAAAAAGCACCGCCTGGATTCGGACAAAAAACGCCGGGTATGGCATTCAGTCTTTTTACTATTGTATCCCTGCGTTTTTTATATTCAGACCTGGTGGTGTCAAAATAATCAGCCGGCAAGTCTACCGCTGCTTCTGCCAAAATTTGGGCAAAACTTGGGGGGCTTAATCTTGCCTGGGCAAATTTCAATACGGCACTTAACAGGGAAGTGTTTTTTGTAACAAAGGCACCAATCCTGCCACCGCAGGCACTGTACCTTTTGCTGATGGTATCCATTAAAACAATATTGTCATCGGCACCTGTTAAATGCAGGGCACTGGTATGCGTACCTTCATAACAAAACTCCCGGTAAGCCTCGTCCGAAAATAAAAACAGGTTGTGCTTTACCACTATCTGTTTTAGTATTTCCATTTCTTCTTTACTGTATAAATATCCCGTTGGGTTATTGGGGTTGCAGATAATGATAGCTTTTGTTTTGGGAGTAATGGCCTTTTCAAATTCTTCAATTGGCGGTAAGGCAAAACCCGTTTCAATTGATGAACCGATTGGTTTTACAATTACACCGGCCTCTACAGCAAAGCCATTGTAGTTGGCATAAAAAGGTTCGGGTATTATTACTTCATCACCGGCATCCATACAAGCCATCATGCCAAATAAAATGGCTTCGCTGCCACCGGTGGTAATGATGATCTGGTCAGACGTTACATTGATGCCTACACGTGCATAATAGTCAGCCAGTTTTTTACGATAGCTCTCATTACCTGCACTGTGACTGTATTCCAGTATCTTGAAATCGCTGTGCCGCACCGCATCGAGAATCTGCTGAGGAGTTTCAATATCAGGCTGGCCAATATTGAGGTGATAGACTTTAATACCTCTCTTTTTAGCAGCTTCTGCATAAGGCACTAATTTACGAATGGGTGAAGGTGGCATTTGCTCTCCACGATGGCTGATGGTTAACATGCTGCAAAGATAAAGAGGATAGTTGTATAGTTTGGTATCTCAATAGTTGTAGTGTGTATCTCAAATGGTCGTAAGGGTTACCAACCTTTTACAGGATTATTCCTATTTGGTATTTGCTTTTGAAAAGTTGACAATGCTGAAATCCACGGCAATTTGAAATGCGCCCATAGTAGCTGTATGCTATGCCCATTTGTAACCTCTTAAAAAATCTGCCACATTCATTTTCTTTTTGCCTTCCAGTTGTAATTCTTTAATGGATATATAACCGTTGTTACAGGCAAATTGCAGGAATGTTTTTTTATCCGTTTCAAATTCGCCGGGCGGGATAGTGGGCAGCGTAGTTACTTTATCACCTGTATAAATTTTCAGTTTTTTACCTGCCAAAAAACTAAAAGCAGTGGGATAGGGCGATAGTCCACGGATTAAATTATACACTTCTTCCACAGATTTATGCCAGTCAATAGTACAGGTTTCTGTAAAAATTTTGGGCGCATGGTTTAGTGTTGATAGTTGATGGTTGAGTGTTGATA
>JANXSR010000317.1 GCA_025352625.1 Ferruginibacter sp.
CAAAAATGTGTAGAGCAGGATAACCGGTACCTGTTACTCATACGCTGGCAAACACTGGAAGACCATACAGTTGGTTTTCGGGAGTCGGAATTATTTAAAGAATGGCGGTCATTCATCGGGCCATTTTTTGATTCAGCGCCACAGGTGCAACATTTTGAATTAAAGTTTGAATTGTGAATGGTGAGAGTGAGTTGTGAGTGGTGAGTTGTGAGTAGGGTAAGCGTTTCAATAATCTCTCAATATCCCAATCTCAAAATATCCCAATAACTAAATATCAACATTAAAATAAGCCATCATGAAAATAATAGATTTATCAGTAACGATTTCTCCTGAAATAAAAGAACCGCTGCCAACAAGTATTGTGTACGAAGACCACAAGGAGGGCGCAAAGAAAATGGGCAGTAAATTATTCAAAGGTATTCCGGCAGATGCTTTCATTGAGGGCAATGGTCCGGCGGGGGAATTTATATCGGTAACCAGCCATGCAGGTACACATGTCGATGCACCCTGGCATTACTTTCCTACCTGTGGTGGAAAGCCTTCCAGAACCATTGATGAACTTCCGCTGGAATGGTTTTTTAACGACGGTGTAGTGCTTGATTTTACAGATAAACCAGACGGATATAGTGTAACAACCGATGACCTGAAAGAGAAATTGGCGGCCATCAGTTATACATTGAAACCTTTCGATATCGTATTGATTCGTTGTGATGCGGATAAAAGAATTTACCAGGATGATTTTGTAAAAATTCATGTGGGGGTTTCTGCCGAAGCAACTCATTGGTTAATTGACAATGGGATAAAAGTAATGGGAACAGATGGCTGGGGCTGGGATATACCGCTGCATTTGCAGGTGGAGGATTATTTGAAAGATCCAAGACCGGGTGTAATTTGGTCGGCGCATTATGTAGGGCGTGAAAAAGAATATTGCCAGATCGAAAAATTAGCCAACCTGGATCAGTTGCCACCATCCGGATTTAAAGTAGCTTGCTTTCCTGCCAAAATAAAAGGCGGCAGTGCCGGGTGGACGAGGGCGGTTGCGATAATGGGGTAAAACTCTACATGTCGGATTGCAGATTTCGGATTTCGGAAATTAGATATCACTGCATACTCTTTAATAAGAAGGCGCCGAAATCTGAAATCTAAGATCCGAAATAAAATAAACATTCATGCTAAAAAGATTGTTATGTCATCAGTAAAAAAAGTATTGATCGTCGGTGGTGGTATCGGCGGATTATCTTCTGGTATCGCGTTGGCCAAAATTGGTTGTTCGGTTGAGATTGCAGAAATCCATGCTGCGTTTAATGTGTATGGTGTGGGTATTATTCAACCAGCTAATGCACTAAGGGCGTTGGATGCATTGGGCCTTGCGGATGAAGCCATGCGCCGTGGCTCGCCTTACGGAATGGTAAAGATGTGCTCATCGGGTGGACATATGTTTACAGAAGTCGGCGTTCCCCCAATTGGCAGACTCCCAAGTCACAATGGTATTTCAAGGAAAATTTTACACGATATTATGTATGAAGAAGCGGTTAAGCAGGGCGTGTTTTTTCGCATGGGTGTAACCGTTGCTGCAATTGATAATGGTGTGGATGGGGTTGCTGTACAATTTACTGATGGAAGCAATGGCAGCTATGATATATTGATCGGTGCGGATGGTGTTAATTCCAAAGTAAGGAGCATGGTGCTGGGAAATTACAAAGCGAAATACACCGGTGAATCCGTTTGGCGGTATGCATTTAAAAGGCCCGCTGAACTGGAAACAGGGTATATGTTTATGGGCAGAAAAACAAAAGTGGGCCTAATCCCCATGACTGCTGATACGATGTACATGTTCGTGGTAAGTGCCGAAGGAGAGAGCCCGGCGATTGCTGAAAATGAACTGGTGCCAAAAATGAAAGCCTTGCTGCAGGAGTACAGGGCGCCCATGGTACAACATGTAATAGAAGAAATATCAGATCCTAAAAAAGTAATTTATCGCCCGCTTGAAGTGTTGTTTGTTCCTGCGCCCTGGTATAAAAATAGGGTGCTGTTAATTGGTGATGCGGTGCATGCAACCATTCCTCAATTGGGCCAGGGAGCAGGCTTAGCGCTGGAAGATTCCATCGTGCTGGCGGAATTATTACAAAGTGATGATGATCTGGAAACAGGTTTTCAAAAATTTATGGACCGGCGGCTGGAGCGTTGCAAAATGATAGTAGATGTATCAGTACAGATAGGTGAACTGGAGCAACTGGATTGGAAAGGACAAATGCCCGAAGGAACAAATATAGGGGCCATTATGGGAAGGGCGCTGGGGGCTATGATGCAACCCATTTAGGATTTCGGATTTGGGATTTCGGATTTCGGTTTGCAGTATTTGGTTCGAAGGTTCGTCCGACATCCGACATCCGAAATGTCCAGAGATAAGATTTCGTTTTTTGGGGTTTGTTATTTGCGATTTCGGTTTGCAGTATTTGGTTCGAAGGTTCGTCCGAAATCCGAAATCGTACATCCGAAATGTCTTGATGTCTCAATAATTAAAAAAGCATGACGCATGAAACGATTCGAAAATAAAGTCTGCCTTGTCACCGGTGCCGGTTCTGGAATCGGTGCTGCTACTGTGATGGCATTTGCTGAGGAAGGTGGAAAAGTAATTGTGGCAGATATCAATGAAACTGCGGCGATGGCCACAGCGGATAAAATAAATTTGACTGGTGGAGATGCGGTGGCATTGGTTGTAAATATTGCTGAAAAAGCATCCGTTCAAAACATGATTGCTGTTGCCATAGAAAAATATGGGCGGCTGGATTGTGCTGTAAATGCTGCGGGCATTGCCGGTAAACTTACTGCGGCATTGCATGAATACCCGGAAGACGACTGGATGAACATGATGCAGATAAATCTTTTTGGAACTTACTATTGTCTGAAGGAAGAAGTGACTCAACTGCTGAAAAATGGTGGAGGTGTAATCGTGAACGTAGCCTCTGCGGCGGGTTTGGTGGCGCAGCCGGGCAACTCGCCTTATGCAACATCCAAGTTTGCGATAGTAGGTTTAACAAGAACTGCCGCTAAAGAATATGCGACGCAAAATATCCGCATCAATGCCATTTGTCCCACGGCGATTGAAACGCCCATGATCATGGAAGGAAGGAGAAAATTAGCGCATGATCCGGTAGCATTGGAAGCGGCAAAAAATTACCAGGCCATGAAAAGAATGGGACAGCCCGAAGAAGTAGCGGATGTTATATTGTGGTTATGTTCCGACCAGGCTTCATTTATAACAGGCCATGCGATGCCGGTGGATGGCGGGGCGTTTGCGTAGTAAAATATGATAGTAGGATATTGAGATATTGGGATATTTTTCGGCCATAAATCTTCCTAATAAGAAAACCCGTCTTAGAATTTTTAATTTCGGAATGAGGGAAACTCGGAGCGGAAAAAAGAGACTTGAAATTTTTGGAAAGACTGAGAGCGGAATTAGTAGTAGCTTAATCGTTAAGCCGATTTTCGATATCCATTCGTTCGTGCAAGATTCTAATTACCTCTATTGTATCATTTACTACTCTGTAAAAAATAAAATGAAATTTGACTTTCGATGCCCGATAACCTTTTCGAACATGCTCCATTGATTTGCCGGCATTAATATTCTTGCAGATGTAATTGATTTCATCAAATATTAAATTGTAGTAGCGATCTGCGTGCTCTATAGACCATTTCTCTACGGTATAAAGCCAGATTTCTTCCAGGTCAGAAACTGCCTTTTTACTAATAACAAATGGTAGCGTCTTCATAAAAACTTGTTGTGTAGTTTTTTTAAATTTGCTTTTGGATCAAAGTTCTTTTCCATTCCGCTCTTCTCGCCTTGAGAAAGAGCCTTATTAAGATCTTTCATTTTGAATTCTTCGGATTCTAAAAGTCTTAGAGCAGTTCTAATTACTTCACTTGCTGAGTTGTATTTTCCAGATGATATTTTAGTGGAAATAAATTCCTCAAAATGTTCGCCTAGTAATATAGAAGTGTTGCGTGCCATAGAGTTTCTTTTTATAAAGATACCAAGAATTGGTATTTGTTCCAAAAAAAGCCTCAAAGAATTAGGGTGTTTTCACCAACCCCCGAAGCGTTGCCCATTTTACTTTTTTAAATTTAGATTGCTTTTGTTGTTAAGTATTTATTACGACATAGTTGTTCCTGCTATTTCCAGGCACTATTATTTTTCGAGACTTCGGCCGTTGGTGAAAAACACACAACGGCGGCTCACGGGCAGCTACATTATTTTAATCGAATAGTGGAATACCAGCAAAGCAAAAAAGTGGAACACCAACCAAGGCAAGTGGATGTATCGGTACAGATAGGTGAACTGGAGCAACTGGATTGGAAAGGACAAATGCCCGAAGGAACAAATATCGGGGCCATTATGGGAAGGGCGCTGGGGGCTTTGATGCAACCCATTTAGGATTTCGGATTTGGGATTTCGGATTTCGGTTTGCAGTATTTGGTCAGAAGCTGTATTCGAAATTCGACATCATACGTCTGAAATGGCAGTGATAAGATTTTCGTTTTTTGGGTTTGTTATTTTCGATTTCGGTTGGCAGTTTTTGATTGGCAGGAAATCCGAAATCCGAAATCATACATCCGAAATGTCCTCGAGGTCTCAATAATTAAAAAGGATGATTCATGAAGCGATTCGAAAATAAAGTATGCCTTGTAACCGGTGCCGGTTCTGGAATTGGTGCTGCTACAGCAATGGCATTTGCAGAAGAAGGTGGAAAAGTAATTGTCGCCGATATCAATGAAACCGCGGCGATGGCAATAGCGGATAAGATAAATTTGGCTGGCGGAGATGCGGTTGCACTGGTTGTAAATATTGCTGATAAAGCATCGGTTCAAAACATGATTGGTGTTGCTGTAGAAAAATACGGGCGGCTGGATTGTGCTGTAAACGCTGCGGGCATTGCAGGAAAACTTACGGCGCCATTGCATGAATATCCCGAAGAGGACTGGATGAATATGATGCAGATAAATCTTTTTGGAACGTACTATTGTCTGAAAGAAGAAGTGACTCAACTGCTGAAAAATGGTGGTGGCGCAATCGTGAATGTGTCTTCTGCGGCGGGTTTGGTGGCGCAGCCGGGTAACTCGCCTTATGCAACATCTAAGTTTGCGGTAGTGGGTTTAACAAGAACTGCTGCTAAAGAATATGCTACACAAAATATCCGCATCAATGCCATTTGTCCCACGGCGATTGAAACACCCATGATCATGGAAGGAAGAAGAAAGTTAGCGCATGATCCGGTTGCACTGGAAGCTGCAAAAAATTACCAGGCCATGAAAAGAATGGGACAACCGGGAGAAGTAGCGAATGTAATAGTATGGTTGTGCAGTGATGAAGCTTCTTTTATAACGGGCCATGCGATGCCGGTAGATGGCGGGGCGTTTGCGTAACAGACATTAACAAATCAATAAAAAAGAAGTGACTTCAAACCATGAAGGAATTCTCTTTATATATATCCATCAACCCGGAAATCCGTTTTGGTAAACCTTGTATTAAGGGAACAAGAATAACAGTGACCGATATTCTACAATGGTTGGCTTCCGGCATGACTTATGCACAAGTATTGGAAGATTACCCGTCATTAAAAAAAGAACATATTTTAGCTGCACTTGCATTTGCTGCCAACAGGGAATCCATTATTAAGATCATAGCTGCTTAAAATGAAACTGTTATTAGATGCCAATATATCATGGAGGCTGGTGGCAAAACTAACCCCTCATTTTGAAGATTGTTTTCATGTTGATCATATTGCACTTACAATTCCTGCGAATGATAAAGACATATGGGATTATGCGTTAATCAATAACCTTATCATTATTACCAACGACGACGGTTTTCTTAACCTTGCTGGTACAAAGGGATTCCCAACAAAAGTAGTGCTGTTGCGCACAAGTAACCAGAGTAATAATTATTTATTGGAATTGTTATTGAAGCACCGAAATGAAATCGATGCTTTGTTTAACTCAAGAGAGTTTGGATTTTTGGAGATATTTTAATTTATAATTTTTAGCCTGTTTGTTTTCAATATGTTTCATAACCATTCCTTCGGGTTGTTAGCCTTTGCTTTGAAGCGACTCACCAGAGAATTTTCAATTCGAAATGATGGAACCCTGAGCGGAAAAAAAGGGATAAGCATTTAGTGGTTCTTTAAGCTCTCCAAAATTGGCTTAATTACTTCTTCAGGGTGTGTAATAAGTGCAAAATGGTCACCGGGAATTTCATAAAAGGGTTCTTTAGGAGGTCTCAAGAGTTCATCTTTAAGAGAATGCAGGCGTAAATCCGGTTCCGCCTCAATAGCTTGAACTGGTTCATAAATAATTTTTAACTGACTGACAACGCATTCTTTATTGCCTTTGACAAGGCGGGTAAACGTTTCAATAAAAATTTGCTGAGATGGCATGCCGTTGTATTTTCTTACCTCGAACCATTTTCGAAGATTATTAAAAACAACGCCGTTCCTGGTAAGCCAATAAGCAATCTTGCCTGAACGGATAGGCGTAATGAATCTGTCCATAATGTTTGTAGCAGAAGCAATTTGAATAATCCGGCAACCAGTGTGATGCTTAATATAGTAAGCAATCCAGCCGCCCATTGAATGACCAATTACCCAATCATTGCTGCTGATATTATATTGCTCCGCTATTTTTTTTGAGAAATTGAATACATTCAGCCCTTCATGCTTTTCATTACCCAAAATATCCCAAACATTCAGGAACACCTGCTCATTACCAATGGCAGGAGCGATGTTTTTAAAAATACTTTCGTTTTCGCCTAAGCCGTGAATGAAAATTATACGCATAAGGTTTTGCAGTTAAAATTTGTTATAATAGTTAAAACTAAAGAAAGGTTTTCGGTTAATTAAAGTTATTTATATTTTTCATATGCCGAAATTAATTCGCGATACAACAACGGTATAGAAAATTTGATTTTCATCATATTTCGTTTGTCAATCTGTAATGTTCAAACAAGTGCAATACTACAGTCCTGTATCTGTTTGTTACTATTGCCATATTTAAAATTCGGCAACAACAATAAGTTATCACTAATTATAACTAAATATTATTGTTTTAGAAGTTCATTAAGTTAATCAGCGTAGTAACAGTAACAAGGTGGCACAGGAGTCTTCGCTGTGAAGAGACACACCTGAGAATTTTAAATATGGAATGAGGGAAACCCGAAGCAGGAAAAAGAAACTCTATTAGAAGTAAAATTAAAGTGTGATGATCAGTTTTTTTACACAAGAAATAAATTCACTAACGGGTTCAATTAAACTCTCAACAGTTTCTTTCTCAAAATCATATAAGTCTCATAATCACCTTTCTGGCGTGAATCAATTAAGTCAGAGTACAATTTACCCATCTCAATTGAGATTTTTTTTGTTTTAGTGTAGTGTAAATTAAACTGGGTCTTTAGTCCCGAATGTGTTTGTGTTTCAATATCATTCTGTAAGACAAGCGCAGAAACAATATAGTAGCATGAGTAATAAAGCCGGTTAATACAAGCATTCCAACTTTTTTCGGAAGCCAATAATTTTGCATCTAAATAAGCCCGTTCAGATTTTTCAATACGATACTTTATATATTCTTCTTTGTAATCACTCATAAATAAATCCCTTCTCTTTTTATATTTTTAAAAAGAGGCGTTACACTTAGCCGGGTATCCCAATCCTTTTGTGAATATACAAATGTAGAGATCGATTCACCGGTTTCTAATTCTATATCAAACAATTTGTGCCTTATCTTTTGTTCATCCTTAAAGCTAACATTCGGTTTATTTAATAATACAAGAATATCCCAATCAGAATCCTGTACTGCTGTTCCACGGGCCCTCGATCCATATAGTATCACTTTTGCATCAGCATTCTCCTGAAGTACCATGTCTTTTATCTTTTGTCGAATTAATTCTTTTTCCATATCCTAAAATTACTGATTCTTTTTTGAAATTAATAGCGACAAAATTGTTTCCGCCACCGTTCTTTCTAATAAAAAAAGTTCTAACACGAGGTCTCTGCATGAACTATATTACTCTGCTGCCATGCATAAGTTGCAGTACCCGTCGCCTTTTTTGAAAGGGTATTCCTGTACATTCGTATAATTGAAGAGAGTAAAAATTTAAAGAGTTAATGCAATAAAATTTGTGCTGCCTTTCAGGTTTTCGGTGAGTCCTTCGCAACTATTCTTTTGTGTTGTTAGCCTTTGCTGTGAAGAGACTCACCTGAGAATTTTTAATTCGGAATGAGGGAAACCCGGAGCGGCAAAAATCCGTAGTATATAGCCCATAATTTTTTTATTAATCTTCCCAATACTTCAATCCATCTTTGGAAATATATTGAAAATCACGTCCATTCTCTGAAACAAAAAAAATGTCTTCAACATTATCATATCCGGCAATTTCATATTCCAATGGTATAATTATGTTGCCCACTTTATCAATCAGCCCTACTTTATTTTGCAATTCAACATTTGTATACCCATTCTCAAAAAATGGATGCGACCAATTATTTGAATCATAAGAAAAAGGGATAATCACTTCCCCTTTTTTGTTTATAAAACCTTCTTTTGTATCTTTTACAACTCCCGCTAAATTTTCACTAAACTGGTGTGCATTATCAAATTTAAAATCTATAATAGTTTTGTTATTTTTATCAATAAAGCCCCATTGCCCATCTTTTTTAGCTGGAGCTAATCCCTCGGTAAACAAATTAAGCTCATCGTAATCGAAAGGGATGACTTCTTTGCCAGTATTGTCAATAAAACCAAAAAACACATCATCTTTACTACAGAGAAAAAGATTTTCATTTTCTTCCATACGTGGTGATGCTAAATACGTAAATGAATTGGTGGAAATTCTATTCCCCCTAACATTAATTAAAAAATATTCTTCGTCAATGCTAACAATAGCAACTCCTTTATAAAAATCTTCTGCATATTCAAATTTTGCAGGAATTATTTCTTCACCGTATTTATTAATATATCCATACAGATATCCATATTCATCGTCATTAATTTCAAATGTGGCTAGTCCCTCTGCTGTAAATAGCCCTATATTTTGATATTTTTTTGCGATGACTTCTTGGAAATTTAAATTTAACAAGCAAGCTTGTTTGCCACTTTTAATCGATATATAGTCATCTCTCCTAAAATATATATCGTTAAATTTTGCTTCTATTAGGACTTCATTTCTTAAATTAATTATTCCTTTCTTT
>JANXSR010000034.1 GCA_025352625.1 Ferruginibacter sp.
CCCAAACCTGCAATATAAGTGAGGTGTTTGGCAGGTTTAAATAATGCAGTGGCAACGCTTGCAAAAGGCCTGCTTCTTTCAATTATCTTACCCTCCTTTTCGGCAACAGCAAAAGTTTCTATTATCATATCATTGTGCAAACCAATTGCCCAATGATTGCTTACCCAGTAATCATAATCGAGCCCCCAGGATGGAATTACTTTCCAACCCTTTTTCCCATTTTCCATAATGCCCTCACTTAAATGCGATTGACCCAACACCAGCGTAAGCCGGTGGGTACCCTTTATAGCTTCCTCTTCTTTTGCCGCTGTTTTTTCCGCCTCCTGTGCTGTTGCGGTCATTGCTATAATGATAAACAGCACTGTAATAAATCCATTCATTTTCATACTGCATAATTTAACCTTTGTAAAAGCTCAAAAGCCAGGTTACAAAAATTTAAACAAAGACGCAAAAGGATGTATTTTAATTTCAGTTTCTTTTGCGCCCGTTTACAGGTGACAATGATATACCCTATGCCCCTATTACAAAATACAATTACTTAAGAAATCCGTCTTTTTTCATTTTCTCAGAAACTACATCGGCAATATCATTAACTGTTTTATCCATTTTAGATGGGTTAATTGTTTTGGTAGTACCCGTCCAGATTAATTTATTGGGATTAACAGCATACACCGCTGTTTCTACAAAATAATTTTTGTCGGTGGTATAATAACCCGGGGTAGAATAGAAGCTGGAACCATAACCATAATACCTGCCATAGCCCCCATAAAAACCAGTAGTAGTACCGGGCACATAAGACGTTTCCTTTTCAACATCACCCAAACGCATTAACAATATATGTGTAAACTGCCCCTGCATTAATTGCTGGTTTAAGCTTTCTTCATTTGCTGCTTTTAACACCTCTGCAGAAATAATGCTGTAAGATGCAACTGCTTTGCCATTAAGGCGTTTTACCAACTGGTCTTCAATTACCCTGCGGGAACTTTCATCTTTTACCATAGCAATAACCAATGCTTTATATGCTCCACTTTGAGTAACAGTGGCACCAGGCTCCTGCCATGATTTAATAATTTTTGTACCCGGTGAGCAGGATACAACTGATGCAATTACAAGTGCTGATAACAATACCTTTTTCATGAATTTTTATTTTTTATTTTTAAAGAATTTATTAACTGTATAACAATTATAATTTACAAAAGGCAAAATAGATCTGAGCATTTCACTATCCGCTATTGCCCATTCGCCACTGTACTAATCTTTATGGGTTTTATCAAGTTCGCCAATCAGTGGAATATTATCCTGCACAGCACCTCTCCAGGTAGTTTGCAAATAGGTTTCAAGTTGCATAAATTTGGCTGCATTTATTGCACCTACTGCCTTTTTCATTTTATCGTAATACTGCTGATTCAGTTTATCAAGGCTACTATTATTTGCTAATACACTTTTTGCCAGTCTGTCTGCCAGCTCCGGTGTAATATTCGCTGCATTGGTTATATATTCGTCAATTAATTTAAGGCGTTCGGTAGCCAGTTTTTGTCTGCTTGTTTCAAACGCATCGTATACAGCTGTAAATTGGGCTGCCTGTTTGGCATCAAGATTCATGTATTCAGTTACGATT
This sequence comes from Ferruginibacter sp., assembly GCA_025352625.1. GTDB lineage: Bacteria > Bacteroidota > Bacteroidia > Chitinophagales > Chitinophagaceae > Ferruginibacter. The sequence goes on from JANXSR010000034.1 coordinate 1,619, forward strand.
GTTTTTTTCTCTTTTGAATAAGCCTTTCTGATATAATCCAATTCAGGATCGCCTGTTTGAGCATTTACAAATGTGGCTGATAATACTATTGCCATTATAAAAACGAGTACTTTTTTCATTGATTGATTTGTTTTATTTTTTGTAATTGTGTTGATTCTATTTTTTATGCTTTTGCCTTTTCTTCTATTTTGGAAAAACAAAATTCAGCCCGGCCCGCCATCCAAAATCAGCTTTTGAGCCAGCTGGTGCTGCTACCGGAAACCGTGGACCAAAAGAAAGTGAAATTGTTTGCTTACCTAATTTAGTTACGCCAGAAACAGTGGGAATAATAAATGCAGTGGTGGTATTGGCTATCCAGTTTTGTGTAATCTCTGCAGATAATCCAAGCCCTGCACCGCTTTTCCAGTTACGGGTTACAAAAGGTTGCAAAAAAAACTGGCTCACTTCACTGCGGTCTTTATCGCCAGCTACCGACCAAATTTGATTTACCAACCCTCCAATTGTCCATGGGCCGGATTGCTTTAATGCTACTGCGGTAGGCCCAACACCAAATTTTTTGGTACCCAAAAAATCATTGGTAGCAACAGGTACTAAAAATACCGGGCCCATTCCCCAGGTAACTCCATTTTTACTGGCCGGAGAAAAAAAGGCACTCATCACGGCATCACTTAGGCCACTTTGCTTGCTGCCATTACCTGTAATATTATACTGTGCAACAATGGGTAAAACAACCCTTGCAATTAAATTAAGGTTAGGCGTTAATGCTATTGGAATAACCGGCTGAAAGTTTAATGTATTTCTTGTACCATTATTTGGCCCAATACCATAATCAGTATTATTTTGAAAAGGCACACTGATAAGGCTTGCTATTGGGTTAGCTAATTTTTTGGCCAGTTCTTCCGCACTGGTGGCGGGTTTTTCCTGAGCAAAAACGGTGACAGAACTAAAAGTTCCAATCAAAAAAACTAATTTAAAAAATTTCATCTTTTTATTTTTTTAATGTACAATTTCTTCCGCCTAATTTATTGCCATTTTACCGGTGAAGGCACCAAAGCAAGGACAATATTTTAATGTTATTTAAAACCTGAATCCAACCTGTATCATATACCTGAATCCAATACTGGTAGTTTTTGCCGTTCCTTTCTTTTGAAAATCTCCATCATTGATAATTACATTATACCCCGGAAATTTATCTGCCAATGCTGCATTTAATTTTTCAAAAAGCTTCTCCCTGTCTGCTACAGATAAATTACTACCCAGTGATGCTTTTAAATTATATGAAGAAATGCCTGGCCCAATCAGTACCATATCTAATGTAATCCGTTTCCACAAAATAAACTGGTACCCCAGTTCTGCACCAATGGTATGTATCTTTAAACTCAGGTCTGTCTCTACATCTCCTTTAAACCCGGAGGAACTATTTATTGCCCATACATGCTTTTTATCAAAATAATTGTAAGAATAATAAGGGCCAATATAAACACCGTGAGGGGCCGGATACTTATTTTCTTTGGCAAGGTAAAAACGATAGTCTACAGATAAATTATATCCTTTATCGTTGCGGATTGTTTTCACTTTAAAAGAATCTGAATTAATGAGACCCAGCGAAGGAAAACCCACCGTACCAAAGTTTACGCTAAACGTTTGATGTTTATTAATCACCCGTTCATATCCAAATATGAACGATTTTCCCCCAAATATGATGGGGTTGGTAATGTTGAAATGAATGGTATTCTTAAAATCTTTTGTTGTGGCTTTTATTTCCTGTGCAGTTACTGATTGTTGAAATACTGCTGTTAAGCACATGGTAATAAGCAGCAATAAAATAGTTGTCTTTTTCATGGTTATATGTTTATATTTTCCCTTATAATTCAAACTGTAGGCATGCATAATCTGTTTGTTCCGTAATGCCAAGGAAATTATAGATGTAGTACAATTTGTGGTCTTTAATAAACAGGATGTGGCCGCCAAAACGGGAACCATGAGCGAAAATTACACCTGATGCATTGGCATCTTTAAGTACCCCATCCATTGTCATTCAGTATTTGTGCCATGGTAGCAGCCTGCGCCGGCAACTGGCAACTGTATCCCGGAAATCCATTGGCACCTTCGGTAATTGCTCCCATACCATTGAGGTTATGGTTGCGGCCTGTATTGATGCAGGAACGGGTGGGCGAACAAAGCGCAACGGTATGCCATTTGGTATAGGTTAAACCATCGGCAGCAAGCTTATCCATTGTTGGCATAATCCTCCCTCCATATGGAGACCATGCGGCCAAACCAGTATCATCGTATAAAATAAATAAAATGTTGGGAGCTTCTTCAGGTGCCTTTTTGCGGATATAAGGAGCCCAGTCTGCTTTGGAATCACGGATATCCAGTTTTACTTCACCTTTAAAAGCTGGTGTTTGTGCTGATACAGTTGATACTGATAGCATATTTATCATTACCAGAAAAACCAGTGATTGCTTTTTAAAAAAAATTTGTTTCATTCCGTTTAAATTTTAGCTTATAGATATTTTGGGTTGGCTGCGATGGAAGTTGTTTTGTTAACAAAAAAAATACCCCACTTCTGTAACCATAGTACGGCTATAAAAAAACAAAAGATAAAACCTGTCTGTGAAATGTTGCATAATTGAGTTTAAAAAAAAGTGAGATTCGGCGGCCAAGGTATACTCTTTAACCTAAAAGTTATGTAGAATTAATTCTATATTTTTTAAAAAAAATGCTTCACAGAAATCTGTACTTTGCTTAAATAATATTTTTGGATTGTGGCAATTAGGTTGCCAACTTTAG
>JANXSR010000355.1 GCA_025352625.1 Ferruginibacter sp.
CCCGAATAGTTGAGACTTCCATTCTCTAAATTGCTGCCTGAAACACCCAAAGCAAACATCATAAATCCTATCTGTGACATTGTAGAATATGCCAATACCCTTTTGATATCAGTTTGTGTACATGCAATCACTGCAGCAAACAACGCTGAAATAATTCCCACATAAGTTACTATGTGCATGGCTCCATCCGACATACTAAAAACCGGAAACATTCTTGCTACCAAATAAACACCCGCCACAACCATGGTAGCAGCATGTATCAATGCTGATACCGGAGTTGGACCTTCCATGGCATCGGGTAACCAAACATGCAGTGGAAACATAGCGCTCTTACCGGCACCACCAATAAATATTAATACGGCACCCCATGTTAATGCCGAAGCCCCAAGAAAAGTAGAAGTATAAGCAGTATGCAACTCTTCACTACCATCAACTGTGAGCCTTTGGATGAGTGTATTAAAATCGAGCGTGCCGGCATGAAAGGATAATATCAATATGCCAATTAAAAAGCCAAGATCTGCAAAGCGGGTAACAATAAACGCCTTTTTACACGCGGCTACTGCACTGGGTTTATCATAATAATAACCAATCAGCAAAAAGGAAGAGACACCGACCAATTCCCAGAAAATATACATCTGAAATATATTGGAAGCTATCACCAAACCCAGCATAGAAAAAGTAAACAAACCAAGAAATGCATAGTAGGTAGGAAATCTTTCATCTCCTTTCATGTAACCTAAACTATAAATATGCACCATTAAAGAAATAAATGTTACAATCACCAACATCATCACAGAAATTGGATCAAGTATGATACCCAGATCGATTGAAACACCGGGCGAAAATTCGAGCCAGGTAAACTGTAGCGGTACAATTTTTTGGTAAACTCCATCTACTTTCCCAAATTCAAAAAAGTATCCGTAGGCTGTGTATATTGATAAAGCCGTTGATACCAATAATAGAAAAGTACCAATAATACCAGCTGAATTTTTTATGTATTTTCTACCAAATAAACCAAGCAATAAAAAACCTGCCAGTGGAAGCAAAGGGATGAGCAATAATCCACCGCCTAAATTCCATCCTGTTGGAAGAACCTGTAGCAATCTTATTTGTAAAAATCCATTCATAGTATAGTAAGTCGTTCTTATTCACTTTTGAGAGGCGAAAAAAAAACTTTTAAAATTTCATTTCTTCTGCATTTTCCACATCAATGGATTGATGACTTCTGTATAAATTAATGATGATCGCAATGGCTACAGCAGCTTCTGCTGCGGCAATTGCAATCACAAAAATTGAAAAGAATAGCCCATCGAGTTTGTGTGGCCATAAATATTTATTGAAGGCAATAAAATTAAGGTTCACACTATTTAGCACCAGCTCAACACTCATCAACATAGTGATTAGGTTTCTCCGTGTAAAAAAACCAAACACGCCGATAAAAAAAAGCGCTGTGCTGATAAATAAAATATGATATAGTCCCGGCTCCATCATGTTGCTATGGGTTTTGAACGTAATGCAATTACAATACAACCAATCATTGCCGCCAGCAATAAAATACTTACTACTTCAAAAGGCAATGCAAATCCATTCTCTTCAACTCCCAACATTCTATCCCCTATATTTGACACTGTGGGTAGCTGTGGTTGACCGGTTGTTGCTTTAAACGTATGTTGGTATAATTGCAACATGGTTAAGGCAAACCCGCAAAAGGCTGCCAATGCGGAAAATACCTGTCGTCCCATTTTTTGCCTGGGCAATAAGTCTCCCGCCTGTTGTGTTAAAAAAATGGAGAAGATGATTAGCACCGTAATGCCACCAACGTACACTACAATCTGAACAGCTGCTACAAAATCATATTGCATCCAGAAATAAAGCCCGGCAATTCCTATTAAAGAAAATAAAAGGAAGATAGCCGCCCTGAATATTTGCCGCGTTGTAACTGCCAATACCCCACTCACTAAAGTAAGTGCTGCAAGCATGTAAAATATAATTGTTGATCCGCTCATCTGATAATTTGCTCCATCTCCGCTGCGGCGGAGCGTTTTTTAAGGTTATTATTTTTATAAATAGTCAAATAAATTATTATAGCTTGTCTTATTCCACCCCTTCCCTGATCTTCGATCCGGGTTTATTTAAAACCTTTGTTAACTCTGCTCTATTGTATACACTGTGTTCAAATGTTTGCGCCATTTTAATTGCATCTGTCGGGCAGGCAACAATACAGAGATTACACATTGTACACAGTTCTAAATGATATACAAATTTATCAATCGCCTTTTTCTTTTTTCCTTCAGGTGATACATCAAATTTTGTAATGATTTTAATAGTCGCATTGGGGCAGGCTAGTTCACAAGCTGTACAACCGGTGCAGGCATGTTCATTATTTTCATCGTGTGCCATCACCACTTCACCCTTAAATCTCTCTGCCATCACCAGTGTTGCCCTGTTATCGGGGTATTGCTCCGTAATAATTTCTTTGTGGTGAGAGAAATAATAAAGTGTACGCTTAAGCCCAACAGCCAGTGATTTTACACCGCTAAAAACATCTTTTATATAATTGACTATGAACATATTTTTTATCAATTTCTATTTTATTCTCTTTATCAAAATATTCAGTCTATCATTTTAAACTGATGCATCTTGTTCCATTAGCGGCCTTTAAAAATGCCAACCCAAAATTGCCATCGCTGTTACAAGCAATAAATTAAACATACTGATCGGCAATAAATATTTCCACTCCAGGTTCAACAATTGATCAATACGTAATCTAGGAAAAGTCCACCTAAACCACATAATTAAAAATATCAGGAAAAATGTTTTTCCAAAGAACCACATACTGGAAGGTATGTAATCCATAATGTGATTAAATGATTCCCAATGACCAATGTGAAATGGCATCCATCCTCCAAGAAATAAGGTAGCACCGATAGCACAAACAATAAACACGTTAATATATTCGGCCAAAAAGAACAATGCGAATTTCATTCCCGAATACTCCGTGTGAAAGCCGGCTGTTAATTCTGATTCAGCTTCTGCCAAATCAAAAGGAGCCCTGTTGGTTTCTGCTGTTACTGCAATAATGAAGATTACAAAAGCAATAACCACAGGAATGTGTCCTTTAAAAATCCACCAGCCATCGGACTGGGATTGTATAATATCATTTAGATTTAAGCTGCCTGATAAAACCACC
>JANXSR010000406.1 GCA_025352625.1 Ferruginibacter sp.
GCATAGTTGGTGAAACAGGTGGAAAGGATTTTGTAATTGCACACAAAAGTGCTGATGTGGATGTAGTAGTGACTGCATTGGCAAGAGGTGCTTTTGAATACCAGGGACAGAAATGCAGTGCTGCATCAAGAGCCTACATTCCATCTAATATTGCGGTACAAGTAAAAAACAAATTAGTAGCTGCATTAAAATCAATGAAGATGGGTACTACAGAAGATTTTACCAATTTTATCAATGCAGTGATAGATGAAAAAAGTTTTGATAAGCTGGAGGGATTTATAAAAGCGGCTAAGAAGAAAGGTAGCGGTGCAACAATATTGGCAGGGGGTAATTGTGATAAATCAAAAGGTTATTTTATTGAGCCTACGGTGATAGAAACAAAAGACCCCAAATACATTACCATGTGTGAAGAATTATTTGGCCCAGTACTGACTTTATTTGTATATGACGAGAATAAATTTGAAGAGGCTTTGAAATTAGTAGATTCAACTTCTCCTTATGCGCTGACAGGTGCGGTGATTGCGCAAGACCGTTATGCAGTTGAATTAGCGGTTAATCGTTTGCGTAATTGTGCAGGTAACTTTTATATTAATGATAAACCAACTGGAGCAGTAGTTGGGCAACAGCCATTTGGCGGAGCAAGGGGCAGTGGCACTAATGATAAAGCAGGTAGCATTTTAAATTTATACAGGTGGTTAAGTGCAAGAACCATTAAGGAAACTTTTGTGCCGGTAACTGATTACCGTTATCCATTTATGTTGGAAAAATAAATGCAATTTTTTAAACTTATAAGCAAATCCGTTTCAGTAAAATTGAGACGGTTTTTTTATGCATTATTTTAATTAAACCTATGAGTAATCATTTCCCCGATAAAAGGATTCAGGTAATAAAAATGGACAATTTTGCCTGCTGATTAATATAAAAAACTAAGTGGCATATATATTGGCTACAGGTAGATAATTAAATTGTTAACTAAAATAAATAATCGTGAAAAAATTTTTTTTTATTGCCGTAATGGTATCGGGTTCATTAATGCTAAAAGCGCAAACCCATGTGGAATTGGGTTTAAAGGGTGGTTTAAATGTTGCTACATTAAGTACTGCAGCTTCTAACAATAATATTGATCCAAGGATTTCTGCTAATCTTGGGGGGCTTGCTCACATACATATTACAAAGGAATTTGCTGTGCAGCCAGAATTATTTTTTTCCGGTCAGGGTGCAAAACAAACAATTTCTAATGTAGAGTATAAAACAAATCTAAATTATATTCAAATACCAGTGCTATTACAATATATGATAGGCACAGGCTTTAGACTTGAAACTGGTCCGCAATTGGGTTTTTTGGTGAGTGCTAAAAATAAAGCCGGAGATGTAACGGTTGACGTAAAAGATGGCTACAAAAAAACAGATCTTGCATGGGTTTTTGGAGCAGGTTATCTTACCAGTTCTGGTTTTGGTATTGATGCCAGGTATAATTTGGGATTGGCTAAAATTAATGATAACAATGCAGCCAAAGTTGCTAACCGTGTATTTGCTATTGGTGTATTTTACCAGTTTAAAGCAATGAAACATTAATAAGCAGGATGTTAGTATGTGGAAAACTGTTAATAAGGCGTAAGGGTTACTTATTTGCTATTTTTGTATTAAGCAGTAACATAATTAATTTATATTATTAAATGTAGTACATCCATTTGGTTACTGCATGTTACATCCAAACAAAAAGACATATTTATGGCAAAGAAAGTAACATTTACGCTATCAGCTGAAGTAGTAGGAGAAGCAACTTCAGGACTTTTATTGGGCGAATTCAATAACTGGGATTATAATGATGGCATTACTTTAAAAAAGCAAAAAGACGGTACTTTAAAAGCAACTGCATCATTAGAAGCTGGTAAAAGATACGAATATCGTTATTTACTAAATGACGGCAGATGGGTAAATGACCAGAGTGCTGATCATTATGTACATATCTCAGGTTTTTATGTAGAAAACTGTGTAATTAATGTTCCTGTAGATGCTGAAAAGGCGCCTGCTGCTGAAAAGAAAGCGGAGGTTAAGCCAGTTGATGAAAAAATAAAAGCACCTGCTAAAAAAGCGGCTGCCCCTAAAGTAAAAGCACCAGTAGAAAAAGTTGTTGCTCCAAAAGTAACTCCAGCTAAGGCAAAAGCAACTACACTAAAGGCGGCTAAGTAATAAAATACAATAAGTGTAAGATTAGAATACTTGTTTTATTCTGATACTAAAATAATAAAATCAATAAATATTATTGTAACTACTCACCCCTTCCGAATCATCATTTTATAGCATTTTTTGAAAATCGAATAGTTATCCACATCCGGCATTATAAACTTGCGTTGCAGGCCTCGTAGAGCAAAAAATGTTTTTTAAAATTTCGGCTATTTGATT
>JANXSR010000409.1 GCA_025352625.1 Ferruginibacter sp.
AATCAAATAGCCGAAATTTTAAAAAACATTTTTTGCTCTACGAGGCCTGCAACGCAAGTTTATAATGCCGGATGTGGATAACTATTCGATTTTCAAAAAATGCTATAAAATGATGATTCGGAAGGGGTGAGTAGTTACAAAGGGATTTTCTTTGGATTGAATGAGGTGTTTTGATGTTGAAGGTTGAAGGTTGAAGGTTGAAGGTTGAAGGTTGGAAGTGAATACAAAATACAATGTTATTATGTGTTAAGAATATAAATTCGAAACAAAATAGCATCTTGCTAAACGATTAATATTAATTAAAAACAAAACCAAAATAAAACAGTAACATGAAAAGAATTCAGTTAGTAACAGTTATTTTTCTTGCGCTTTTTTTTGCAGCCTGCTCTTCTTCTAAAGAGTATACAGGTGTTTGGGTAAATAAAGAAAAGATTCAGGGTAAAACTTTCCATAATATTTTTATACTTGCAATGACGGCAGATATACAGGCAAGGAATCAGGTAGAATCTGATTTGGCTAATGCCGCAAAAGCAAGGGGACTGCAAGCGGTAAAAAGTATTGATGTGATGGCACCTTCTTTAAATGATCCTAAAATGCCAGCCAAAGAAGATATTGCCAGTAAATTAAAAGCCAGTGGGTGCGATGCTATTTTCATTGTATCGCTTTTAAAGAAAGAAGAAGCTGCCAGGTACACACCCGGAACACAAGCCTACTCTATGATGCCTACTTATACATGGAGCGGTAATTATTTTGGTTATTATAGTAATTGGTATCCTACGGTATCAACACCGGGTTATTACACAGCCGAAAAAAATTATTTTATTGAAAGTAATTTATACGATGCAACATCGGAAGAAATAATGTGGTCGGTGCAATCACAAGTTTTTAATCCATCTTCTTTACAAAAATTTAGCAAGAGTTATATGACTGCTTTGGTAAAGCAGTTGGAAAGTGAGAAATTATTAAAACAATAAGAAAGTATTTATTGGGACGAGTAGTTAACTGTTGATTTGCAACGTGACTATTCACGTCAATAACCAAAATACAAAATAGGAGTGCAATATTATATGTTAACTTATGATTTTAAAAAATGCAAAAATTAAATAAGAAACTAGTAGTTAGTTGTAATAAATAGTACAGCCTGCTGATATTATTCATTTTGCAGAATGTTACGATGCATGCGCAGGATACACATTATTCATCCGTACAGTTTGGAGCCCGGTCTGCACTGATGGGCGGGGCTGTGGTTGGTAATGTAAAAGACAATACGGCCGTATTTTATAACCCTGCAGGTTTAGGTTTTATTGACAGTAGTACACTTTCAATAAATGGCAATGCTTACCAGATTGAAAATATCCGGATATACAATGCACTTGGCCAAAGAAAGGATTTTAAAAGTAGCCGGTTAGGATCTGTTCCTTTATTTGTTGGAGGTATGTTTACAAGAGGTACAAAAAAAATGAAGATTGGTTACAGCATAATGTCTGGTGTAAACTTTAATTTTAAAGCAACAGCACGTATTGATGACAAAGTAAATATCGCTAACTATATAGCAAGCCCCGGCGACGAAGAATTTATTGGCCAGGCCAGCGTTAATTCTAAGCTTAGCGAGTTAACTTTTGGCTTGGGCGGTGGTTATAAATTAAATGATCATTGGTCAATTGGGTTGAGTAATATTTTCACTATCCGTAATGTAAGTTTTAGCAGGGCTACTTATGCAAGGTTTTTTTAAATGAGCCAGGCAACCCGTTAGTGAGTTCGTCATTTGTACGTAGTGCGGATTATTATAATGTGCGTTATGCTGCCAAGTTGGGAATAAATTATCAGAAGGATAATTTTTCGGCAGGCCTAACCATTACTACTCCTTCTATTGGATTATTTGGCAGCGGTACAATTTCGGCAGATATTTTGGCTACCAACCTTTTATACAAAGGAGCCAGAACTACTTTACTTGCAAATGATCGCCAGGAAAAAATAAAATCAACCTATAAATCTCCACTTTCAATTGTGGCAGGGGTTAACTGGTCAAAGCGCAGATCCGCTTTTGGCATTGCTGCACAATATTATGCAGGTGTAGGAATATACGATATACTGAGGGCGCAACCATCAGCCTTTGTTCGGCCAGCCAGCCTTAACACCAGTTTGGGCAGCGAAGAATTTGTGCGGCTAAAAGAAGGCGCAAAATCAGTCTTCAATGTAGCAGTAGGGTATGAGTATGCGCTAAAACCGGACGTTTTGTTAAGTGTAAGTTTTAGAACCAACCAATCCTATTACGATAAAGATTTGAATAAATCAATTGGTATAAAGTCCGATATAACCTCCTGGGATATTTATCATCTTACCGCAGGTAGCACTTTTACAAGAGGAAGGTCAAGGATGATGTGTGGATGTACTCTATAGTACCGGCGCAAATAAATCCAGCGAGCAATCTGGCAATTTTGAAAACCCAAGCGAGGATAACTATTTACAGGGAAGCACCACCATTACCAAAGCAACGTATAGTTCCTTTGGTTTGATACTAGGCTATACTTTTGCCTTTAAAAAATAGTAAGAAACAAAAACCTCCTTTAACCCGAAGGTGGCTTTTGTTTGCTGTTAAAAAAATAACCTCTCAAGCAAAGTGTTGATAGACAAGTATTATTGGTAACTGATAGAAACATCCACATAACTTTCTTTTGTAAACAATTATAATTTGATACAATTGTACTTTATGATGGTAGTTTAAAATTATAACTAAGCCATAATTTTAACTCTACATAATATTCAAATATCTCAATATCTCCTCCTGAAAAAATCAATGCTGCTCATCCAGAAGTTTTTTTTAACTCAGGTTGATTTAGATAAATCAAATAATAGAAATCTGCAATTGCGGTTTTCAATTTGCATGGTATTAAGTTTATTTAAATAGATATAAAAACAATAAAATGAAAAAAACAATGCTGGCTTTTGGCGTTGTCAGCATATTGCTGGCTTCCTGCGGAACAGGTAAAAAATTAAAAACTGCCAATGCGCAAATTGAAAACCTTAATGGTCAGGTTACTGGTTTAAACAGTAAAGTGGCAGATTACGACAACCAGGTTACTCAGTTAAAGGCAGAAAGTTTGCGTTATGGTAAAGAAGCAGAAGAATGTCGTAAAGTAAGGGCTGCTCTATCTCAGCGAGTGGATAACCTTAACAGTGCCCTTGCTGAAAAGGGAACCTCCATGAAACAGATAGTAAAAAAAGTGGATGCAGCATTATCTTCATTTGAGAGTGCAGGCGCCACTATTACGTATAAAAACGGACTCGTGCATATTACTATGGAAGATAAGCTTGCATTCGCCAGTGGCAGCACAAAAATAAGTGAAGAAGGCAGGCAGATACTCGGTGTAGTGTCAGATGTGTTGGCAGATAATCCTGGTGTATCAGCTATCATTGTTGGGAATACGGACACTGTAAAGGTTGCAAAAGCTTATAAAGACAACTGGTCTTTAAGTACAGAAAGGGCAAACGAAATTGTAAGAATGCTCCGGGATATTTATCATGTAGATCCGGCAAAACTTACATCAGCCGGAAGAGGCAAGTTTAATCCTGTTGCTGATAATGCAACTCCGGAAGGAAGAGCAAAAAACCGCAGGATAGAAATTATCCTGAATCCGGATTTAAACAGGCTTTGGGAACTATCTGAAAATCCATAAATTGTAGTTGCCAAATAGCGTTCGGATAATTTGCTTAATTAAAAGTAAAGTCTAAAAATTTATTTATCAAACCATTTACAATGAAAAAAAATTCTTTTAGAAGCATTCATTTAAGGCAGCAGTTAGTAATGCTGTTAGTGTTAGTTTTACTGCCTTCGGCCCAATTATTGGCGCAGGGGAAGGCAAGAAAACCTCAGGTTAAATCTGGGGGTGGAGGCAATAGTTTTCCTGCAAAAAAACCGGACAGACCGGCAGCAACCAATGGTGTAGGCAATGGTCTTAAAAATAATAATAATGGAGGAGGTAGGGGGCTTGACAGAAACAATAATGGGGGAGGTAATGGCCTCAAAAATAATAATGGGGGCGGTAATGGGCTCGACAGAAATAACAATGGAGGAGGAAATAAAAACAACATCAGCAATAGTGGGAATAAAATCAACAACATCAACTCTGGCAACAACAAAATAAATATTGACAACAGCAAAAAAAATGTAAATATTAATGTTGATAACAGTCACCACACTAATATTAACAACCGTAATACAATGGTTCGTCGAAATGCATACCATCCATATACAAGACCACCTTATAGTTACGGCGGACACAGGTATTACTGCTACCATCCGTATCTTTATCATCCTTATCGCCCATTTGCCTGGGGCCCCATGTGGCATCCGTGGGGATTTTTTATAGCTACACTAGCCACTACTGCTATTATAGTAAGCGTCGAAAATCAAAAGTATCATTATGATAATGGTGTGTATTATGCACCAAGTAACGGCGGCTATACAGTAGTTGCAGCGCCCATAGGGGCAACAGTAGCAACGGTACCTCAAAATACGCAGACGGTAATAGTAAACGAAACCACTAATAACTATTATTATGGTGGCACTTATTATGAAAAAGGAGAAAAGGGATATACTGTAGTGCCTCCAACTGCTGGCGTAATTGTAGAGAGCCTTCCTGAAGGTGGAACAGAAGTAAAATTGGGAGATCAAACTTATGTAAAAATTGGAGAGACTTATTACCAGCCCATACAAAAGGATGGTAAAGATGTGTATGAAGTAGCTAATGTAGAAGACGATAAATAAAAGCAGGTTTTAGTTTCATAAACTGAGTGGGGTTATTTTAAAAAATAGCTCCACTTTTTTATTTAAAAAAATAGTAGTTGGTAATTAAAATATTACAGGTATGGTTTGTAAAAAGAGATAGCTTTAGGTAATAATTATACCTGCTAAACTGTTTATGCCAATGCTTAATAAATGAAATATATTACCCGTACAGTTTGGATTTTATCGTTGGTTAGTTTGTTTACAGATATGGCAAGTGAAATGCTTTACCCGGTTATGCCAATCTATTTAAGATCAATTGGGTTTTCAATTTTATTAATTGGAATTGTTGAGGGAGTGGCAGAAGCCACTGCAGGATTGAGTAAAGGTTATTTTGGAAAGCTGTCTGATACTTCAGGTAAACGTGTTCCTTTTGTACAAATTGGATATGCATTTAGTGCAGTTTCAAAACCAATGATGGCATTTTTTATCTATCCAATTTGGATTTTTTTTGCAAGAACTATTGACCGTTTTGGCAAAGGAATTCGGACGGGTGCAAGAGACGCCATTCTTTCTGAAGAGGCTACGCCACAAACGAAAGGTAAAATATTTGGCTTTCACCGGTCAATGGATACTTTAGGAGCTGTGTTGGGGCCGGCATTCGCATTACTCTATCTTTATTATTACCCCCAAAATTACCCTGTGCTGTTTTACATTGCATTTATTCCGGGCCTGCTTGCAGTAGTAGCTTCCTTTTATCTTAAGGATAAAAAGAAAAAAAATATAATAGAAAAAAGATCGACCTCTTTTTTTTCGTTTTTAAATTACTGGAAAGATAGCCCGGTAGTTTATCGCCAAATAGTAACCGGGCTGTTGGCTTTTACACTGTTTAACAGTTCAGATATTTTTTTGTTATTAAAAGCAAAACAGGCAGGTCTGAATGATTCAACCGTAATTGGGGTATACATATTTTACAACCTTGTTTATGCATTGTGTGCTTTTCCTGCCGGGATTGTTGCAGATAAAATTGGTCTTAAAAAAATGTTTGTATTTGGACTTTCTGTTTTTGTGATTGTGTATTTAGGCATGGGGGTAACTAACAATATTTACATCATTTGCACCTTGTTTGGCTTTTATGGAATTTATGCTGCAGCAACAGAAGGCATATCAAAAGCATGGATCAGTAACATTACAGAAAAAAAAGACATTGCAACTGCAATAGGAACTTATGCAGGTTTACAAAGTATTTGTACTATGCTGGCAAGTTCAATTACAGGATTAATTTGGTATAAATTTGGAGCCGGTATAACATTTATTATCACTGCTATTGCAGCGTTGCTTATTGTTTTTTATTTTGGGCTTTTTGTAAAAGCCGAGCGTAAAATTTTGGCGAATAAAAATAATTAAATTAATAATTCAATTTTTAAAATGCAGTTTATTACGCAAACTGGTTTCTTTTTTTAAATTTCAGAAATCGTTTTTCAACTAAGTGCCAGCTTAAAAAAGCCATTAATACTGCAATGGGCAGCGCAATAAAAAAGAAACTATATGGATGTATATAATCTTTAAAAAAATAAAAAACCAGCGCTTGTACAGGCCATCCATAAAGGTAGACTCCATACGAAAAATCACCGTACTTTGCAAAGCCCCCGAATGAAATACGTGGATGAAAAACCAGGAAAAATAAAAAATAAGAGCCTGCTACTGGTAACACCATATCAATACATTTAATCCAAAAAAATGAAATTGCCAGGGCTATGCATGCAAAAAGAGCTAAATAATTACTTCGCACAATTACAGTACGAAAATGATAAAAACAGGCCCCGGCTAGAAAATACATTACAAAGCGGGGAGTAAAATATGGATTACCCAAAAATAAATTGTTGCGGTTTTTAAAGGGGAAAATGTAACCTTTTAATTGTAAAAAAAATACCAGATACATAAGAATGAACGCAGTAAAAAACCACCATTTATTTTTAAAGAAACCCAACCATGCAAAAAGGGGCACCAGCAGGTAACAAAAAAATTCAAACTGTATAGTCCAGATAGAATTATTTACACCGGGTTCGGGAGAGCCTTTGAAAAATATTTTTTGATATGGATCCTGAAGGGTGAAGAGGCGAACAAGCTCCTTCTTTTTATACAGGTAATGAAAGTATAATTTGTATCCTTCCCAATTGTGTGCTAACTCACTGCCTATAAAACCTGCAATTAATATACTTAATAGAAATGCGATTATAAAACCGGGATAAATTCTTACTATTCTTTTGGTTAGATAATTGAATGTACCAGAAGAAGTTTCAAAACTTTTAACTATCAAAAATCCGCTGATGATAAAAAATAAATCTACAGCAACACTGCCAATACTAATTTGCTGGCTGCTCCAAACCATAAAAGGTTCGGTATGCAAAAACTTTTCGTAGCCATAATAAATTGCAAAACTATGGCACAATATTACTGATGCCGCCAACACAAAACGGATGATATCAAAATTATTAGGGTAGCTTTTAATTGGGATTAATAACGGTTGATTCATATTTTTTTAGATGCTATTTCAAACAAAGGTTTTATTTGGGCAGGTTGTTTAATAGATTAGTAAAACTATTAAAAGTAGCTACAGTTATGCTCCAGTCGGGTGTATCTGCATCGCCCCATGCTTTTGGAGTATCTGCATAGTTAAAATAATTAATTCCCTTTATTTGTGGGTATTTATTAATGGCAATGGCAGCTTCTTCCAGCCATTTTTTTTGGTATGCTTCCGGCCCTTTAACCCCAAACTCGGTAATAAAAATGGGCTTATGGGCAAAGCGCATCCGATGTAATTTATTAAAAAGAATAGCACCAAAACTTTGTTGCTTTGTATAATCATTAATGTTTTTATCAGGAATACCATAAATAGCAATACTGATATAATCTACAACTTCTTCCCCCGGCCACCACTCTACACTTCCCCGGTCGCCTGCCGGCCCCCATACAATTTTTATATTAGCAGCTTTTGTTTTTTGAAAAGTTGCAAAATACCGGAAGGCCTTAATATAAGTTACCGGATCTTGGTTTTGCCATGCATATCTATTTACCGGAATTTCCATTTCGTGTCCCCATCTAAGGTAAACCGTTTGCTGAACATTGGAAATTTGTTGATAAAGTCTGGTCCAGGTTTTATCGTAAACCCCATTTAACACATGGGTCAAAATAGCACTATCTTTTTCTATTTTTCCATCTTTCCATGGCTCCATGGTTACAATAACATCATGTTGTCTGGCAATTACAGAATCAAAATTTTTTTTAAAAAAGCCATTGTCTACACTTTCTATATCCGTAAAAATATGTTCAACAGTAACCTTGGGTTGAGCAACCAGTAATAGCATTGGATCATACACACCAACTTTTAAATTGTTATCCCGGCGTTTATTTGCATCTATGCTGTCTGTAACTAATGGTTCAGTCGGCGTTCTATAAATAGTTTTATCCGAAAGTAAGATACTATTGAGCTTAGTAATCCATTCCTCCTTTAAAGTTTCTCTGCCAAAGGAGGAAGCCCCCATAAGAAGCACTGGTTTATTGATAAACCGCATTCTGAATATTTTTCGCCTCATCATTTCGGTTACAGAAGAATAGGGTGGGTAAGGGTCGTTTTTTATTTCCGGAAAAAGACTCATGTTTATAAATGCCAGATCAACATAGTCATTGCCAGGCCAGTATTCTTCAACACCCGGATACCCGGCACATCCCCAAACAACTTTTACAGTAGGGGAATATTTTTTACAAGCTAATGCAATACGCCTGAATGAACGGATATACTGCATACAGGGCTGGTATTGCCAGGGATATTTGTTTACCGGCACCTCCATTTCTCCATTAAAGCTTAGATAGACAGGTTTTGTACTTTTCGCTAACAATTCCAAAAGGCTTATCAGTTTTTTATCATAATCGCCATTTAAAATATTAGTAGCTACTTCTTTGGCTAATTTGCCAATTAATTCCTTGTGCCATATTTGAAGGTTAATAAATAAGGGCTCTTTTTTTTTAATAAGAGATTGCAACATTTCTTTTGGTAAAGATTGTTCCAAATCATTTACCCAACTTAATGTATAATGCAATGTGCTGTCTGTAACCCTTGAAATTCGATTGCTGCTTGTATCAAAAATGGCTATTATTTGTTGAGAAGAGTTGGGTAGCAGCGCATCTGTTGTATGCGATCTGTTGATTTGTAAAATTTTATATCCACCAAAGAAAACGATTGTAGCAGCTATAAGTACAAGGGCAGTTTTTTTGAGCATATATTTATATGATTTTGCACCCCCAATCCATGCAGGTTATTAAATATAGTACCACTCATCAAATTTTACGATTTTTTTTAAAAATAAAGAAACGTTCATATGAGTCTAAAATTGTATTAACCTATA
>JANXSR010000330.1 GCA_025352625.1 Ferruginibacter sp.
TGCAATTTCGGTTCCTGAACGACGACGCTAATCGCACTAGCCACTACTTGGTCTTCGCCACGAAAAACCCGCTCGGGGCGAAGATCATGAAGGACATCATGGCCAAGGAAAGTTCGTGGTCAGAAGGTGGCACTCCTGGCATAAATTTTTGCGCAACCCTGAATGAAAAATCAATGTCGTACAAATGAAAGCCTTTCAAAAAAATTTCATCAAATTTAACTTGTTGCCAAACATTTTTTTTACAACATAATAAAACGCCATCTAAAACTACTACGTCTTGTATAGGTGTTCCCGGTACTGGATTAAAATACATTGGCAGCTTTTGATTGTTGCTGTCAACATGTAATATATTGCAGCAATCCAGGGCTTCAATGCCACTAAACCATCCTGATGGCACGCTGCTTTTATATTTACTGCCTGCAATACCAATAAGTCCGAGACTGTTATCTTTCTCAAAATAATCTAACAACTTTTCTCCCCAATTTTTAGTTTGAAAAAGTACATCCTCATGAACAAAAAGCGATACATCGTATTTTGCTTTTGATGCTCCTACATTATAAACTTCGGTAAGGCTTTTTGGCGATACCGTATTTTCTATGACAATAAACTCCCAAACTACGCCAATAGTTGCTGCAATATTCTTCTGCACCTGTTGAGCCAGGCCCTTATTTATTGAACAGATGATAACAGAGATCATAGTTTAAGTAAGCTGTTTTCTTTGTGAGCCTTTTTTAATATCTCTTTACATATACCTTATTGTCGGAAGCAGAATATATTCAACTGTACATCATAAGATGTATAAGGATTTTTGGTTCTGTAAAAAGGCGTTTCATAAATAGAAGCCGCTTCTTTTATATAAAAGTTAAACCCTGCATCACTAATTATATTTATCATTTTTACCAACTCCTTATTTTGATCAAAAGTTCCATGATATTCCAAAAACATATTTTTCACAAAATGTAAATTATCTGCAATGTCCGTTAACACCACATTTTCTGCCCCCTCAATATCAATCTTTAAAAAGTCAACCTGCCTGTTTAAAAAGTCTTTTAACCTCACGGCCTTTACTGCTATTGTATTGGAAGTAGTATCTATCTCAATTTTACTTCCCATGGAGCTTTCATTGGAAAACTGCAGGGTTGTATTTTCATTCCAAATTGCCTCTTTATAAAGCAATACATTTGAATATCCGAATGAAGTAATATTCTTGTTCAGGAGGTTGAAATTTGTTTCATCTGGTTCAAAAGCTATAATCTCAGCCTGTGGAAATTGCTGCTTCATGTAAATAACACTCATGCCAATATTGGCGCCGCAATCAATGATGTAAGGATTTTCTACTAAATATTGTTTGTAAATCTTATCAATAAAAATTTCTTTTAGCCCATGTAACAACTCGGGAGCACTATAAAAGAAAAGATTGTTATTAAATAATTTATGAACCCTTATTTTTCCTGCAGGCAGGTGTTTGTAATATTTTAATGTTATCCAGTTTACATTAACTTCTTTATAAGGATTGGCTAATAAAAATTTTATTTTTTTTTGCACTCCATTGGTGATATTTTTTAAAAAACTTTTACTTGCCATTTGTATTTTTTGTAAAATTTATTTCTTGCTATTTGTTTTGAATACTCAATTTTTCAGCTCAACTATTTTCGTTGTGCTGTTGTTTTGATTATTGATACCCAGGTATCTTTTCTAAAAATAGTTTTAATCCTGCTTTTTTACTCGCTGTTAAATTATAACTAATATAATTTAAATAATATTTTTTCAAATCAAAAAAAGGGGAAGGATTTGTTGCTACTATTTTATCTATATGCTGCAAACTAAAATCGTTGGCATCATTAAATCTGTTTATAAATGCGGCATCCAGCGGCTTGTTACTAATCCAGGCTGCAAAAACAAAAGGCAGGCCGGTATGTTGCTGCCATGCCAAAGCAAGATCATAATGGTATGCTGATATTTTTCTTTGTTCCAACGCCCGGTCGCCAATAACAACCGCAGCAGTAGTACCTGTAATTAATGAACGAAAGTCAGCAGCTGCCGTTTTCATTACAGGATTGATTTTCCAAAATTCTTTCATTAGCACCTGCGCTAACTTAACGGAGGTGCGGCTTTGATAGTCGAGCAATACTGTTTCTATCTGTTCCATTGGCACTTCGCTAAAAAGACAAACACTGGCAACTTCTCCTTCGCTTCCAATACAATGGTCGCCAATAATAAAATAATTTTTCATTTCCGGAAGAATTGCCACGGGAACCAATCCTATATCAATTTCATCATTCAGCAACGCTGCGGCAATTTTTGCCGGGTAATCAATAATCAGGTCAATTTCATTCTCCATTATTCCCTTTTCAAATCCATATATCAGGGGTTTCGTGTTTAGATAGCTAACAGCTCCCACTCTTATTTTTCTGTCCAATTGCTTTAGTATAATTTTGCCGCAAATTTACAGCATCATCATGGAATTAAATCAACTTACTGCTATCTCGCCCATTGACGGACGTTACCGTAAACAACTACATCATTTGGATGAATATTTTAGTGAATATGCGCTTATCAAATACAGGGTATTGGTTGAAGTGGAATATTTTTTATTCCTGGCAGAAAAAAAGTTTTTTAAAATCCCAGCTACCGTAAAAACCCATCTTCAAAATGCTGCTGCAAATTTTTCGCTTGAAGATGCAGGCACAATTAAAGAAACAGAGAAGATTACCAATCACGATGTGAAAGCGGTGGAATATTTTTTAAAGGCTGAACTGGATAAGTGTAATGCAGGTAATTTAAAAGAATGGATACATTTTGGTTTAACCTCTCAAGATATTAACAACACCGCCATTCCATTAAGCTGGAAACATGCCATTGAGCATGACTATCTTCCCTCCATTATTAATTTACAGCACCAGTTATTGCAGTTGGCGAAAGCCTGGAAAGGTATTCCCATGTTGGCACGTACACACGGACAGGCTGCTTCTCCTACACGGCTGGGTAAAGAAATAATGGTATATGTTGAGCGGCTTGAAAATCAGATACAGTTATTTAGTTATATCCCCTTTATGGCAAAGTTTGGTGGTGCTACGGGTAATTTTAATGCTCACCATGTGGCCTATCCGAAATATGACTGGGTAAAATTTGCCAATGAATTTACAGAAACAAAACTGGGCCTGGAGCGTCAGCAATACACTACTCAAATAGAACATTACGATACACTTGCTGCACACTTTGATGCCATCAAACGGATCAATACCATCTTTATAGATTTTTGCAGAGATATCTGGACTTATGTAAGCACTGATTATTTTAAACAAAAAACAAAGAAAGGAGAAATTGGTTCTTCAGCCATGCCGCACAAAGTAAACCCTATTGATTTTGAAAATGCAGAAGGTAACCTGGGTATTGCCAATGCCTTGCTGGAACACCTTTCAGCAAAATTGCCTGTTTCAAGATTACAAAGAGACCTAACAGATTCTACTGTTTTAAGAAATATTGGTGTACCTGTGGCGCACACAATTTTAGCCATTAAATCGATGGAGAAAGGTTTAGATAAACTGGTATTAAACGAGGTAAAATTAAAAACTGATCTGGATAATAACTGGGCAGTTGTAGCAGAAGCAATACAAACTGTTTTACGCAGAGAAAATTATCCGCAACCTTACGAGGCATTGAAAGAGTTAACAAGAGGTAAAAATGCTATTGATAAAAAGGCGATTCATCAATTTATTGCCACACTAAAAATTTCTACTTTATTAAAACATGAATTAAAAAAAATTACGCCCTATAATTATACAGGCATTTAAAATATTTACGGTATTTTTATTTTACCTAGATTTTCTACCTGTTATGAAGAAATTATTGTTTGTTTTTTTTACCCTATTTATTTGCTTGTCAATATGTGAGGCTCAAACTTGTAATAATTGGTTGAATACTCCATCCACTCCCTCATTTATTAATGCTGGCCAAATAAATATTACTGGAAATAAAATTACGGTAGAAGCTACTTTTAATAGAACTGCTCCATATTCAGGGGGTTTATTATATGCTGGTGATCTTGTGTCAAAACACAATACACCCGCAGATGCTAATTATCTTTTGAGGCCAAATGAAGCTGAAATAACCACTTCAAATGGATATTTCCGAACACCTGACATATGTGAGATAGAATTGAACAAAACATATCATGCTGCAATGGTGTACGATGGCACTACTTTAAAGTTTTATAGAAATGGATTCTTAATGAGTCAGACTGCTGCAACCGGAGACCTTTTTCAAAACAACTGGCAAACTAGAATTGGATGGTATGAGCCACAGGGATTTAATACCAACTTTATAGGATTTATCAATGAAGTAAGAATTTGGAGTGTGGCCAAAACTCAAATTGAGTTAAACACATATATGAACGCTTCTTTGCCAACCCCAACGGCTCAACCAGGATTAGTTGCCTACTATACATTTGATAATTTATTGAATAAACAAGGCAATGCTACCTATGATGGAGTATTAGGCGGCTCTGCATCTATTAATCAAACGAATCCCAATTGCACATTTATTGTAGATTCCTGTGTTAAAATTATAAATACCGGTGGCATGGGTGATATCATAAATTCGTACACCCCAGTAATAGCGCTTAATTCCTGTTCTAATAAAATTATTGTAGAAGATGCATCCGCTTTTAATAAAGGGGATACTGTACTATTAATTCAAATGAAAGGTGCAGTTATTGATTCTACCAACACTGCTTCATTTGGTAACATTACTGATTATAAAAATGCAGGTAATTATGAATTTAATTATGTAAAAAGCAAAACCGGCAATAGCATAGAATTGAAAGACAGCATAACTCGTACATATGACTTCCCAGTAGGAAAAGTACAGTTAGTAAGAGTACCTTACTACAATACAGCCAATATAACTTCAATGCTTACTTGCCTTCCGTGGGATGGAAATAAAGGAGGAATATTGGTTTTAAATGCAAAGGATTCCGTAAATCTTAATGCAGATATAGATGTAACTGGTAAGGGTTTTTTGGGTGGTAATAGTCCGAATACGGGCGTTACACAGCTATTTTGTTTTTATAACGATTACGCTTATCCAACAGGTTCACTAACTGCCGCCGCAAAGGGAGAAGGTGTTACTTTGCTTGGTGATGCTATTTCCTGGGGAAAGGGTGCTTCTGCCAACGGAGGAGGTGGAGGATTGGGCCATAATTCGGGTGGTGGTGGTGGCTCAAATGGAGGAGCAGGAGGATTGGGTGGTTACCAATTAGAGTCTTGTGGAAGTGCGCCTTTTAATAATCGGGGGATTGGCGGAAAAGATTTAACCTACAATACTGCACAAAATAAAATTTTCATGGGTGGTGGCGGAGGTTCAGGTCATGTAGATAATGCAGGCGGATCACCGATGTTTGGTGGAAATGGAGGCGCAATCATTATCATCAATGCTCCTACTATTAAAGCAAACAGTTATAAAATTATTGCTAAAGGAGGCGATGCCCCTCAATGTAAGGCCCCTCCTTACAGCAACTGCCATGATGGAAATGGCGGTGGTGGAGGTGGTGGAACTATTTTAGTAAATAATAATAATTATATAACGCCTGTTGAATTAAATGTTGCCGGAGGAAAGGGAGCTGACCTTTCTATTTTTAAT
>JANXSR010000345.1 GCA_025352625.1 Ferruginibacter sp.
ACCTAGTTGATAAGTCAGCAGAGAAAATCGTAAAAACGGTACGGAGTACCGGTGCAGTAGTAACAGGACCAATTCCTTTACCAACACACAAGAAAATTTTTACTGTATTACGTGCTCCCCACGTTAACAAAAAAGCCAGGGAGCAGTTTCAGTTGTGTACGCACAAACGTTTGTTAGACATATACACCAGCAGCAGCCGTACGGTTGACGCTCTGAGTAAATTAGATCTGCCAAGTGGTGTAGATGTTGAAATAAAGGCCTAATGAACCGTCCCGCTTAAAAGGGGCAGGCAAAAGGTTAGTTCTTAAATAAATATTGAAACATCCATCTGTTTATATTTTAAACAGTGCTGGATAAAAACAGATACAATGAAAAGTATTATTGGAAAGAAAATTGGCATGACCAGTGTCTTTGATGCAGCAGGTAAGCAAACTGCCGTTACCATCATCGAAGCAGGCCCATGCATAGTTACACAAAAGAAGACCGTTGAAACAGACGGCTACAATGCACTCCAAATTGCATTTGGCGACAAAAAAGAAAAGCACTCCATCAAAGCTGAAGTTAATCACTTCGCCAAAGCTCAGACATCCCCTAAAAAAGTAGTTAAAGAAATACGCGATAGCGAATTAACACAATCAGTTGGTGAAACCATTACGGTTGACATTTTTGCCGAAGGCGACAGTGTTGAAGTGGTAGGAACTACCAAGGGAAAAGGTTTTCAGGGCGTTGTAAAACGTCATGGTTTTCATGGAGTTGGTGGTCAATCTCACGGTCAGCATGATCGTTCAAGAGCGCCGGGTTCTATTGGTAACTCTTCTGATGCATCAAGGGTATTCAAAGGCATGAGAATGGGTGGCCGTATGGGGCAGGACAGAGTGAAAATGAAGGGATTGAAAGTAGTAAAGATTTTTTCTGAAAAGAATTACATCCTAGTTAGTGGTTCCGTTCCAGGTCACAATGGTTCAATCGTTTTAATACAAAAGTAAGCAACACACATTTTGTGTTTCTTAACACAAAAATTAATTTGAATAATCATGCAAGTAGATATTTTAAATATACAAGGCGCTAAAACCGGAAGAACCATTGAGTTACCGGAAGAAATTTTTGGTGTAGAGCCAAACACTCATGTTGTTTACTTAGCCGTAAAACAATATTTAGCTGCTCAGCGCCAAGGTACGCATAAAGTGAAAACCAGAGCTGAAGCAAATGGTTCTTCCAAGAAACTGGTAAAGCAAAAAGGAACCGGAGGTGCCCGTAAAGGTAACCTGCGTAGCCCTATATATAAAGGTGGTGGTACTATTTTTGGACCTAAACCTCACCTTTACGATTTTAAATTAAACCGTAAAGTAAAAGATCTTGCTAAGATCAGTGCTTTAAGTGCAAAGGCAAAAGACAATGCAATTGTAATTGTTGAAGACGTTACAATGGAGGCTCCAAAATCAAAGCAGTTTGCTGGTATTTTAAAGAGTTTACAGGTTAGCGATAAGAAGACACTATTTGTAATTCCTGAATGCAATGATAATGTTTACCTGAGTTTAAGAAATATTGCCGGTGTACAGGGAAGTTTGTTAAGCGATTTAAACACTTACGATATTGTGAATGCCAAGGTCATAGTGTTTACAGAAAGTGTTGCAAAGATTTTTAGCGAAGAAGAAGCGGTAGAAGCATAAAATAAATTATCAAATTAGAAGTATGAAACTGTCTGAAGTTTTAATAAAGCCGATTTTATCTGAAAAGGTAAATAAGCAAACAGAAAAAATGAATCGCTACGCTTTTGTGGTTAGCAGAAAAGCGAACAAGCTGGAGATTAAAAAAGCGGTAGAGGAATTCTACGGTGTACAGGTAAAAAATGTTAATACTACAGTTATGCCTGGTAAAGCCAAATCACGTAACACAAAAGCCGGAGTAGTTAGTGGTCGTAAGCCTGCTAAAAAGAAAGCATTTGTTACAGTTGCAGATGGCGAAACAATTGATCTGTACGGAACAGTATAGTAATAGAATCTGAAAGATTCCGCAAGAAATAATTAATGTATGGTGGTCAGCACCGCAAAGTTTTGACAAATAAAAAGTAGTTTACAATGGCACTTAGAAAATACAAACCGACTACAGCAGGTACACGTTGGAGAATTGGTAATGCATACGCAGAAATCACTACCAATATCCCTGAAAAGACGTTACTTGAAAAGCAGAAGAATACGGCTGGTCGTAACTCTCAGGGTAGAAGATCAATGCGCTATATGGGCGGCGGTAACAAAACCATGTACCGTATAATTGATTTTAAAAGAGATAAGAAGAATATTCCTGCAGTAGTTAAAAGCATCGAATATGATCCAAACCGCACAGCATTTATAGCGTTGTTGAATTATGTGGATGGTGAAAAACGTTACATCATTGCTCCAAACGGTTTACAGGTTGGTGCT
>JANXSR010000351.1 GCA_025352625.1 Ferruginibacter sp.
ACGAAGACCACCAGGGTATTAAACATAGTTATGGAGGTATCATGGGTATACTTGGTGCTGCAGGTGTAGTGTTTTTTGCCTTTATTGGTTTTGATGCTGTAAGCACGGCTGCACAGGAAACCAAGAATCCTAAAACAGCAATGCCCATTGGTATATTGGGTTCTTTAGCCGTTTGTACAGTATTGTACATTTTGTTTGCACATGTATTAACAGGCCTGGCACCGGTTGACTTTTTTAGGACTACAGGTAAAGAAGCTTCTGTTGCAACAGCTATTAATACATTTATGCCTGGATATGGATGGTTAGGTAAACTAGTTACTGTAGCTATCCTTGCAGGATTTTCTTCTGTGATATTAGTAATGTTACTTGGACAAAGCCGGGTGTTTTACAGCATGAGCAAAGATGGTTTGTTGCCAAAAGTTTTTAGTGATTTGCATCCTAAATTTAAAACACCTTATAAAGCCAATTTAATTATTTTAGTATTAGTGGGGCTTTTTGCCGCCTTTGTTCCCGGTGATATTGTTGGTGACATGACAAGTATAGGAACTCTTTTTGCCTTCATTCTTGTTTGCGCAGCGGTAATTATTTTAAGGAAAACTGAGCCAGATTTACCAAGACAATTTAAAACACCTTGGGTACCTGTAGTGCCTATTTTAGGTATTATTGTTTGTGCAGCAATGATATTTGGTTTAGGTTGGACAAACTGGTTGAGGTTATTCGGTTGGTTGGCAATCGGATTTGTTATTTACTTTAGTTACAGCAAGAAAAATAGTAAACTTCGAAAAGGGGATAAATAAAAATAATAATACTGGTAAAAAACGCTCCAATTACTGGGGCGTTTTTAATTTGTCATTAGGTCCCTTTTTTTCAGGACTATCTATGTTAAAAAAATAGTGACGCAAATTTGCGTCACTACCAATTAAGAAATATACACTATCTGTCAAATTTAAAAAGGAAGATCATCAGCAGCATCTGATGCTATACTTGCTGTTGTTGATGCCACGGGATTATTGGGAGTGGATGAATAGGATGGTGCCGGAGAACTTTGGTTAAAATTACTCCCACCGCTTGATGGCTGATTTTGAGGTGTCTCTCCACCAACGCCCCCTACTAATTGAATAGTTTGGACTCTCATTCTTAATGTGGCGGCTGCCTGGTTCTCTTTATTCATATAAGCTTCTGCTTCCGGATAACCTTCTGCATATATTGTTTTTCCTTTTGTAAGGTAGGGAACTACACCAGTTTTATCTGTCCAATAAGCACATTCAACCCAGGTGGCTCTTTCTTTTTGATTACCCTGTTTGTCTTTATAACGCTCAGAATGTACTACGCTGAAATTAATTACGTTTTGCCCGTTTACTTCTTTTACAATGCAATCTTTACCAAGGTTGCCAATGATTTGTAACTTGATCATAATGGTGTTTTTTAATGTTTAAGTGATGTATCTGAATTTGAAAATTATGAAAATTTACGTTTAAGTTATTCTTTTCTTTTGCACCTTTTCAATTTAAGGGCAAGTGACTAAAGTTTTATTACCAATTAATTTTTTTATACTACCTCCCAATCAATTTGCTTCAACCAATTTTTTTATTTCTACTAAAATAGGATTCCAGCCTTCTCCGTTATTTTGAACATCCTGGTATCTTTTCTCTCCCTCTGCGGCACCTTCAAAACCATCCTGGGTAACAGATAAATTTGTTTGCCCGTTTTGTTCTTCCAATTCGTAGGTAACATTCAGGTAATTTTCCGGAATGTCAGGCATCGAAGAAGCGGGGTCGATAACAGTATATTTTAAAAGCTTGTTTGGTTCAATGTCAACAATAACACCCTTTACAAAAACCACATCTTTTCCTTCATAGCTTCCTCGCCAAAGTAACGGGCTGCCAATTTTCCAGTCGGATACTGTTTCGCAACCAAACATGTATTGTTTCGTTTTTTCAGGATTAACCAAAGCGTCCCAAACACTAATCCCATCCGCATTAATAAGAATGGTATTTTTAACGATCATTTTTTTCATTTCCTACGTTTTATTTTTATTGCTAAAAAAGATTATTCAATTCCCTACTCGGATTTTTAGATAAGTTGAGCATAGTGAAGAACGATCTAATTCATTTTTTTCTTCAGAGAACTTACCTGGCTTTGCAAATTGTTTACCATGCTGGCTAGTGAGTTCATATCCCAACGTTGTTGCAGGCTTACTTTACTAATTACCATTTGCGCCTGCCACAATTCTACAACATCTTCTGTATTTACCTGGTAAGGCTGGTATTGAGGATTATCGCTCACAAGAGTAAGTTTATTTTTGGCTTTATTATTCTTCACAATCCTTTTATAAACAATACCTTCATGCCGACTTACTACAATATAAGCCTGATCGTTTTTTACATCTTCCGTTGTATCTATTTTTTCACCTACAATAATACTACCACTTGGTGTAGGCATCATACTGTCTCCAATAATTTCAAAGGCACGGTAATTACCACCGGAAAGCATTGGCAGGGTAAAGGTATTTAACTCATCAATAAATTCACTATCTGCATAGCCGGCCAAATAACCTGCTGCGGCTTTAACAGGCACAAAATGTATAATGTTTCTTTCGGCACTCATCATTTTTTGTTGCCTTCTTTTAGCTAAATAATTACTACCGGTATTGCTCAGGTCTTTCAGTAACAATTCGTCTAAACTAAGTTTAAAAATATCACCAACTATTTCCAGTACTTCAATACGGGGGTCTGCCCGCTCTTCTTCATAGGCTCCTATTAAAGAACGTTTGATGCCTAATTTAACAGCAAATTCTTCTTGTGTCCAACCACGTAATTTGCGAAGGTATTTAAGGTTTTGTCCTGCTTGTGACATAGTACAACTAATTTGATTAGTACAAATATACTAATATATTTAGTTTATAAAAATTTATTTTTTTGTACAATCTAAATAAAACAAGTGAAGTTAAAATCTACACCTAAATGTTAGTGTAAATTGATTATTTGTGTATGCTATTTTATTGGCATAGTTTTCGGTAAAGCATTAAATGAACTAATGGGTACCGCTTACGTTATTACAAAAAGTAGCTTGAGCATTAAGAAATATAGTTAATAAAAATCAATAAAAGTATGCTTTTAAAAATCCCATTAGTAAACAGCGTCTTTAAAAATAAATACTTGAAACGCATAACCTCTTTAGCATTTTTATTTTTTGTCTTCGTTGGTGCAGATGGTCAGCGTTTAACTCCTGATGATACAGGATCAACAATAAAATTTACAATCAAGAATTTTGGGTTTGCTACAACTGGTAATTTTAGTGGATTAAAGGGCTCCATAATGTTTGATGCATCCAACAGCCATGCAAGTTTTGCTGTAAGTATTAATACTGCAAGTGTAAACACCAATAACCAGTCAAGAGATAAGCATCTGCGTAAAGAAGAATATTTTGATGTTGAAAAATATCCACTGATAAATTTTGTTTCTTTTGCCATTAGTCAAACAACACCGGGAAAGTTTTTGATGCAGGGAAAACTAACTATTAAAGGGGTAACAAAAGATATTAGTTTTCCATTTACTGCCAGTGCACAAAAGAATGGCTATCTTTTTACCGGGTCTTTTAAAATAAACAGAAGAGATTTTGGGGTTGGTGGATCCAGTATGGTGTTGGCTGATAATCTTGATGTTTCCTTATCAATCTTTGCAAAATAAATTCTAGCTTCTTTTCAGAATTTATACTTTTATTTCAAATTAGTTTGGCTATTTCTTGTAGCTACAGTAGCTGAATGCCGATAAAATATATTAAAAAAATGTTCTTGTACCCGAAAAATTTTCTCTAAACTCTTTTGGTGTGCAACCTTTTTTCTTTTTAAATAACCGGTTAAAATTAGAGATGTTGTTAAAGCCACAACTGTAAGAAACTTCAGCAACAGAATTGGTGGTATCAATTAATATTCGGGAAGCATGCCCCAATCGAATTTCATTTAAGCTATCAATGAAAGTAATGCCGGTGCGTTTTTTTATAAACCTGCTAAAAGATACTTCCGTCATATTCACCAGCCTGGCAATATCTCCAAGGCTTATTTGCTTATCGTAATTTTTATTCATGTACTCAAAAGCCTTTTCAATTCGCCTGCTGTTGAAGTTTAATTGAAACTCGTTATTAAAAGTGGCTTCAGACAAGGTTCTTATATCTCGTGTTGTAGAAAGATCATGTAAAATATTGATAAGCGAAATAACAGAATCAAAGCCACTCTTTTGATGTAACGATAGTATGCGGGGACAAATAGTCTCTGCAGCTTCTTTTGAAAATAGAATTCCTTTGTTTGAAAGATCAAACATTTTACGGATAAAACTTAGCTGATTTCTGCGAAGCATTTTTTCGTCAAAAAGATCTTTGTGAAACTGTATGGTTACTTCCTTTATTTCATCACTTGTGCATTGGCCGGTAAACCAGGCATGAGATAAATTGGGGCCAACCAATACCAATTCCAACTCATCAATGTAGTCAATATGATCCCCTATAATCCGCTTTGCACCTTTTGCATTTATAATCAGGTTTAATTCAAATTCTTCATGGTAATGCAATGGAAAATTAAATTCTTTTTTTACCCTGCTAAAAATGGTAAAACAATCGTTTTGTGTTAAAGGTGTTATTTCTCTAACTATATTTTTATGCATTTTTTAAATACAGGTTGAATGATTATGACAATAGATGAAGAGTGAAATTACAGCAATTAAAATTAAAATAATATCAAATGGTTAACATACTATTTTATTGTTAAACACTATAAGAAATGCGTTTATTAGGTTATTAAGTTTAACACAATTATCCTTATCAATCAAAATTAAGATAATATAGTATTAGAGTGTAGATAATGAATTTGCCTAATTTTGAAGTGCCTGATTTAGAGGTATTTCGGTTGCTGCTTAACACAAAAATGTCTTAAACAGAATGCATACAAAATGGTCATTTAAAATGTAGGTTTTGAAAAAAATAATCTCTTTTTTTACCCTTCTGCTTTATTTGTTTTTTTTGGGAGGAGTGATAACAGCACAAACGGCGGATAAAGAAGCCACAAAAGAAACAAAGTATCTGCTGAATAATTTACACAAGCAAACTGCTCAAGGTATAATGTTTGGGCACCAGGACGATCTTGCCTACGGTGTTGGGTGGAAATACGAGCACGGCAGAAGTGATGTAAAAGAAACCGCTGGTCAATATCCGGCGGTGTATGGATGGGAGTTGGGGCGGCTTGAAATAGATGCAACAGAAAACCTGGATGGTGTACCATTTAATAAAATGAAACAATTTATTAAAGGTGCATATGAACGTGGCAGCGTTATCACCATTAGCTGGCATCTTAATAATCCACTAACAGGCAAATCTGCCTGGGATCCTGCACAGGGAACCGTTGAATCTATTTTACCAGGTGGTAGTAAAAATGAACTGTTTAAAAGCTGGCTAGATAAAATAGCTGCTTTTTTTCTTGATTTAAAAGGAAAAAGAGGGGAATTTATTCCGGTAATTTTTCGCCCTTTTCATGAACTTAATGGAAGCTGGTTTTGGTGGGGTAAAAATCATTGCACACCTGAACAGTTGAAACAGCTCTATCGTTTTACAGAAACTTATTTACGCAACGAAAAAAATGTTCACAATCTTTTATATGCTTTTAACACTGATCGCTTTGTTTCCACTGAGGAGTATCTTGAAAGATATCCTGGTGATGAATATGTAGACATTATAGGTTTCGATATTTACCAGAAAGGAGATATACTTGCCAATGATAAATTTATTGCAGAAGTAGATAAGAGCCTTGCCATGCTGGAAAAAATGGCAGCAGAAAGGAATAAAATACCTGCACTTACAGAGTTTGGATACAACACCGTTCCTGATGCTTATTGGTGGACAAATGTTTTTTATAAAGCCCTTGAAAAACATGCTGTTGCCTATGCGTTGGCTTGGCGAAATACAGGTAAAAAATCTATAGATGAAATAGAATTTTACGTGCCTTATAAAAGCCAGGTATCGGCAGCAGATTTTAAAAAATTTTCACTTTTGGATAAAATCATTTTTGAAAAAAAGGTAAAGAAAAACAAACTGTATTCTAAATAATCATTACTTTTTTATCATAAAATCAAAAAAATAGTAATAATTAAAACTCCCTTTTAATTCCCTAAAATATTAACCCCGGCATTGCTCAAACAAAATCTTTATGCACCAACAATTTGAAAACAGATTAGCACTTCTTAAAAAAGTCCAGCAAACATTACTTACGAAACAAAATAAAAAAATAATAAATGGTAACGGTATTTTTGACCGGTACGAAAATACCGTGCTTACGCCAGCCCATATACCAATTAACTGGCGGTACGATTTAAATAAAATTACCAATCCCTGCCTGATGGAACGCTTTGGTATCAATGCAGTTTTTAATGCAGGAGCCATTAAATGGAAAGAAAAATATTTATTGGTTGCAAGGGTAGAAGGGGCTGACCGTAAGTCTTTTTTTGCTGTTGCAGAAAGCGCAAATGGAATAGACAATTTTACTTTTTGGGAATACCCAATATTAATGCCCGAGACTGGAGTGCCTGATACCAATATTTATGATATGCGTTTGATAGAACATGAAGATGGCTGGATTTATGGTCTTTTTTGTACCGAAAGAAAAGACCCCAACGCAGCACCCGGTGATCATTCTTCTGCCATTGCGCAATGTGGTATTGCACGAACGAAAGATATGTTGCAATGGGAGCGTTTGCCGGATTTAAAAACACCTTCTGCCCAACAACGTAATGTAGTGTTGCATCCGGAATTTGTACGAGGACAATATGCTTTTTATACAAGACCGCAAGACAGTTTTATTGAAGCAGGAGAAGGTGGCGGCATTGGTTTTGGACTTGCGCCGGATATTACCAATGCAGTGGTTGAAAAGGAAACAGTTATTGACCCAAGAGTTTATCATACAATTGCAGAAATGAAAAATGGTATGGGCCCTGCTCCTTTTAAAACAGCCGATGGCTGGTTGCACCTTGCACACGGAGTTAGAAATACGGCAGCTGGTCTTAGGTATACATTGTACATGTTTATGACAGATTTGAATGATATTACAAAGATCACCCACAAACCTGCCGGATATTTTTTAGCACCGGAAGGAGACGAACGCATTGGCGATGTATCCAACGTGGTGTTTAGTAATGGATGGATTGCCGATAAGGATGATACGGTATTTATCTATTATGCTTCTTCAGATTCAAGGATGCATGTGGCTACTTCTTCCATAAAGCAATTAGTAGATTATGTAAAAAATACCCCAGCAGACGGATGGCGTTCTGCAGCATCAGTAAATGTTATAAATAATATCATCAATAACAACAAAACAGTTTTCGAAAACAGTAACCAATTTTCAGCATTTGTTAAATAAGTTGGTTTTAAAAATTCACGAAGAATAAATTATCTCTAAGAAATAGTATGATCAATACGCTGCAGCAATATCAGAAAGAATTAAAGGCTGAGCTAAATGATATTTTAGAATACTGGATGCAAAATAGTCTTGATGAAAAAAATGGAGGCTTCTTTGGAAGAATTGACCAGGAAAATAAGATAGATGAAACAGCATCAAAGGGAGCTGTCTTAAATGCAAGAATATTATGGTCTTTTTCTGCTGCGTATAATTGCACCAAAGATGAGAAATATCGTGCTGTTGCAGACAGAGCGTTCGGGTACATCAATACTTATTTTATTGATAAAGAATTTGGAGGAATTTACTGGACAGTGAATTGTAAAGGAGAACCGGAAGATACAAAAAAACAAATCTATGCGCTTTCTTTTTTACAATATGCCTGTAGTGAATATTACCAAAGTACTCAATTGCAAGCCGCCAAAATATTAGCCGTTAATCTCTATCATTTAATTGAACAATACAGTTTTGATCCTGCGCAAACGGGCTACCTCGAAGCCTTTACCCGCCAATGGCGAGCAATCGATGATCTTCGCCTGAGCAGTAAAGATGCGAATGAAAAGAAAACAATGAATACACACCTGCATGTGTTGGAGGCGTATACTAATTTATACCGCATATGGCCTGATGCCGCATTGTATAAAAGTATTGTGTTGCTGATAAAAAACTTTACTGATCATATTATTAATCAACAATCCTGGCACCTGCATTTATTTTTTACAGAACAATGGAAAGTAAAAGGGGATATTGTTTCGTATGGGCACGATATAGAAGCAGCCTGGCTTTTACTGGAAGCAGCAGAAATAATTAAAGACAAAGAATTAATAGCGCAATTAAAAATTGTTGCTGTAAAAATAGCTGTTGCCACTACAGAAGGAATGGATGTGGATGGAGGCTTGTGGTATGAAAAAGAAGCGGGGCATCTTATAAAACAAAAACATTGGTGGCCACAGGCTGAAGCAATGATAGGATTTTTTACGGCATGGCAAATTACAAGTTTGTCAATCTATCTTTCATACTCACTCAACAGCTGGCAATTTGTTAAAAGTAAAATTATAGATTATGCAAATGGGGAATGGTTTTGGGGAGTGAATGAGAATGGTATAGCAATGCAGGGTGAAGATAAGGTTGGCTTATGGAAATGCCCATACCATAACACCAGGGCCTGCATTGAATTGATAAACAGGATTGAACATTTGAAGTGTAATTAATAAAGATAGCTCTCGGATGTGTGGTACCACGCCAGGCAGGCTGTTATAAAAAGGTATAAAAGCCATTGGCAAATCAACTATAAATTTTAAGTTTTTAATGTATAATACATGAAGTTTATTACAACAATTTTTTTGATATCCATGGCACTTTTGCTAAGTGTAGTACACGTATCAAAAGCCAATACACTTAATGATAACGTGACTTTTTTTGAAGCCGATAATCCCTATTTTCAATACGTAGGCAGAATTGATTTCAGCGATCCTAAGAAGCCCAGGTTCTGGAGCCCGGGTGTTTATATCACTGCAAAATTTAAAGGCACTTACTGCGAATTGTTGATAAATGACCAGGAGTTATGGGGCAAAAATCACAACTATCTGGAGATTGTAATTGATGATAAACCGGTAAGGATTCAAACCACGGAAAAGAACAACCAAATAATTATTGCCCAGGGTTTAAGTAATACTGTACATACCTTACTCATTTGTAAAAACACGGAGGCAAATATTGGCTACCTGGAATTTATCGGTTTAAAATGTGAATCACTTTTACCACTTTCGGCTAAGCCATTACGAAGAATGGAATTCATTGGCAATTCCATTACCTGCGGCACGGGCAGCGATCAATCTGTTGTTCCCTGTGGTAAAGGTGTTTGGCAAGATCAACATAATGCTTACTTAAGTTACGGCCCAGCAGTTGCCCGCAGTTTTAATGCGCAATGGCAACTGAGTGCTGTTTCAGGTATTGGTTTAATGCACAGTTGCTGTGGGATGAACATCGTTATGCCGCCGGTGTTTAACAAGATTGATATGAGGGGTGATTCCCTGCAATGGGATTTTAAAAAATACCAGCCGGATGTACTTACTGTTTGTCTTGGGCAAAATGATGGTATACAGGATTCTGTAATTTTTTGTAACAACTATGTACATTTTATTGAGCAGTTAAGAGGCTACTATCCGGCGACACAAATAATTTTATTAACCAGTCCAATGGGAGATGAACAGTTAACAGCCGTGTTAAAAAACTATTTGTCAGTCATTAAAAAAACAGTAAAAAACAAAGGCGATAAAAAAGTGCATACCTATTTTTTTAGAAAGCGTTACCACAATGGTTGCGACAGCCATCCGGACTTGGCAGAGCATCAGCAAATAGCTATCGAGCTGGAAGATTTTATTAAAAAGAAGATGAAATGGAAGCTATAAAAAGTTAAAGAATTAATGCAATAGCTTTATCTAAAAATTACTTGTAAATTGATTATAAATAGCTGCTATATTTTTTATATAAATTAACATCAATGAAACAAATTAGAATCGTTTTATTTTGTCTGGGTGCTTTTTATTGCACCAATGCACAACCTGTAAAATTACACGGACAATTAAAAGTGGAAGGAACACAATTGGTTGATAAAGACAACCAGCCGGTGGTGTTAAATGGAGTGAGCTTTGGCTGGAGCTGCTTTCATCCACGTTTTTATACTGCCTCTGCTGTAAGGTGGTTGTATAAAGACTGGAAATGTTCTGTAGTAAGAGCTGCACTTGGTGTAGAGCCCGATAAAGGTTATCTGAAGGATTCTGCTACTCAAAAAAAACTAATTAAAACGGTGGTAGATCAAGCTATCATAGAT
The DNA here is from genome assembly GCA_025352625.1 of Ferruginibacter sp. Taxonomy (GTDB): domain Bacteria; phylum Bacteroidota; class Bacteroidia; order Chitinophagales; family Chitinophagaceae; genus Ferruginibacter. The sequence goes on from JANXSR010000351.1 coordinate 10,272, forward strand.
GGCATCTATGTTATCATTGACTGGCATAGCCATAATATTAATTTAAAAGAAGCCAAAGAATTTTTTAAAGAGATGGCCACTTTATATGGTTCCCATCCCAATATTATTTATGAATTATTTAATGAACCCGATTATGAGACCTGGCCCGAGGTAAAAAGTTATTCTACCGAACTAATATCCACCATCAGGGCAATTGACAGCAATAATATAATTCTGGTAGGCTCCCCTCATTGGGACCAGGATATAAATTTACCTGCCGAAGACCCCATAAGCGGGTATAAAAATTTAATGTACACCGTTCATTTTTACGCCGGTACACACAAACAAATTTTGCGTGACAAAACAGATGCTGCTATTGCAAAAGGACTGCCTGTTTTTATATCAGAATCTGCAGGTATGCAGGCAACAGGGAATGGACCTATTGATTATGAAGAATGGAATAAATGGATCAAGTGGATGGAAATAAAAAAACTGAGCTGGATCACCTGGTCTGTTTCAGATAAAGATGAAACCTGTTCTGTGCTGAATAATAGTGCATCGGATTTTGGTGGCTGGAAGACAGATGACCTGAAAGAATCAGGGATTAAAACAAGAGAGATTTTACGGGCTAGGGCTGCTAAAAATAAATAGCGTTTTTGTTGTGAAGGGCAATGGTGAATAGTGAATGGTCAACAGTATATTATGTGTACCGAAATTTGCAATTTTTTTATGCAACCAACAATTATCTAATGTTCTCCAACTTTTGCCCATTCACCATTGCCTATTCACCTGCTTACACATTCACCACCAGCACAGGGATCTTTAATTCGTGCCGCACACTGTTTACAGTTTCACCATAAATGAGATCTTTTAAACCGGTGTGGCCATGGGCACCAACCACCAGCATATCTGCCTGCAGTTCTTTTACAAGACGAACAATTTCTTTAGCCCTGTTTCTAAATCCAAGATATCCTTCCGCTGTGTGTCCAAGCTTTTGCAGGTAGTCAACATAAAAATCCATTCGCTCCTTGTCTTTCCTGGTTTCATAATCATCACTTTCCTGGCCAAGTAATTTTGCTGAGGCACTTTCAACAATATGTACCAAAATATAATGTGTTGATGGGTTGCCTTGTCCTAATGCAAAGGCCAGTAGTTTTTTATCATTTTCACTAAAGTCAAGTGCAATGGCAATTTTATTAAATTTCGGAATTACCAGATTATTTATACTGCTAATAGCTGCATGCATTTGTATAGAGGCAGCTTTTTTCTTTTTACCAAATAAGGGAAACAAAATAATGTAAACGAGCAATGCAACAAATAATAAACCCGCAACAGATAAAATTATTTTGGGTATAAATGCATCTGCCAAAAATACACCTGATGCTTCATTGATAATCATTTTTACATTTAGAAATACCAGTACAAAGGCAATAACCCAGGCGGTAATTTTAGTGATGGTGTTTATACTAAAAGTGCCCATTGTTTTTCGGTCACTTACAAAATGTATCAATGGTATAATAGCAAATCCTAACTGGATACTTAAAATAACCTGGCTAAAAATAAGCAGGGCATCAACATCTTTTTCGCCATAAATAATTATAACTATCAATGCAGGGATAATGGCCAGCAGTCTTGTAATTAACCGTCTTACCCATGGGTTTACACGCAAACTTAAATAGCCTTCCATAATAATTTGTCCGGCCAACGTTCCGGTAATCGTACTGCTTTGTCCGGCTGCAATTAAAGCAATAGCAAAAATTTTGGGTGCTAAATTTCCCAGGAAGCCTGGCAGTAACCTATGTGCTTCTTTTATTTCTGCAACATGTGAGTTACCTGTTTTAAAAAAAACGGTAGCTGCTAAAACCAGTATGGCGGCGTTTACAAAAAATGCCAGGTTTAGCGCAATGGTGGTATCAATCCGGTTAAATTTTAAAGCCTGTTTTATACCAGCATCTGTGCGGTCAATTTTTCTTGTTTGGACAAGGGCAGAATGCAGGTATAAATTATGCGGCATTACGGTTGCTCCGATAATTCCAATTCCAATATAGAGTGCTTCATCAGATAGGGCATGTGGCATAAAGCCCATGGCCACTTCGGCCAGATCTGGTTTTGCAAATATTATTTCAATTAAAAAAGAGATAGCTACCACCGCCACAAGAGTAATAATAAATGCTTCCATTTTGCGCATGCCCAAACGTTGCAGAAACAACAATAAAAAGGTATCCAGTACAGTAATAGAAACACCCCAAACCAGGGGGAGACCGGTGAGTAACTGTATGCCAATAGCCATACCCAACACTTCTGCAAGATCGCAGGCAGCAATAGCAATTTCTGCAAGAATGTATAAAATAAAATTTACTGATCTTGGATATGCTTCTCTGTTAGCTTGTGCAAGGTCACGACCTCTTACTATGCCTAACCTTGCAGATAGGCCTTGTAACAATAAAGCCATCAGGTTGCTCATCAACAATACCCATATTAACGCGTAGCCAAATTTGCTGCCGCCTGCCAGGTCAGTTGCCCAGTTCCCCGGATCCATATACCCAACGCTGATAAGATATGCCGGGCCGAGGAAAGAAAGAATTTTTCTGAAACCTGTTTTTTTGCCAGCGGTGGTATCAATGCTTTGATGTACTTCACTTAAAGAAGTATCTGTGTGTGTGAAGTTAGTCATGATGCACAAAAATATTTTTAGCTACCTGTTCACTTATGATGCAGGAAGGATATTGTGAAACTTTTATTTCTACTGATCCATCAAAAGTAAAATGCCTGGTTACTTTTAATGAAGTACCAATACCGATATGATAATGTTTTAGCATCTCCAGCATTTCTGGCGACTGGTTGCTTACAGAACTAACTAACACATTTTTCTTTACAGTAATTTCGGCAAGGCTTAATTGTTTTATGAAAGCAATTTTTCCATTGGTATCTGGTATCGGGTCACCGTGTGGATCTGTTTGGGGAAAATTCAAAAAAATATCTAATCTTTTTATTAATTCAATACTACTCACATGTTCCAGTTCTTCAGCAATTTCATGTACTTTATCCCACTCAAAACCTAATTTATTTACTAAAAAAAATTCCCATAACCGGTGCCTTCGTACAATGTTGATTGCAATCTTATTGCCATTGGCATTTAATTTAAAGCCGCGGTATTTTTCATACTCAACTAATTGTTTTGTTTGCAGCTTTTTAAGCATATCAGTTACCGAAGCAGGCTTGGTTTTCAATTCGTTTGCCAGCGAATTGGTAGTTACTGTAGCTGTTTGCTGCTGCAGGTGATAAATACTTTTGATATAGTTTTCTTCTGAAACAGAATAATTCATACTGTCTAAATTAAAATTTAGACAAATCTAAAAAAATATTCTAACTTTTCAAAAATTGAAATGAGCCTGTATATTTAAAAGGTTGTTGTAATTTGGTAATCTAATTAATTGATATGAGACAGCAAATAGGTTCTGGTTCTCCCTGGGAAGATATAGTAGGCTATTCAAGGGCCGTTAAAGTGGGTAATATTATTGAGATTGCCGGAACAACAGCCATGGATGGAGAGCTGTTGGTTGGCAAAGATGATGTATATGAGCAAACAAAATTTATTTTAAAAAAAATTGAAAAGGCTTTAAAGCAGTTGGGCAGTTCGTTAAATGATGTGGTGCGAACAAGAATGTTCGTTACAAATATGGACGATTGGGAATTGATTGGTAAAGCGCATGGAGAATTCTTTACGACCATAAAGCCAGTTGCTACAATGGTGGAAGTGAAGCGCCTGATTAATGAAGCGCTGTTGATTGAAATAGAAGTGACAGCGATAATCGCTGACTAACCAAACACATTTAACAAAAACTACAAACAACAAATTTATAAGAAGTAGTGGGGGGGTATTCCCCCAATTTTATAAATACAGTTACTTTGATTATTTATTAATGTCATCATCTTTCAATTCATCAACAACATTATCAAACCCAAAATCAAATTCATCCTCTTCATTTTCAAATTGTATTTCATCATTTAGGATAACTAATAAAACTACCTGTCCATCAGTTTCTCCTTCTTTCAAAAAATCCCATTCTTCAATTTGCCAACCTAATTCCAGCAATTCATTGATTTCAGTTAAGTCATTTATTGCGAAAGGTGCGGATTTTCCGGGTTTTAACTGCGAAGTGTCTACTGCTACTGTTACTACTTTTTGCATAAAAAATTTGTTTTGTTGCACAAGCTAAACCTATATAATTATAGTTCAATCAAACTGCTGTTATTATATGGTAAACTTATTAAATGTGCAATTGAAATAATTTACACTTTAATTGCTATTAGTAACTTCACAAACTGTTTAGGGTATATCGTACTAACTAAAAATTGTGTTGCATAATTGCCTTCATCGCTGTTATCAAAAAAAATAATTGACTATTTGTATTTTTTCTATAACCATGTTAATACATACGCTACAGTAAGTATTAACATGGAGCTTTGAGAAAATTCATGTTTACCTGCAATGTGTAATTAAGACGCAATAATTGGCTGTTAGCGCACGTTTTTCTAAAAATTCCCTTTATATTGCGCTCCTAAAAAATTTGCCTTCTATGAGTTTTAATAATTTTAAAGTTCCTTACCCGGTTAATGACACTTACAGTAAAAAAATAGCCTACTTCTCAATGGAGTTTGCAGTACACCAGCCATTAAAAATTTATAGTGGTGGTCTTGGTTTTTTATCTGGCTCGCATATGCGTAGTGCTTATGAGTTAAATCAAAATTTAGTGGGTATTGGTATTTTATGGAAGTATGGTTATTACGACCAAGCCCGTAATGCAGACCAAACATTGCAGGTACAATGGAACGAGAAAATTTATAATTTTTTAGAAGATACCGGGATTAAATTTCAGATAACCATTCACGATCATCCGGTTTGGGTTAAAGCATGGTACCTTAATCCAAAAACTTTTAAGAGTGCCCCAATGTTTTTATTGAGCACTGATTTACCAGAAAATGATTACGTAAGTCAAACAATTTCTCACAGGCTTTATGATGGTAATGTAGCCACCAAAGTAGCACAGTTTATTTTGTTAGGCGTTGGCGGAGCCAAGTTAATGGATGAAATTAATTTCAATCCAGACCTTTACCATTTAAATGAAGCGCATGCATTGAGTGCTGCATTTTACCTGCATCGTAAATTCGGTAATATAGAAGAAGTAAAGAAACGTTTAGTATTTACAACTCATACACCCGAAGAGGCAGGCAACGAAAAGCATGATATTTTTCTTTGCGAAAAAATGAGTTATTTCTGTGGCATGCCTTTAAACCAGGTGCGCACTTTAACTGGCATTAAAGATGACCAGTTTAACCATTCGCTTGCTGCTTTACGTTTTGCAAAATTAGCTAATGGGGTATCCCAATTGCATGGAGAAGTAAGTCGTAAAATGTGGGGCAAGTATAAAGGTATTTGTGAAATAAAGGCCATCACCAATGCGCAAAACTGGACTTATTGGGCCGATAAGCAATTGTATAAAGCTAAGGCAGAGGCTAATGATGTTTGGTTTGATGACCGCAAAAACTTTTTAAAGAAAAGGGCTATGGATTTGGTGGCTGATCAAACCGGCAAACTAATGGATCCTAATGTTTTAACCATTGTTTGGGCCCGTCGCTTTGCCGGATATAAAAGAGCAGAGCTGCTAACCCGTGATCATAAACGCTTTGAAGCGTTATTGAACAATCAAAAATATCCGGTACAGATTATTTGGGCAGGTAAACCTTACCCTTTGGATTACCCTGCTATTAATGATTTTAATCACCTGGTGCACTTAAGCAAGCAATATAAAAATGTAGCTGTGTGTGTTGGTTACGAACTTTCTTTGAGCAAACGGTTAAAACAGGCTGCAGATGTTTGGTTAAATAATCCAAGGGTGCCAAGAGAAGCAAGCGGTACAAGTGGTATGACGGCTGCGATGAATGGAGCTGTAAATTTTAGTACAAACGACGGCTGGATATGTGAATTTATTCATAACGGAAATAACGGTTTTGTTGTGCCACCAATTGACTATGAAAATATTCATGTGCAGGAACAGGACGAGTATGATATGAATCAACTGTATGAAATATTAGAAAAGCAAATTCTTCCTTTGTATTATGACAACAAGGATACCTGGAGAAATATTATGAAAAATGGTATGAATGATGTGCAGGTTCAGTTTGACAGTAATCGCATGGCAGATGAATACTATAAGATTTTATATAAATAGCAATAAGTAGTAACGAAATTTTTTAAGCCTCTTTTTTAGAGGCTTTTTTTTATAGCTGTATATAACATTAGCGCAAAGGCTGCTAACCTTTAAATTAAGGGGATAATTTTAAATGCACTTTTTTTAAACGTATGAACCAATAGTATGGTAAATTCGTTTATTAGAACATGTATAAATTAATTGTAGTATCTCTTTCCATATTGTATACACTTATATCATGTACCAAAGATGATTATATGGTAAGCAAGCCAACCAATACATATACACCGCCGGTTATAGCTGTAGTTAAGGATACAACACCACCTAAATTTTTTTTAGCCCTTGGTGATTCCTATACAATCGGCCAATCAGTAACTGAGGCCGAAAGATTTCCGGTACAAACAACCACCTTATTAAATAATGACGGAATTAATTTTAATGGTCCTGAAATTATTGCCCGTACTGGTTGGACCACTGGTAATTTATTAAGTTCTCTTGCTTATGAAGTACCGGTAAAGCCTACTTATGATATTGTGACCTTATTGATTGGTGTAAATAATCAGTACCAGCATAGAACACAAGAGGAATATGCAGACGAGTTTTTGATACTGCTAAATAAGGCCATACAATACGCAGGTAATAATAAAAAAAGAGTAATTGTTTTATCTATCCCTGATTACAGCGTTACGCCCTATGCCAGCGGCAGCGACAAAGCTTTGATTGCAAAAGAGATTGATGAATTCAATGCCATCAATAAAAAAATAGCAATGCAGGCTGCCGTGAATTATATTGACATTACAGGTTTTACAAGAATGGCTGCAACAAACGCCTCGTTGATTGCTACCGATGGTTTACATCCTTCCGGCATTGAATATGCAATTTGGGCAAATCAACTTTTACCAGTTATAAAAATCGCTTTAAAATAAATACTTCAGTTAGTATTCCGGTTTACCACTTGTCCATATTTCCATATTGTATTTGTTTGCTTTGTACAATCTTTACATCAGCAATAACAACTACAATGAAACCCGACACCAGAAAGGTCATCTTCTATTTAAGCGATTTTATTCTTACTAATTTCAACACTCCTCCTCCAGGAAAAAGTAATTGAGAATGGCAAGTGAATATTTAATAATTCACTGTTGAGAGATCATATATTCACCATTTACTATTTTGTTCATCAGTGGTGGACATCTTTTTGATGATTATACCACTATATATTTTACATTCAATTTTTAAACCTAAAACTAACATGGAAACGCACGAGTTAATCAAATGGGGGTTGATTATTGGTATCCCTTTATTCGTACTTATTTTGTACAAATTTATTCTTCGCATATTCTTTGGTGTTGTAATAGTGCCAGAAGACAGAATTGGATTAGTAACCAAAAAATTTGTGCTCTTTGGTAAACAACAATTGCCAGAAGGCCGTATTGTAGCTTCAGAAGGCGAGGCTGGTTTTCAGGCACAAACATTACCTCCAGGTTTATATTTTGGCAAATGGATCTGGCAGTACGACATTACGTTTCAGCCCTTTATTGTTATCCCAACGGGGCAGCTGGGATTGATATTGGCTAAAGACGGTGCAGAGTTGGAAACAGGTTCAATTCTTGGACGCAAAGTAGATTGCGACAGCTTTCAGGATGCTGTATCTTTTTTAAAAAATGGGGGACGTAAAGGCCGACAGACAGCTATTATTGCACCAGGTTCGTATCGTATCAACACTTTTTTATTTAGTGTAGAAATGACGGATATGACAAGCATACCTGATAATGCGGTGGGGGTTGTAACAACCCAGGAAGGTAAGCCATTAGATGAAGGACAGATTGCCGGCAAGATTGTGGAAGGCCATAACAAATTTCAGGATGTAGATATATTCATGAACAATGGTGGCTACAAGGGGTTGCAGGAACAGGTAATATTGGCGGGTACTTATTTTTTAAATCCATGGTTTACAAAAGTAGAAATGGTAAGCATGACAGAGATAGCTATTGGCCATGTTGGTGTGGTAATAAGCTATGTAGGTAACGAAGGTGTTGACCTGAGTGGAGTAGAATTTAAACATGGAAATATTGTGGCAAGGGGAAGTAAAGGCGTTTGGGCTGAGCCGTTGGGCCCTGGTAAATATCCTATCAATCCTTTTATCATGAAGGTTGAATTGGTGCCTACTACCAACCTGGTGCTTAACTGGGCCAATGCAAGAAGTGAAAGCCATCAGTTAGATAAGCATTTATCTACCATTACGGTGCGAAGTAAAGATGGTTTCCCTTTTAATTTGGACGTATCGCAAATCATACATATTCCTACTACAGAAGCGCCAAAAGTAATTGCCCGTTTTGGTAACATGAACAACTTGGTAAGCCAGGTATTGGAACCAACCATTGGCAACTACTTCCGTAACAGTGCACAGGATAGCGATGTAATTGCGTTTTTAGGCACCCGTAAAGAACGCCAGGAATCTGCAAGGCTGCACATTGGCAGAGTGCTGGATCAATACAATGTGAATGGCGTAGACACACTGATAGGTGACATTGTGCCACCGGAGAGTTTAATGAAAACATTAACTGACCGCAAAATTGCCGAAGAACAAAAAGTTACCTACGAAACAGAAATGAAGGCCCAGGAAACAAGGCAGACTTTGGAAAAGGAAACCGCCATTGCAGACATACAAAAGGAAATTGTAAAAGCCGACCAGGGTGTGTTGATTGCAGAACGTATTGCTGATGCCTCTGTAAAAAAAGCTACCGGTGAAGCCAATAGTGTGCGATTGCAATCTACTGCAGAAGCTGACAGGTTAAGACTTTTGGCGAATGGGGATGCAGAAAAAATACGTGTATTGGCAAAGGCTAATGCAGAACAAATTGAATTGCTGGCGAAGGCCAATGCAGAACAGATTACGTTAACAGGTAACGCAGAAGCTGAGAAGATTTTGGCAATTGGTAAATCAAATGCGGAATCTTACAAGCTTTCTGTTGAGGCAATGGGTGGTAACAACTTTACGCAATTAAAAGTAATGGAAGCCATCGGCACACAAAATATAAAAATAATGCCCGATATTTTAATTGGCGGCGGAGGCGATGGTGCTAACGGTCCTATCAGTGGACTACTTGGCTTAAAATTGTTGGAAGAAATTGCAAAGAAAAAAGATACCGAACAAAGTAATTAATAGTAATTAGATGATACAATCCTTCTCCTTAATTGGGGAAGGATTTTTTGTGCTTGTAATAATTTGAAATATTCCCCCGCCTTTATGTAATCCATTTCATCATTGCATCTGTTCAAAAAAAACAGATTAACATGAAAAAAATTATCTTCTTTGTATGTACTCTCCTTTGCATGATCTCTGCTACTGCAAAAGATGACAATGGCAATACAGTTAAAGCAACCCTCAATGCAGTAACCGTTTACCGGGTAGGTGCCGAAATGAACCACCAGGCAAAAGCGCAACTGGCAAAAGGAAACAACGAACTCATCATTGAAGATATTAGCAATGCCCTTGATGCCAGCAGCATTCAGGTAAATTGCAACGGTAATGTAACTGTTATGGGTGTTGAGTTTAGCACAGATTATTTAAAAGATGAAATAAAAACACCTGCCATCCGGTTACTCGATGATTCTGTTGAAAGGGTAAACAGTAACCTGGAAAGAACAAAAACAGCCATCAATATTACAAATGAATTACTGAGTGTATTAAAGGCAAATAAAGAAATTAAAGGCTCGCAAACCGGACTAAGTGTGGCAGAGTTAATGAAGCTGATGGAGTATTATAAAATCAAATCAACAGAACTACAGAATGAACTTGCCGGCTTAAATCAAAAACAAAAAAAGCTAGTTGAGCAACTTGAAAAATTAAATGAACAGATAGCAGAGGAGCAAAAGAAAAATACCCGGTCATCCGGCAAATTAATATTGCAATTGAATTGTGCTGTTGCGGGTAAATATGATTTTACAATTTCCTACATCACACAAAATGCTTACTGGGTACCGTTTTATGACCTGCGTGCAGAAAATATTACCGCACCTTTAAAAATAATTTACCGTTCTAAAATATTTCAAACAACGGGTATTGACTGGAAGCAGGTGAAACTAAGTTTATCTACTTCCGTACCCAGCCAAGCTGGTAATGCCCCCTTGTTTAATACCTGGTTTTTGAGTTATATCAATCCGGTAAATTATTATAATAAATCGTTGGCAATGCAGAATACAATACCCGGACTTAATTCTTCAAGTCAGTTAAATGAAGTAGTAGTAATAGGTTATGGCACTGCTAAAGGAGAAGAAAATTCTTCATTCAGGGAAAAGGATAATACTCCATTGTATGTTGTAAATGGTGCGGAAATGTCAGTATCAGAATTTACTAAAATAAGAAAAAGTGCCATTAAAAATATCCAGGAGGTAGGGGGTGCGGCAGCAATCAACATATATGGCTCACGGGCAAGCAATGGAGTTAAGATAGTTACCCTAAAAGACGGCCTCGATGATTACATTACTGTTTCTGATAAAGAATTAAATGTAACTTTTGATATAGACCTACCCTATGATGTACCTACCAACGGCAAAGCACAAACGGCTGTATTAAAGGAATACGAAGTGCCTGCCACTTACCAGTTTTATTCAGTGCCGAAATTAGATAAAGAAGTATTTCTGCTGGCCCAGATTGTGGATTGGGAAAAGCTGAACCTTTTACCCGGCGAAGCCAATATCATTTTTGAAGGAACTTATATTGGCAAGTCATTCATAGATCCAGCTTCTACCCAGGATACATTGAATCTTACCATGGGCAGGGATAAAAGGGTAGTGGTGAAAAGAGAAAAACTGATGGACTTTAGCAGTGTTAAATTTTTAGGCAGCAATAAAAAGCAGGTATTTACTTACGAGATAACAGTAAAAAATAATAAAAAGGAAGCTATTAATATGTTGCTTAAAGATCAATATCCTTTATCTCAAAATAAAGAAATAGAAGTGGAATTGCTGGAGAGTAGCGGTGCTGCAATAAATGAAGAAACAGGTGTACTAAACTGGAAACTACATCTTGCTTCAGGCGAAGTTAAAAAACTACGTATCAGCTACAGTGTTAAATATCCGAAAGATAAAACGTTGAATCTTTAATTAATCGGTAAGGTTGGTTTCGGTAAAGCATCCTGATTCTTCAGGGTGCTTTTTAATTTACTTTTGTTGCTTTATATAAAGTATATGACTGATTATTTTAAACAGATAGAAATTCGCTGGAGCGACCTGGATCCTAACTTTCATCTCAGGCATTCGGCCTATTATGATTTTAGTGCTTACTGTTGAATTTCCTTTATGAACGAGCATGGGCTTACCCCGCAGGTAATGATGCACAATCATATTGGCCCTGTTATTTTTAGAGAAGAATGTGTTTTTAAAAAGGAAATAAAATTTGGGGGTGCGGTGAAAATTAATCTTACGATGGGAAAAGTAACACAAGATTTTTCCAGATGGACCATGGTACATGAGGTTTGGAAAAATCTTGTATTGTCTGCTGTTATCCTATACTTTTAGCGGACAGCCTACTGTAGTAGATATTGGATTAATAAAGTGCTTACCTAAACTACAGCTAAAGAGAAATGAATCTGCAATTAATAAGTTTTATAAAATGGAGACGTAAATAAATATCTTTACGCCTCATTTAATTATGCTCAACACAACTATCAATTTATACAAGGATGCTTACGCAGGCCTCTCCCGAAAAATGTGGCTGTTATCTATCGTAATGCTCATCAACAGGAGCGGTACAATGGTACTTGCTTTTATGACATTGTATTGCCACCATATTGGCTATACAATGCAACAGGGTGGTTGGGTGGTAGCCATTTATGGATTGGGTTCATTGGCAGGTGCTTTTGCAGGCGGTAAAATAAGCGACCGTTTTGGATTTTATTACACCCAGTTTTCATCTTTACTTTTAGGAGGTATTTTATTTATTGTGTTGGGGCAAATGCAGTCTTACATGGCTATTTGCATTTGTACTTTTTTTTTAAGTATTGTAAATGAAGCTTTTCGTCCGGCAAATACATCTGCAATTGCATTTTATAGCACTGCCAAAAGTAGAACACAATCATTTGCTCTTAACAGGCTGGCAATAAATTTAGGTTGGGGCATTGGCAGTGCTTTGGGTGGTTTACTGGCATCTATCAATTACAATTTATTATTTTGGGTTGATGGGTGTACGAATATCCTTGCAGCATTTTTATTACTTGCCATACTTCCCAAAATTTCTCTCAACCAACAAAAGAAACTACAATATTCAAAACCAAAACATGCAGAAGCTATTGCAACTACTCCATACAGGGATAAACCGTTTTTAATTTTCTTAGGATTACAGGTATTATTTGCAATCTGTTTCTTTCAGTTGTTTACAACAGTTCCCTTGTATTTTAAAGAAGGGCTATTGTTGAACGAGTTTTTAATTGGTATTGTAATGTCATTAAATGGTTTAATGATAGCCGTTGTTGAAATGGTGCTTGTGTTTAAGTTAGAAGGAAGGAAAGCTTACCTGGTATTGATGTCTTATGGAACAATGGTAATGGCAATTTCTTTTTTGCTTTTAAATATTTCATTTGTACATGGCTTTTTAATTGCATTGATATTTATGTTTTTTATTACCATTGCAGAGATGATTTCCATGCCTTTTATGAATAGTTATTACATTGGCAGAAGTACTGAAAATAACCGTGGTCAATACGCCGCTTTATACACCATGGCATGGAGTGTTGCACAGGTAATAGGCAGCAGTAGTGGTACGCAGATTGTGCAGGCTATTGGATTTTTCTATTTGTGGCTAATTATTGCTGCTATTAGTTTTATAGGAGCAATAGGCTACCGGTATCTGTACAAACAAAATGTTAATACTAAATTATCTGCAACCTGATTTTATTGTATTACGTAACTTAAAAGAAAACAGATGAAAAGATTATTTTTTATTCTTTTAGCTTTTATCGTGGCAACAGGAATTGTAATTACAACAACTTCTTCCAATTTAAAAAAACAATCAATACCCGCTAATACAGCTGTGGTAACAAATGGCTTTGCTGTTATGGAGTTGTTTACTTCACAGGGGTGCAGCAGTTGTCCGCCGGCAGATGAATTATTAGGTAAATATGCGGCCCAAAACAAGAGTAATATTATTGCACTTTCTTTTCATGTAGATTACTGGAATCGGTTGGGATGGAAAGATTCTTTTAGTACCGGCGGATATTCACAGCGGCAGCGGCAGTATGCACCATTGTTTTCAAATAGTTCGGTTTATACACCTCAGGTAATAATTAACGGAACAGCAGAAATGCTCGGTAGCGATGAAAATAAAATTGCTGAGGCAGTAGCGAAGGCAACTGGGGAAACACCATCGGCAACTATTACCATAAAAAGCAATGAAATAGCGGGAGATAAAATTGCTATTCAATATTCCGCAGCGGGTAATATTACTAACAGTAGTATCCTTGCATTATTAGTTCAAAATAAAGCAAGCACAAAAATTAAGGCAGGAGAAAATGATGGTGCAATGCTTACGAGTTATAATGTAGTTAGAAGTATTGTTTCATCTTCGGCAAAAATGGAGGGGAGCTGTATTTTGCCGATACCTTTAAATGTTTCACTCAAAGATGTAAGTTTGGTGCTTTTTATTCAGAATGTTCATTCCTTAAAAATAACCGGCGCAGTTAAAAAGATGCTATAATAAAAGAGCCGCTGTTTGTGAAACAGCGGCTCTTCTACAGGCTTCTTATTTTATAAATTCTTAACTGTAGTTATTGAAGTGGCTTTTGATGTTATAGGTACAGATTGACCCATAATATCAATTGTACCTGTTACGTCCATAGTACTTTTATTTTCTTTTTGCAGGTTACTGATTACGTCAACCAATATCTCAGCATTAATTTTGCTGGTCATTACGGCATTCATATCCATACCCTGTGCCTGCATTGTTTTATTAATATCCATAATAGTATATACTGTAATGGCAGCTTCCTTATTTGCAATGGAATGTAAAGTAAAAGTTCTTTTCATTTTTGCTCCTTCGCTGGTAGTACTGTCCTGCCAGGTGTCGCCAGCTTTTTTACCACCGGGGATTACTAAAAATAAAGCGGTAGCAACATTGTCTTGCCCTCCACCCATCATATCCATAATGGCACCCATAGGGTTTTCGTCCTTTTTAATACTGGTATCCAGTGTGGCTGCTCCAGCAATGGCTTTTCCTTCATTGGTTATTACCACATCTTTGGGAATATTAATTTTGTCTTTATACAGTGTGCCTGCTTCACCACTCATGTCTTCTTTTTTATCACTATCAAAAGATTTCTCTTGTCCCATTCCGCTAAAGCTTGATTTTATGCTTGTAAGGGTTTGGGTGATAGTATAGATATTGTCTTTTGTATCTTTTATATCTGCGGTAACTTTAGTTGTACTACCAATTTTCATTTCCATACTTTGGCCCATCATATCAAGATTAGCCACACCATCTGTACTTGATTCAACAATAAAATGCTGCCCCTTTTTAACAACAATTTTTCCTGTGGTTGATTGGGCAAACGTCGTAAAAGAAATCGCCGACAAAAAGACTACGAATATTTTTTTCATATTTTTTTTAATTTGAAATGCAAATTTAATTACAATTACCACATACATTTTGTTTTAACAGGATTTTCGCTGTTAAGCTATTATCACGTAGTCCATTTTCTGATAGTAGGAAAAGTGAAAATAAGAATAAAAAAAGGGCTGCTAAAAAATTAGCAGCCCAATACCTTTCTTAACAAAGATCAATATGTTCTATTAGATCAGTTTAACGTTAACGGCATTTAAACCTTTTTTACCTTCCTGCAGATCAAATTCTACATGGTCGCCTTCTTTAATGTCATTGATTAATCCGCTAACATGTACGAAAGTTTCTTTGTTAGAATCATCATGCTTGATAAAACCGAATCCTTTTTCAGAATTGAAAAACTTAACGGTGCCTAGTGTTTTGTCCATTTTTTAAAATTGTATTGTATTA
>JANXSR010000113.1 GCA_025352625.1 Ferruginibacter sp.
CATCAAAACCACCCTTACTTCTAAAAGAACTTTTGCGCTCTTCTCCCCTGTCTATAATAATGGCTGCAAGTTTTATGCCCTGTATACTTAATGGATAGTTTACCAACCCTTCTGTATCGCCGGTTTTTATATTGTATTTAATTAAATCGGCTTGTGGTATTGCAATTAGTGCAGTGTTGTATTCGTAAAATACTTCCATTCTGTTAAGCAACACGTTGCCCAAAAAACGAAAACGGTTTTCGAGAAAGTTATCGTACAAGGCTTCGTGCACCGGCCCATGATCCAATCCTTTTTCTTTAAGGTGTGCCACCATTTTGTGCACATTGGCTGAGGTTAACGAAAAACGAAATGAACCTGTATCTGTCATTACGCCTGCATACAGGCATTCTGCAACGGTGGCATTAATTTTATCATCCTGCCCACTTGCTACAATAAAATCGTACACCATTTCGCAGGTTGAACTTTTAGTGGTATCACTTTCGCCGTAAGCAAACATATCAACCTGTGGTTCCTGGTGATGATCAATCAATATTCTTTGGCCTGTGGCAGCACCCAGTTTTTCTTCCATCCGTTTGGTACGTCCAAGCGTATTAAAATCAAGGCAAAATATCCATTCAGCTGCTGCAATTGCCTTGTCGGCTTCTTCGGTATGCCTTTCGTAATCCAACACATTTTTGGTGCCCGGCATCCAGTTTAAAAAACTGGCCCAGTTGGTGGGAGAAATAACAGTAACGGTATGGCCAAACTGTACTAAAAAATTATACAACCCTAAAGAAGAGCCCATGGCATCTCCATCCGGTTTTTGGTGGGTAGTTATTACAACCTTGTGTGGCTGCGACAGTAAGGGAAATATTTGATTGAGTGATTGCATAAAGCGGCGCAAAAGTAATTGAAAGTTTTTAGTTTTCCGTTTTCTGTTTTATATTAACTTTTGGCTAACTACCTGCCCCACACAAAAAATAAAATCTTTTAACTCAATATTTAAAACCGGTAACTCAAAAACCGGTTATCTTTACGCCTCAAAATTCATATTATGGGTAACAGAACATTTACAATGATTAAACCGGATGCAACCAAAAAAGGGTACACCGGAGCAATTTTAGAAAAAATAAACGGTGCAGGGTTTAGAATTGTAGCATTAAAAATGTTGCACCTTTCTCCTGAAAAAGCGGGTGAATTTTATGCTGTTCACAGAGAAAGGCCTTTTTACGGTGAATTAGTAGAATTTATGAGCAGCGGCCCTATTGCTGCGGCTATTTTAGAAAAAGAAAATGCGGTAGATGATTTTAGAATATTGATTGGTGCTACCAATCCTGCGCAGGCAGCCGAAGGTACCATCCGTAAATTATATGCTGCATCTATTGGCGAAAATGCCATTCACGGAAGTGATAGTGATGCCAATGCTTTAATTGAAGGAGATTTCTTTTTTAACAAGCTCGAGCAGTTTTAGTACACCTGTAGCAGCCGTTGAAACGGCACTTGGCACATTTAAATATTTTATACAAAAGCCGCTGATAACAGCGGCTTTTGTATTGTGGATATAATCTATACGCTGTAGCATTTTTATTGAAACTCGCCTGAATAAGGCCCTTATTTTTATAGAGGGGAGATTGTAGTTATTGATTTAGCAAGGGTTTTACGGTATAACCTTCTTTTCGCAATAATGCAATCAACCCCTGTTTACCAACAAGGTGCCCGGTACCCACTGCAACAAACACGGGGTTAGTTTTCATAATTGTTTTTAATTGTGCCACCCAGTTTTTGTTACGGTCGTTTAATAACAGGTCCTGGTGCTCTTGCAAACCTGCTTCTGTTTTTGTAAATAATTTTTCAATTTCATTTATCCGCTGGCTTTTATATACATTCAGCATGGTGTCAAAATCTTTCTTGCTGGCCGCCATGCTGTCAATTGATTTCAATAATTCTTTTGCCTGCTCTTCGTAGGGGATACTGTCAAATACCCCTGCCTGAAATTCCATTGTTTCAAGCCCCTTAATTTCTTTCTTTTGCAATTTTGCCACTTTCACCAGTTCCTCCTCTACCCCCGAAATGGTTTTGCAAGGCATCATTTTAGGATACAACAGCGCTTCCAAAAAAAAGGGTTTCATACTTTGTATAAATGATAGCGGCATATGCAGCGAATCGTTAAAATAAGTTTCTATTTTTTTATATTCTTCGGCCGTATATAATTGTTTTAAAGTTTTGCCTTCTTTCATATTCATCAGCAACAAGCCACCTAACATTGTAGCAGGGTCGTCCATATCCATTTCCATATACACTTTTTCAGATCGGCTAACTGCACTGGTTAACTGGCTGCTAAACTGAATATCGCTTTTGCACATTAAATGAAAAGTACCAAACAGGTACGATGGTTGTGTAAGCCCGTTGCCACTTACCTGCCAAAGCAGCGAATTGTCATTTTTATTAATTGTTAACGCCGGCAATTTGGGTTGTGCCTTGCACGAGTTAAAAACTATCAGCAGTGCTATTAATTTTATCAGTTTCATATTTATTGTATCAATTATTAGGGTAAGATATTATAAAGACTTCCTCCTTTATTAAAAAGTTTGTCAATTTTTTTATCGATTAATGAATCTGTTATAACAGGCGGCGCATGGTGTGGCTTTATCCTGGCATCAAATACCAGCGGCCCTTTGCATCCCCAGTGTTTATTAATGGTGGCGCTGTTAATGCCATACATATCATGCGATGGATTGCAACGGGTAAAAGTGACCCATAAAAAATTACGCAGCTTTTCGCTTACAAAACCGGCATCATCACAAACAACAATTATTGGAACATTAGCCAACTCCGTTATTTTATTTTGTAACTGGCTGTTTAAAATTTCCAGCTCCCTTGTTGCCGCTTCATAATTTAAAAAAGGGTTTGTTTGCAACGCAACTATTCCGGGCATTACCAGTTTAGCAGCCTCAAATTGCTGTAATTCTTTTAGGCAACCTGGTACTTCAGTGGCAAGTGTTCTAATGATTTCACCATAAGCGGCTATTACTACTTTGCTGCCTGTATTTAACGCTGTTCCTGAATAATCCAACGTATCAATGGTAGTGTTTGTGTAAAAATGAATGTCCCTGGTAAGCACAATCCGTTGCAAAATAAATTCGAGGTATAACTGAATGTTATTGGTGCCAAGCTTATTACTATCATCTGCAGTTATAAATAAAAACTTGGCGAGGCTTAACTGCCCCGTACCTAAAATATGATTGGCAATGGTTAAAATTTCAGCAGGTTGTTTGGTGGGCGTATAAGGCGTATACCGCTCACTGCCTATGGCTAACAACAACGGATGCACGCCCGCTGCATCTACAGCATGCACTTGTTTTAAACCGGGTATTTCAGCCTGCACAGCACTGCCTGTTAACTCGTGTATTAACTCACCAAAACTGGTATCTTCCTGTGGCGGGCGGCCTACCACTGTAAACGGCCAGATGGCATTTTTTTTTGCAAATACCTTGTGCACCCTCATCAACGGAAAATCATGTTTCAAACTATAATAGCCGAGGTGGTCACCAAAAGGTCCTTCGGGTTTATTTTCGCCGGGATATACTTCTCCGGTTATTACAAAATCAGCGTCGGTACTTACACAATATCCATCAACATAAGTATACCGAAATCTTCTGGCTCCCAATACACCTGCAAAAGTCATCTCGCTGATTCCTTCCGGTAAAGGCATAACAGCCGCCACACTATGCGAGGGCGGACCGCCTGCAAATATGCTTACTTTTAAAGGCAATCCTTTTTTATTGGCCTTGGTTTGGTGAACACCAATGCCACGGTGCAGCTGGTAATGCAAGCCAATTTCTTTATTTGTTACATATTCGTTTCCCGAAAGTTGAATGCGGTACATTCCGAGGTTGGCATTTAGTATGCCCGGCTGTTCAATATCTTCTGTATACACCTGTGGCAGTGTTACAAAGGCTCCTCCATCCATTGGCCAGTGCTTAATTTGGGGTATATCCTCTATTTGTATTTGTTGAAATAATACAGGCTTGCTTATGGGATTTTTTAATGGCAATGCTTTTAATGCTGCCAGGCCTGCCGAAAAATTTTTGATTGGGTTTTTAATGGCTTTGATGGGTTCATTTTTCAATTCAATTAATTGCTGAACCAGCGATAAAGTATCTCTAAAAATAAATTTGCTGCGCTCTATTGTGCCAAAGATATTAGAGGCTGCCCTAAATTTACTTCCTTTTACCTGTTGAAATAATAATGCCGGGCCTCCGGCTTCGTGTACCCTTAAATGAATGGCAGCCATTTCGAGGTGTGGATCAACCTCTTCCTTTATACGAATTAATTGCCTGTTTGCTTCCAGATCGAGTAAACATGCTTCTAAAGAATTATATGCCATTCAAAATAGGTTTCTGTGTAAAAGTAAAACACAAAACCGGTAGAATAGTTTTTATGATATAATTTAAGCAGGATTAATAAACGCTTGCAGGGCAGGCGGTTCTGCCTACTCCTCCATTTCTATTATTTTCAGTGGCACCTAAGCGGAAACTTACTGATACCCCGGAAAAATAATACCAATCTTTACTTCCGGCATTCCCCCGTCGGGCACCTGCAGCAGGATAGGATAAACCTGTTTTTAATTCACTGCCTCTAAAAGCAAGGTTTGCGGCAATTTGTCCATTATTGGCAATTAGTAATGCCTCATCTGCATAGCTTGTACTTACATCATCTATATAATCTGTAAATAATTTTCTAAACCCAATTTCAAAACCAATACGTACATTTTCGTTTACCGCTAATTTTACACCACCTCCAAAAGGGATGGAAATTTGGGTAAGGTTATATTTTGTACGTCCGTTGTAAAAGCCCTGTCCTTCTGTACCCAATGCCTGCAGATAAGTCTTTCTACCTGATGAGTCGAACGTGTAGGGATTAAAACTGTAAACAGCAACGCCTGTAAATAAATAGGGCGTTAAAGGCCGTTCATTTAAATTTACTAAATCATATTCAACACCAAGATGAAATTCGGATAAAGGGCTGCTGAAATTTAAATTACGGTTGATATTTTTGGTTTCTTTTTTATCATCCCCGCTTAATTTACCCAACTTAATATTTCCGGTTAAATATAACTGTTCAGTTATTTCATACGAAAGTCCGATACCAGCTGCAAAATGAGCTTGTTGAAAAGTAAATTTTTTATCCTGTAAATCTCCCTGGTAGTTACTTATTCCGGCAAAAGTTGTTAAACGTACACGTTGCGCCTGTGCAAAACCTGCGAAGAATAAAAAGGTAAAATAAAAAGTTATTTTTTTCATATTATAATTATCTGTTGTTAGATTGATGTAATAACAATAATCATTCCTGATATTTTAAATACAAAGCAAACGAAGCTTTGGATTTTTTGTTTTACCTGAAACAAAAAAAGTAAGCCATGCACAAAATATTAGTTTATAGTATAATTTTTTAATTAAAATATATGATAGAAATGCATCATTAATAATTATCTACCTACTAGGAATGCCTTACTTTTGAGCATATAAAAATGGATAAGAGTCTTAATAAATACATTAGTGAAACCGGTTTCTGCTCCAGGCGGGAAGCGGATAAATATATTGACCAGGGAAGGGTTACCATTAACGATCAGGTGGCCATTAAAGGCAACAGGGTATTACCGGGAGATATTGTGGAGGTTGATGGGGAGCCACTTAAAAAGAAAGATAAAATAGTATACATGGTTTTTAATAAACCTGTCGGCATTACCTGCACTACAGATCTTAAAGACAGAGACAATATCATTTCTTTTATCAATTATAAAAGCAGGATATTTCCCGTAGGCAGACTGGACAAACCTTCTGAAGGATTAATATTTTTAACCAATGATGGTGATATTGTAAATAAAATATTAAGAGCAGGAAATAACCATGAAAAGGAATATGTTGTTACAGTTGATAAACCTATCACCGGGGAATTTATTCACAAGATGGGTAATGGGGTTAAAATTTTAGACACGGTAACAAAAAAATGTGTGGTAAAACAAGAAGGTAAAAATCGGTTTCGTATAATTTTAGTACAAGGATTAAACCGCCAGATAAGGAGAATGTGCCAGGTTTTGGGTTACAATGTACAAACTTTAAAGAGGGTGCGTATTATGAATATTACCCTTGCCAGCTTACCGGCTGGTAAATGGCGCTACTTTACCCCGGAAGAAATAAAAACCATTGAATCGAATGTTTCTTCTTCTGTTAAAACAGCCGATGGTTCTTATTTTGAATAAACTGTACTTGTTATTTTTACAAACTTCTTTGCTTCATTACTTCGTACAAAATAATGCCCGTTGCAACTGATACATTTAAGGAATCAAAATCTGTAACCATTGGTATTTGAAACTGGTCATCGCAAATTTTCATCAGCGGTTGATAAACACCATGCTCCTCTCCCCCCATTACAATTGCACATGGCTCACTAAGTTCAAGTTCAAAAACTTTTTTAGTGGCTGTCATTTCACTTGCAAAAACTTTTATGCCGTTCAGGTGCAACTCATCTACTGTTTTCATTAAACTATTTACCCGGCATATTGCCATTTTTTCGAGGGCACCCGCAGAGGTTAAAATAGCATCCTCATTTAAAGCGCCTACCCCCTTATCCGGGATAATGATACCGTTAACGCCAAAACAAAAAGCACTTCTTGCAATGGCTCCTATATTTCTAATATCTGTGATACCATCTAAAATAAGAAACAAAGGCACTTCTCCCTTTTCAACAACAAATGAAATTACATCCTGCAAATTCTGGTACTGAATTTTACTGATCAATGCTACACAACCTTCGTGGTTACTAATATTGAAACTGTTTAATTTTTCTACAGGCACTTTATTTATCGGTACTAAATTTTTCTCCGCCAAAGTCCGTATTTCATCTACCACCGCACCATGTATGGTGGTTTGCAGGTAAATTCTTTCTAATTGTTTACCCGATTGCATTGCTTCTATAACCGCAGAGCGACCAATTACCAATGAGTTTTTTTTTGGACGATGTTGTTGTTGTCTAAAATTTTTCACAATTCAAAATTACGTTTTATTGAAAATAATAAAAAACCATAAGCTCTTTCAAACTTATGGTCTTGTAAAGCACTTCTTAAAGGAAGTTATCTGTAGGACTATTTTAATCCAAAAGCCTTTTTTACATCCTTAACTGCATCCAGTTTTTCCCAGGTAAATAACTCTACTTTCTTTTTGATAGATTTACCATAGGGAGAAGTAAATATTTTTTCTACCACTTCGTTCTTACGCCCCATGTGTCCGTAAGCTGCAGTTTCACTGTAAATAGGGTTGCGTAATTTTAAACGTTGCTCAATAAAATAAGGGCGCATATCAAAGCAAGGCATGCTCATTATCTTTTTTGCAATTTCGCCATCAGTTAAACTTACTTTGGCAGTACCATAAGTAACCACATTAATGCTGGTTGGTTGTGCTACACCAATGGCATAGCTAACCTGTACCAATATTTCATCGCACAAACCTGCTGCTACCAAATTTTTTGCAATATGCCTTGTTGCATACGCTGCACTTCTATCTACTTTACTTGGATCTTTACCACTAAAAGCTCCACCACCATGAGCACCTTTGCCGCCATAGGTATCCACAATAATTTTACGGCCTGTTAAACCGGTATCTCCATGAGGCCCGCCAATTACAAACTTGCCCGTAGGATTAATGTGGTATTTTATTTTATTGGTAAAAAGATGATCGTATTTTGGATACTTTGTTCTTACCCTTGGAATAACAATATTGATGATGTCTTTTTTAATTTTAGCCAACATCGTTTCGTCTTTTCCAAAATCATCATGCTGTGTTGAAACAACAATGGCATCAATGCGTATTGGCTGGTTATTGTCATCATATTCCAATGTTACCTGGCTTTTTGCATCCGGACGCAAATATTTAATTGCTGTGTTCTCTCTTCTGATGGCCGCTAATTCCAATAAAATAAAATGGGCAAGATCCAACGCCAGTGGCATGTAATTTTCTGTTTCGTTGGTTGCATAACCAAACATCATTCCCTGATCACCAGCACCTTGTTCTTCTTTTTTCTTTCTGTCTACTCCCTGGTTAATATCAGCAGATTGTTCGTGAATAGCCGAAATGATACCACATGAATTTGCCTCAAACATATATTCACTTTTGGTGTACCCAATTTTACGGATAACCCCCCTGGCAATTTCCTGTACATCCAGGTAAGCTTTGCTCTTAACTTCTCCGGCTAATACAACCTGTCCGGTTGTTACCAGTGTTTCACAAGCCACTTTACTATTGGGGTCAAATGCTAAAAAGTTATCTATTAAAGCATCACTAATTTGGTCAGCTACTTTATCCGGATGTCCTTCACTTACGGACTCTGATGTAAACAAATACGGCATATAGTTTTATTTTTTGAGTTGCAAAGATAAGCGTGTGTATGTAAATAAAAAAGCTCCCGTTTTAATAGAAGCTTTTGATTATTTTTTAAATTTTTGAGTACACTATATGTAGCCTTAATTTATAATTAGGGTTGTTTCCATTACCGATCTTAACACCACCATAGCTAAGCAGGTTACTAAACGAGTAGATATAGCCATAGTAAAACAATTCGTACGGTGCCGATAATCTGAGACTATAGCTTAACTCATGCTTTGTAACTATATTTTGAACATACCTGGAGATATTGAATATGTAGGAATAGGTAAGTTTGCCGGTTAAAGGATCAGTTTTTGGAATCGGACTACCTCCAAAATAAGCATGATCTATGCCGTTAGTTGGATAAAATGGCAATGTGCTTGAGTTAGGGTTATAATACGCATTGGGACTTAAATCGTAAGGCAGTGGTTTATATTTCCAGGTTGTTCCTGTATCAACAACATCCAAATACAGATAAGATGGCTCGGGTAATAAAGGGGTGGAAGGAGCAATTTCTTCAATAATTAATTCAGCTCTGTGAATAATGCGGTTATCTAAAAGACTTAAGCCGGGAATTTGAAGTGTTGCATATGTACCCGGGGTTGCCTGTATAAATAATTCATCAGAAGATGAAGGCCTGTTTGCATATTGCGAACCCGATCTATCTCTGTTAATAAAATTAGCGGTTGCAGATTTCTTGACTGTAGTACTTGTTGTAGATACTACAGCCCACGATGAATGCAGTGTATCAATTGGAGTAACATTTTTTCTGCGATAATGAATTTCTATCCGTGTATTGATGTCAGTTAAATTAATATAAAATAAACCTTTTGCATCTGATCCCCCATTGGCTTCCACAGCAAAGCCTTTAAAAATACTGGTAAAAAGAGAATCTGAATGAAAGGGCTTATTTTCACTTGAATCGTAGTTTGAAAGAATTTTATCAAAAAATGCTTTGTTCAACGGTATCCGAATTTGATAATGGGCCGAATCTTTTCCATTGTCTAAAAAAGTATAGTTCTTTAAATCTGTTGGTGTAACCGTTACTTCTCCTATTAAATTTGTTGGCGAAATTAATGGGTGGTAATTAGTCTGATAAATTGAATCAAATTTAAAATTTGTTTCAGCTTGGTCCAGCTCAAAAACTTTAAGATGTTGAGGTTTAGTGGAGTCTCCGTAAAAACCTTTGTAAGAAAGGCAAAGCACTACGGAATCATAACCTGTGCCTGCCGGTGCAAATGATTGCCCAATAGTATCTTTGGAATTTCCAAAATAATAAGGAAAAAATATTGGCTTATACTGCAGGTAAATATTTGCATTGGTTTTGCCAAAAAGTGGATCGTTGTTAATGGTACCTAATACCTGCAGGTCATTAATTCCAATTCTTGTTGTGTCTGCTGACAATACACCTTGTGTTCCAATTACATTAAGTGTATCTGCAAAAGTGTGAACATTATCAACGGCAGGTATAAGATCGGCGCCAATTTGAGTGGTATCAATTTTAGTACAACTCCAGAAAAAAAACGAAAAAAAACTAACGGCAGAAACAAACAGGAAAAATTTTCTTTGCACAAAAACAATATTTAATTAAAAAGGGTTGTAAATAATCTATTTAGCAAGGTCGTTATATAATTGTAAATAGTCTGTTAAATCACTTTCCGGATTAAACGGCAAGGTTTTTTTACCCTTTATTTTACTAAATTCTTCAACCAATTTCTTATCTACCTTTTCGGCGCCAAATGTAACTGCATCTGCAAAAGCTGCACCGCCTCTAAACATTGCCACATTGTTGATGTCTTTAAAAAACTCCAGTTCTTTTTTTGTTACATTATCATTTATGGAAGCCAGTTTAAGAAAATCTGCACCCAGCTTTTCCTTAAAAGTTGTTTGTCCAATTGTGTAAACCACTTTACAGTTGCTAAATACCGGTTCTTTTTTATAAGCAGCTTTAATAAACATGGGTATTAATCCGGTCATCCAGCCGCTGCAATGAATAATATCTGGAGGCCAGCCAAATTTCTTTACCGTTTCAAGCGCTCCTTTACAAAACAAGGCAGTTCGTAATCCATTGTCATCATACCACTTTTCATTTTCATCATTAAAGATGGTCTTGCGCTTGAAAAAATCTTCATTATCAAGAAAATAAACCTGTAATCTTGCATTGGGCAGGGAAGCAACCTTTATAACAAGGGGGTAATCATCTCCATCAATAGATACATTAATGCCCGATAACCGTACCACTTCATGCAACCGATGCCTTCGTTCGTTGATGATACCAAAACGCGGCATGATACACCTGACTTCCATTCCACTATCATTCGCTTTTACTGCCAATTTATTAATAATCTCAGCGAACTCTGTAAGTTCTACATAAGGAGACATTTCATTGGCAATAAATAAAATTCTTTTTTTTGTTGACATTTGTGATTGATTATTTTAAGTCAGAATGGATTTCCTTAAGGGTCGCAAAGTTACAGTAATTTTCTTAAAATCAATATCCACGTAGATTTGGGGTATAATAAAAGGCAAAATGATTATATTAAAGAAGGTCAATGATATTAAAAGTTACTTGTCAGCGTTAACTAAAACCGTTTCATCAATTGGTTTTGTGCCAACGATGGGGGCATTACATAGCGGGCATATTTCGTTAATAACAAAAGCTAAAACTGAAAACGATTTGGTGGTTTGCAGCATCTTTGTAAATCCAACACAGTTTAACGATGCTAAAGATTTTGAAAAATATCCAGTTACAATTGAACAGGATATTTACCTTTTAGAAAAAGCAGGGTGTAGTATATTGTTTTTGCCAACCGTTGATGAAATGTATCCAAACGGAATAGAAAATCTTGCGCATTTTGATCTGGGATTTATTGAAACAATTCTTGATGGCAAATATCGTCCCGGCCACTTTCAAGGCGTATGCCAGGTAGTGTATCGGCTGCTTGAAATTATTTCCCCTCACAAATTATACCTTGGTCAAAAAGATTTTCAACAATGCATGGTTTTAAACAAGATGGCTGCTACGACCTATCCAACATTGCAAATCATCATTTGTCCTACGCAAAGAGAGCCTGATGGTCTTGCAATGAGCAGCAGAAATTTAAGGTTGGTTCCGGAAGATAGATTGTTGGCAGTTAACATATTTTTAACCCTTCAATTTATAAAAAATAATATAAAACCCGGAGACCTTAACAACCTTAAACAAAACGCCATAGCATCTTTAACAGCGAAAGGTTTTAAAGTTGATTATGTTGAAATATGCAATGCAGATAGTTTGCAACTTCTGAATGACTGGAATGGAAAAACAGGTATTGTAATTTTAGTTGCAGCATTTTTAAATGGTGTCAGGTTAATTGATAACCTATTGATAAAAGAGAAAGAGTAACCGGATAATCGAAATATCTTTTTTTAGTTTTACTGAATGTTTGGTTTTACTTTGTAAGCAGTAACATATTATGCAAAAAAAATTAGGTTTAATACTTCAGTATGTCATTTTTTTAGGAGGAGGTATTTTTTTGATTTGGTGGCAGTTTAGTAAAATGACGCCAGAGGAATTGTCAAAATTTAAGTTCGCCCTTACAAATGCAAATTACACAATCGTAATTCCCATCATTATCCTTGCTTTAGCCAGTCATGTAAGCCGCTCCATAAGGTGGAAAATTTTGATGGAACCTATGGGATACAAACCGTCTCTTTTTAACACGTTTGCAGTAACAATGGTAGGCTATTTTGCCAATTCCTTTGTGCCCAGATTAGGTGAAATATTAAAGTGTACCATGCTGGGTAAATATGAAAAAATTCCAGTGCAAAAACTTATTGGCACTATTGTTATTGAAAGAATATTTGACCTGGTTTGTTATCTTTTTTTTATACTTTTTACTATAATTATTCAGTTTAGCCTGGTAGGTAATTTTGTTAAAGATTCAATTTCAAAAATGGTAAAGCCAGAAAGCGGTATTGCTTTTTGGGGTTGGGTTTCATTACTTTTTTTAATTGTCGCTTTTGTAATATTAGTAGTGAGGTTTATTTTTAAAAAATATAGTTCTAATAAATGGGTAAACCTATTGAGTAATTTTTTTGCTGGTTTAAAAGAAGGCATAACGAGCATAAGAAAACTTAAAAAGAGAGGCTGGTTTATATTTCATACTATATTTATCTGGAGTATGTATTTGCTAGAAATATACATTGGCTTTTCGGCCATAAAGGAAGTATCGCACCTTGGTTTAAATGCAGCTTGTTCGGTTTTAACCCTGGCAACTTTCGCAATGATTTTAACCCCCGGGGGAATTGGCACTTTTCCAACAGCTATTTTTTTAGTGCTTGGTTTATATAATATAGAACAATCAACTGGTGAAGCTTTTGGCTGGTTGATGTGGGGAACCACCACATTTATCATTTTATTTTTTGGATTATTATGTTTCGGTTTATTGTATTTCATTAATAAAAATAAACGACCAACCGAATTTGTGAAAGAGATTATTGATGCTGTATGATTGAATAAACTTAAAAAATCACTTAAAATTAATAATAGCTTTTTGTAATATTGGTTCGGGTACATTTAATTTCACACATTTAATAACTAAAATTTGGGGGCTTTGTTAAAACAAAAAGTAATTAGTAGAGATTTAAGCTGGCTTTCATTCAATAGCCGCGTTTTACAGGAAGCTGCGGATGAAACGGTTCCTCTTGGCGAAAGAATTAAGTTTCTTGGCATTTTTTCAAATAATCTGGATGAGTTTTTCAGGGTTAGAGTTGCAACGCTAAAAAGAATGATTGAAGTTGGTAATAAAGGGAATATGCACCTGGAAGTTTCTCCGGAAATAATATTGGAAGAGATACAGGAAAAGGTAGTGGAACAACAAAAAGAATTTGACAGAATTTGGAACGAGATATTACGGGAATTAAAAAAGCAACAAATATTTTTAATTAATGAAAAGCAATTAAACAGAGCGCAACAAAATTTCGTTTTAGAATATTTCAATGATGAAATACGAAGCAGTATTGTTCCGCTGATGATAGAGAGTATACAGGCTTTTCCAAACCTTAGTGATAAATCAATTTACCTCGCCTGTAAAATGTCGAAAAAAGACAAGAGCATTCCACAGCGTTTTGCATTGGTATCGGTACCTGCAAGGCGCTTAAGCAGGTTTGTTATTTTACCTACCAAAGGAAATGAACACCATATTATTTTATTGGAAGATGTTATAAGATTTTGTTTGCCTTATATTTTTACTTACTTCGGATATGACGTGTTTTCAGCACATATAATTAAAGTAACAAGAGATGCGGAAATCGATATTGACAATGATATTTCAACATCAATTATTCAAAAATTAGAAAAAGGATTAAAGAATAGAAAAAAAGGAAAACCTGTTCGGTTTATTTTTGATAAAGAGATTGATGTTACACTCCTATCCTATCTTATTAAAAGAATGGGGCTATCAGGAAAAGACAATTTAATACCAGGCGGCAGAATTCATAATTTTAAAGATTTCATAAATTTCCCAGATGTAGTTTTTGATTATAAAAGCAGCAGAAAAAAACCCTTTTTGCACCCTGCCCTTAAAAATGTAAACAGGGTTACAGATATTATTTTAGAAAGAGATGTGCTGCTAAATTTTCCGTATCATTCCTTTGATAGCTTAATTGACCTTGTAAGAGAAGCGGCAATTGATCCTGAAGTGAGAAGCATTAAAATAACCTGTTACCGGTTAGCACCAAGGTCTAAAATAATAAATGCCCTCACCAATGCAGTTCGCAATGGAAAAGAGGTAACTGTGGTGATTGAACTAAGAGCAAGGTTTGATGAAGAAGCCAACATTGAATGGAAAGAAGAACTGGAAGAAGCCGGGGTTAAAGTGTTTATTGGTGTGCCCAATATGAAAGTGCATGCAAAAATTTGTTTGATAAAAAAAATTACAAATGGGCGCACAATTCATTACGGCTTTGTGGGAACCTGTAATTTAAACGAACGTACAGCAAAAATTTATGGAGATCATTGCTTGCTTACTTCCGACAGGTTTATTATGGCTGATGTAAACAGAATATTTAATTACCTGGAACAACCTAAAACACGAATTTCTTTATTGAGAGCCTGCAAAACTTTATTGGTAAGTCCTGTTACACTTAGAAGGCAATTAGTACTACTTATTGATAAAGAAATTAAAGCAGCCAACTCAAAAAAAACAGCTTCCATTACACTAAAATTAAACTCATTAAGTGATGAATTACTTATTGATAAATTATATGAAGCTGCAAAAGCAGGTGTAGAAATTAAGATGGTTATTAGAGGCATCTTTTGTATGCTTACTGAAAATAAAAAATTTAAAATCCCTATACAGGCAATCAGTATTGTTGATGAATATCTTGAACATGCAAGGGTGATG
Organism: Ferruginibacter sp.; assembly: GCA_025352625.1. Lineage (GTDB taxonomy): Bacteria > Bacteroidota > Bacteroidia > Chitinophagales > Chitinophagaceae > Ferruginibacter. The sequence continues at coordinate 14,786 of JANXSR010000113.1, forward strand.
ATTTTTTACAATGGAGGTAAAGAAAAAGTATTCATTTCTTCAGCAGATTGGATGTTGAGGAATTTAGATCACCGTATAGAAATTACCTGTCCCATTTTTGAAAAAAATATTCAAAGTGAAGTAAAGGATATTATACACATACAATTAGCAGACAATATAAAAGCCAGAAAATTAGACAATGCACTAAGTAACCAATATGTAAATCCCCGAAATACAAAAAAAGTACGTAGCCAGGTAGAAATTTATAATTACCTGTATCGTAAATTATCCACATAATTTCGTCATTTCTATTGTTAGCTGTTGGTTAGTGAATTACAATGGTATATTTGTAATACACATCTAACCATAACAATATTAAATTGTCAATATATTGAAATTAGCAGCAATAGACATTGGTAGTAATGCGGCAAGGCTTTTAATAACTGAAGTTTTAAAGGATGATAAAGAAATAGTAACATTCAATAAATTGAATTTGGTTAGAATACCGTTGCGGCTGGGTTTTGATGTATTTGAAGCTGGTTCAATTTCCAAACAAAAAATAGGAATGGTACTGCAAACCATGAAGGCCTACAAACATTTATGCAATGCGTATGATGTAGAGCATATTAAGGCATGTGCTACCAGCGCCATGAGAGATGCAAAAAATTCGGCAGACATTATCCGTAAAGTAAAGCTCGAAACAAGCATTGAAATAGAAATTATCAGCGGAGATATTGAAGCAGGTTTGGTGTATGAAAATCACATTGCAGAAAACCTTGACAAGGAACACAGTTACTTATATATTGATGTAGGCGGTGGTAGTACAGAATTATCTTTTTTTAGTAATGGCAGGCTCGCTTTCAAAAAATCTTTCAATATTGGCACCATACGCTTACTTAAAAATATGGTAACTGATAGCGATTGGGATGAAATGAAAGATACCATTCGTGCTGCTACAAAAGGACAAAAAGAAGTGGTGGCAATTGGTAGCGGTGGTAATATCAATAAAGTTTTTTCGCTAAGTAAGAAGAAGGACGGCAAGCCGCTTTCATTGGAATTATTGCGTGATTATTATAAAGAGCTGAGTGCTGTACCATTGGCTGAAAGAATTACCAGCTATAATTTGAGGTCGGATAGAGCTGATGTGATTGTGCCCGCCATTCAGATTTATATTAATGCGATGCGCTGGGCCGGTGCAGTGGAAATTTATGTGCCAAAAATTGGTTTAGCGGATGGTTTAATTCGTCATTTATGGGATGAATTAAAATAGATAACCGGCGAGTTGGTTAAATACATTATTTATCATAGTTACTTGATGTCATAGTACTTTTCTACAATTATTATCTACTTTTACACCCGGCGATCTCTTCCCGGATTTGTTTTATTCTAATGCAGAGTCAACTCCCCATTCGCTGATAGAAAATAAATCTATAAAATAAAATCCACTTTAAAAAATGACTGCAGACAAAGAGTTTAAAAAAGTAACTACCAATACACTCCAAAAAATGAAAGCTGCCGGAGAAAAAATCTCCATGATAACAGCTTATGATTATTCATTTGCCAAATTGTTTGATGCAGCAGGGATTGATATTATTTTGGTTGGTGATAGTGCCAGTAATGTAATGGCTGGTCATACAACAACACTTCCCATCACGCTTGACCAAATGATCTATCATGCGCAAAGTGTAGTACGTGCAAGAGAAAGATGTCTCGTAGTTACTGATCTTCCATTTGGCTCCTATCAATCCAATTCAGAAATTGCACTGGCATCTGCCATCAGAATTATGAAGGAAAGTGGCGCCCATACCGTAAAGCTCGAAGGCGGTGAAGAGATCATTGATTCTGTAAAAAAAATAGTAAGTGCAGGAATACCTGTTATGGGGCATTTAGGATTGACGCCTCAGTCCATTAATAAATTTGGGACTTATGTAGTAAGGGCAACGGAAGAAACAGAAGCTGAAAAATTAAAAAAAGATGCTTTGTTATTACAGGAGGCAGGCTGCTTTGCAATTGTACTTGAAAAAATACCTGCAGCCCTGGCAAAAGAAGTTTCGGAAAGTTTGCATATTCCAACCATTGGTATTGGTGCAGGTGGCGCCTGCGATGGGCAGGTGCTTGTAATGCACGATATGTTAGGTATTAATACAGAATTTAAACCCCGGTTTTTAAGAAGATATTTAAACCTTGATGAACAAATAACAGGAGCAATCAAGCAATATGTTTCCGACATTAAAAGCAGCGATTTTCCAAACGAAAATGAGCAGTATTAAAAGTAAATGCAGTTTTGATAAGAGATATTTCTCCTAAAAAAATTGTTATTAAGCTTTTGTCAATCAGAAAAAATAATGACAGAAAAAATAAACCAGCCATTCCCAAAAACTTATTTGGATATAAATGAAGCAACAGCCACTTCAGGGTTTTCAATGGCTTCTGATGTACAAACCTGTTCTTTATTGCGAACACTTGCCACTTCAAAACCTGCTGGTAAATTTCTTGAATTAGGCACCGGAACAGGATTATCAACTTCCTGGATACTGGATGGAATGGATAGCGAATCTTCTTTAATCTCGATTGACAATGAACCCAATTTTTTGGATATTGCCCGTCAATTTCTGGGCAGCGATCATCGCTTAAATTTAATTACCATTGATGGCGCCGATTGGGTGGAAGCAAATAAGGAACAAAAATTTGATTATATTTTTGCTGATACCTGGCATGGAAAATACCTGCTTTTAGAGGAAGTGTTATCCATGTTAAATAAAGGCGGCCTCTATATTATTGATGATATGCTGCCACAACCAAACTGGCCGGATGGACACCAGGAAAAGGCCATTAACTTAATGGCATATTTAGATACAAGAGATGATTTATGGCTAACCAAACAAGTGTGGGCAACAGGAATCATCATTGCAGTTAAAAAATGACGACTGTTTTATGCATAGACAAAAAAATTATCTGAATTTATTCTATTCTTTCCTTACCAATTAAGAACCTAAAAAATCAACCGTAACTTCGCAAAAAATTAGCTATGCATTTTCTTTCAACATTACAGGTACAACAAAAAAATAAAGGTGTATCAACGGGTACAAAATGGCTTATGTCAAAAGGTGCGGCAATTGATTCTTACTCACCGGTTGATGGTAAATTAATTGCGGCTGTAAAAAGTGCCGATAAAGATAGTTATGAAGCCGTATTACAACAGGCTCAAAGAGCTTTTACAGCGTGGAGACAATGGCCTGCGCCAAAGCGTGGAGATGTTGTACGACAGATTGGTGAAGAGTTAAGACTGCAAAAGCATGCATTGGGACAATTGGTAAGTTATGAAATGGGCAAGAGCTTGCAGGAAGGCCTTGGCGAAGTACAGGAAATGATTGATATCTGCGATTTTGCTGTAGGACTTTCCCGTCAGTTGCATGGCTTAACAATGCATAGTGAAAGACCGGGTCACAGAATGTACGAGCAATATCATTCGTTGGGAATTGTAGGTATTATATCTGCATTTAATTTTCCCGTAGCTGTTTGGAGCTGGAATACTATGCTGGCATGGGTTTGCGGAGATGTGTGTATTTGGAAACCGAGCGAAAAAACACCTTTATGTGCCATTGCCTGTCAGAATATCACCGCAAAGGTGTTTAAGAAAAATAATGTACCTGAAGGTGTAAATAATTTAATAGTTGGAGATAGCATTGTGGGTGAATGGATGAGCAATGATACAAGAATTGCATTGGTATCTGCCACCGGAAGCACAAGAATGGGTAAGGCTGTATCTGCGGCTGTTGCCGGAAGATTGGGCAGAAGTTTACTGGAACTGGGTGGTAATAATGCCATCATTGTTTCTAAAGATGCTGATCTTGATATGGCATTGATTGGTGCTGCATTTGGTGCAGTGGGCACAGCCGGACAACGCTGCACATCTACCCGTCGTTTAATTATTCATGAAAAAGTATACAACAAGTTCAAAGAAAAATTAGTGAACGCCTACCAACAATTAAAGATTGGAGATCCTTTAAATGAAAAAAATCATGTGGGTCCGTTGATTGATACAATGGCGGTAGAAATGTACAAAGATGCCATTGAGAAATGCAAAGCTGAAGGCGGTACTTTTATTGTAGAAGGTGGTGTACTAAAAGGCAAGGGCTACGAAAGTGGATGCTATGTAAAACCTTGCATTGCTGAAGCAAAAAACAATTTCGCCATTGTGCAACACGAAACCTTTGCTCCTATTTTATACATCATGAAATATAAAACTCTGGATGAAGCCATTGCCATGCAAAATGGAGTTCCACAAGGTTTATCATCCGCAATTATGACAAATAACTTAAGGGAAGCTGAACAATACCTCTCTGCTGCAGGAAGCGATTGCGGTATTGCCAATGTTAACATCGGTACTTCCGGTGCTGAAATTGGGGGCGCTTTTGGCGGCGAAAAAGAAACCGGTGGTGGCAGAGAAAGCGGAAGTGATGCATGGAAAGTGTATATGCGCAGGCAGACCAATACCATTAACTATACAGATAAATTGCCACTGGCACAAGGTATAAAATTTGATTTGTAAGAAAGTTCATAAAGTATACAGCTTTTTAAAAAGCTGTATACTTTATGAATAATTTTTGTATTTTGCATTCAAATAAAAAGATATCAATACTTCGCAAAACATATCATACTTTCTTAGCAATAATCTCGATTTGCTGAATCACTGAGTTTCTGCTCCTTTCCACTCTCCCATTTCAGGAGAGTAAAATTTCTATTTTTACTAATTATTTTTTGTTGAATCTTTTAGCAGTTCAACTTTCAACTTTTCAATAAAATTATCATGCAATCAACTACAACATTATCTGCCAATACTCAACAGTACATTGATATTGAAGAAAAATACGGTGCCCATAATTATCATCCACTTCCTGTTGTTTTAGATCGTGGAGAGGGGGTGTTTGTTTGGGATGTTGATGGTAAACGTTATTACGATTTCTTAAGTGGCTATTCTGCTGTAAACCAGGGACATTGTCATCCCGAAATTATTAAGGCTTTAATTGAACAGTCCACTAAACTAACCTTAACAAGTCGTGCATTTCACAGCAACCTGCTGGGGCAATATGAAAAATATGTTACCAGCCTTTTTGGATACGATAAAGTGTTGCCGATGAATACCGGAGTGGAAGCTGTTGAGACAGCACTTAAGCTGGCACGCAAATGGGCCTACGAAGTAAAAGGTATTGCTGACAACAATGCCATAATTGCTGTTTGTGAAAGTAATTTTCACGGTCGTACCACAGGGGTTATTACCTTTAGCAGCGACCCTTCTGCAAAACATCATTTCGGGCCTTATACCCCCGGTTATGTTACTGTTGCTTATAATGATCTTGCCAATTTGGAAAGCGTATTCCAGAATAAAAATGTAGCGGCATTTCTTTTTGAACCTATACAGGGCGAAGCCGGAGTTATGGTGCCGGATGAAGGATATTTAACAGGCATTAGAGATTTATGTAAAGAATACAATGTGCTGATGATTGCCGATGAAATTCAAACGGGGCTTGCACGTACTGGAAAAATGCTGGCCTGCGACCATGAAAATGTACGTCCTGATATCTTGATTTTGGGTAAGGCGTTAAGTGGCGGCGTACTGCCTGTAAGTGCAGTGTTATGTGATGATGAAATTATGATGACGATAAAACCCGGCGAGCACGGTAGCACATATGGAGGTAACCCGCTGGCCTGTGCTGTGGCAATAGCTGCATTGGAAGTTTTAAAAAATGAAAATTTAGCTGCCAATGCCCAGGAAATGGGAGAATTGTTGCGTAGTGAAATACGGAAATTAAACTCTCCCTTTGTTGCATTGGTAAGAGGCAAAGGATTGTTAAACGCTATTGTAATTAAACATATAAATCCTGAAGCAGCCTGGGATTTATGTTTAACCTTAAAAGAAAATGGCTTGTTGGCAAAACCAACCCACGGCGATAAAATACGTTTTGCACCACCATTATTAATCACGAAAGAGCAGGTGATGGAATGCGTGGGTATTATTGATAAAAGTTTACAATCGTTGGCGTAAAAGCGGTTGAAAATTATATCGCAATTTTATTATTTACTTTATTTTACAGTTCAGTTATCAAAAGCTGTTTATATTTTTTATTGATGGAAAATACTTATCACATATCAACTGATAAATCGAAGTTAGATGTTGCAGTAGTGTTCGATTATTTAAGTAACCAATCCTATTGGGCTAAATGCCGGAGTTTGAAAACGATAAAAAAATCTATTGAGCATTCATTGTGTTTTGGTGTTTTTGATGATGAAAATAACCAGGTTGGTTTTGCAAGAGT
>JANXSR010000114.1 GCA_025352625.1 Ferruginibacter sp.
ATCAATTTTTAATATGTCAATCGCTGAAATTTGCTTTTTTTCTACAAAATCATCTATAGTAGTGATACTTATTTCTGTGGTATCAATAGTTTCCAATAAGTTGTTACCCCAAGTTGAAGACCCTAGGTCATCTGTTTCCAATATAGAATTAGTTGCTGAAAAATAATTGCAGTTTAACTTTTTAATGGCAATACTATCTCCAAAAGCAAGATTAAAAATTTTAATATTCGTATTTTCTTTTACATTTTGATTTAAAATAATAAAAGATTCATTAAACGGTTCAAACGAATATATTGTGCTTGTATTAAACCTTTGAATATATTCAAATGCAGTTTGCCCATATTGAGCTCCGATGTCAAAAATAATCAGCTTTTCTTGGGGTAAAAAGAGACTCTTTTGAACCTCAAAAGGATCAGTTAAAATTAACTTTTTAAAAACCTCGTTTCTTTTGGACAATATAACAATGCCCATCCTTTCAAAAAATAATTTTATAATACTTTTCATCTCTTAAATATTTTACCCCACATCTCTACATGTAATTGAAAAAGTTATTTATTTGAACTATGAGCTACACACACAATAAATTCTTTTTTTTCAAGATTAGACTCAACATTGTGAGTGTCATAATTTTGGTAATTAATACAATCAATTTTAAATCCTGCCTTTTTTAGCCAGTGTTCAATTTTTTTTTCATCAATATTAAATGCCAAATGAAAACCCATCTTAGTGGCTTCCTCACTCTGTTCTTGCATATACGGAGTTGAAAAAATTAACTGTCCATTTTGCTTAAGGGCTCTATTAAAAATCCCAAATAGCCTTATAATATTAGCCTCATCAAAATGCTCGAGCGTTTCAAACGAAATGATACTATCAAAATGATTTGTAAAAGTCAAATTCAATAAGTTCTGATTTAAAAAACTTACGGTATCAAAATGCCTATAGCGCTCTTTAATGGTCGAAATAACTTTGGTATTAAGATCTACTCCTGTTACAGTGCCAGCCTTATCCGCAAGCATTATTGAACCATAGCCTGTGCCGCAGGCAAAATCACCACAAATATGATTTGGTTCAATTATCTCCCTTGCAAATTCATATCTTCTCCAATGATTTTTTTGATAGATATCCAATTTATCAAAATCAATATCTTTATTCAACAGAATATCTACTCTTTCGCCATTCCCACCTAGAGGGTTTGAAATATTAAAATCATAAGCAACTGACTTAGAGGTTTTTGAAAATATTTTATTAATCCGCCGATTAATTCTTTTTAAGAAAGTCATAGTAGCCAATTCAACTAAGTTATTTGATCTAAAATTATGTTTGTAAAAAACATCTAAGGCTTAATCAATAAGCCCTGGCAGGTTGGCAATGTTAATATTTCAACGCCTTTTGACTTTGCAAATTTATCATGAGCCAATTTTTGATCATTAGTGCTATTCGCATATCCATAATCATCAATAATAATAATACCACCGCTAACCATCTTATCCCAAAAATAACACAGGGCGGCAATTTCAGGCTCCACGCAATTCATGTCTATAGACAAATAACAAATCTTATCAGAATTAACATAGACAAGAGTTTCAGGAACAGTTCCACGAATAATGTTGACATTATAACCTTCAAAATTTTTTTTTACTCCGCTATATAAATCTTCAGGATCTTCTTTATCATAACCCATAGCAGTGTTTCTTTTCAATTCCTCTTCTGTACTGTATTTTTTATCCAGACCTTTAAAAGTATCAAGTAAATAATATTTTTTAGAATAATTATTAAAATCCACATAATTCACCACGGCTCGGGCAAATATTCCAGTGTGCACTCCACAGTCAACAAAATCCCCATCCAAATGAATAGCATGTTTAGCAGCCCAACATAAAACATGTATTCTCCACTCGATATCATAGTTTTTCAATAAAGTACCACCATCCGTATTTTTACCCAACTTATAGGATTCCACAAAAAGTGGATCTTTTAAAAAATCTGCATTATGATGGGTATACAACAAATCATTTGAATAGGTGATTTGATCCTTTGACAAGACATGATTTTTTTCAAAAAGTTTCTCTTTATTGATGTAACCAAACTTTCTGAGTATCCTTTCGATCATTTTTCAATTATTTTATTTGCATCCCATTTTAATAAAGGCCTTACATATCCCGGGAAACCTTGCGTATAATGGCCTCTGGCAGAATCTCCTTTCATTTCATCTACTACATTAAATGAAATTATTTTTTCAGTATAAACAAAAATTTCAAAAGGTGTAGGAATAAACAAAGCAATACTCATGGAAAAAAAGCCTTCACTCATTAAGTTTCCTGGTATCCACATGGTAGCTTCGTAAAGTCCAACATTTCTTTTCTCACTCCGGATTGATGAAGTAACATCATGGGAATTAAAAATATTTACATCTTCATTATTATAAATATTTGCGCCATGAATAAAACTATAGCCCTCCTTTAATACCTTATACTTTATTGAAACCCCGAGGTTCATTGTAATTTCAAAATTACCGTCTTCAGCGGATGCACCATCTTCATAATGAATATAGACTTCCAATAATTTAACAATATCATTTCCCGGAGCTTCTCCCAGATGCCAGGATTTTCTCAAATTTATTTGGGTATCGACAGCCAAATAATTATTGATTGTAGAGGTTAGTTCACCAAACTCTACAAGTCTTCCATTTCGAAGAATAATACAATTATTGCATAATTGTTTCACCGCCTGCATGTTATGGCTAACAAATAAAACCGTCCGTCCTTGTCCCTTGCTAACCTCTCCCATTTTGCCCAAACACTTTTTTTGAAACTCTGCGTCGCCAACCGCCAGCACTTCATCAACTATCAATATTTCTGAATCCAGGTGTGCTGCAACGCCAAAAGCTAAACGCACATACATACCACTGCTGTAGCGCTTTACAGGTGTGTCAATATAACGCTCTACTCCGGCAAAATCTACAATCTCGTCTAACTTCTTTTTTATCTCTTGATTAGTCATGCCAAGGATGGCACCGTTTAAAAATATATTTTCCCTTCCGCTTAGTTCGGGATGAAAACCTGTCCCAACTTCCAGTAAACTGGCCACACGGCCCTTTATTTTCACGCTGCCTGTTGTTGGGCTCGTTGTACGACTTAGTATTTTTAACAAGGTACTTTTACCGGCACCATTGCTTCCAATAATGCCTAACACTTCACCCTGATTTACTTCAAAATTAATATCCGTTAAAGCCCACACATATTCGCTCCTGCCCTTTTGTGTGCGGTCGTTTTCCTCACCAATTTTTAAATAGGGGTCTTCATTGCCAAGCAGCCTATGCCATGCACGGTTTACATCGTGTGCCAACCAACCTGTTCCAACATTCCCAAGCCGATATTGTTTAGAGAGGTTTTCTACTTTTATTACTATTGCCATTAATATCAAATATTTTTTCAGCCTAAACTACTAACCATCTACAGATTCTTAAAAACAAGATTTATAAATGAACTTTTTAAAACTTCCGGGGATTAAGATTTTAGCAACGTTACTGCAAAGTAAATAGCCCGTTGGCAGGCTAAATTATTGCCAATGCTCTTTTCTGCCGAAATTTTTCTATTTTGCTTGTAATGATTTCTTTACAAAGAACAGAAAATATAACAGTAAAAATCAAGGTTGTTAGTCC
>JANXSR010000158.1 GCA_025352625.1 Ferruginibacter sp.
ACATCGCCAAGCTCCAAAAAGGTAGTTATTGTAAAATGGGCTAATAAACCCGCAGGTAAAAAATTATTAGATATATCCATTTTCAACTTAAATATATTTTGCACAATTTAAGATTACTCCCCAATAAATAAAACTGAGCCCTTTAATGGTAATGTTCTCTCCCGGCCTGGCTTTCGCTGTCATGGAAGTTATTTTAACAGGCACTTCAAAATTTATTTGTGTTTTTGAAACTACATCGCCTGCAGGTGTTTTTAGTGTTGCATAACCTTTTACGGTTGAAGCAGGAATTACAAACACAATACGCTCTGCTGTGTGTTCTGTAAAGGATGCTGCGGCAACATTGGCACCAGCTAAATCCACCTCTGTAACTTTATCAAGGTTGTTACCAATAAAAATTATATTTTCTCCATGCTTTGCACCTGTTGGTCCAAAACTTAACAACTCAACTTTGCCTGAATTTTCAATGGTATCTTTTTTACAGGAGCCAATTATTCCGATAGCCATAAAAAGGCATACCATAGAAAGCAGCTGTTTATTTAAAATTATTTTGATCATTTTCTTAATTTTTTTGATGTAACAATTATGAAACCTGTTGCTTACTTTTTAATAACCTTCGGTACTACCCTGAAATTGTCGAAAGACATATCGCAATCCAAATCACCGGGGCCATGAAACAGCAGCCTGCACCAATAGCCGTTGGCACTAACAGTTAACGGTGTTCCATAACTATTGGCTATTTCTTCAAAAGGTATAATTACTGTTTGCCATTGTCCTTTGGTATCGTAGGGTGGCTTCCATAAATACGCATCGTTATTTTCTTTTAGTATACCCACATTAATTTTAAGCACATTGCCATTGTATGGCTTTACTGTATTCAACTCAAACTTCAGGTAATAATCAGATGGTTTAAGAATGGCCTCATCAGGAATATTCTTGCTGATATCTCCCATCGCATCCGGAGGGCCACCGGCTACTTCATTCCACGACCAGGAGCCAATTGCTTTTTTTACACGGATATAGTTGCCATTAATTTTTGCAGGATCTCCCACTGCCGGAGCCGTAACAACATAAGATTCATTCCACCATCCTGTGTAAGGATCACTGCTGATAAAAATATTCCTGTTATCCCTGAACCAGAAATCTGATTTGGTTTCACCAAAATTTGTTTTAATGGTAATCTGTCCGGGTTGAGCACCGGCTGGTACTTTTACTTTGATTGTTTTATCTTTTACAGATACCAATTCACCAACAGCGCCGCCCGTAAAAGTTACCGTTAATGGTTCGTAAAAAAAGTCGCCGCTAATGGTAGCCACATCACCGGTTAATACATATTCACAATCCAATCCTTTTATTGTTGGCTCACTAATCTGTACCTTAAAATCATACAACAAAGTGTCTTTGTTAGAAAATATAATTTTCATTTTATTAGTGATAACCTGTGGTATTGGTGATGGTACACTTACCAAAATACTGGTGGCGGTGATATAGGTTGGTGTTAATGAAGCCTTCTGATCATTGAACCAAACCTCGGTAGCATCCTGCAAATTATCCCCTACAATTGCAATCAGGTTTCCCTGAAAAGCACCTGTCAGCAGGGAGTCAGACGAAGTGGGCTCTGTAATCCGTACATACCTGATTCGGGGAACGCCATTATTGGGAAGTGCTTCTTTTTTAGAACAAGACGAATAAATACCTGCTATTGCAATTGCCATAGTAAGTAATAGTAGTGATTTATATATATTTTTCATATCGCTGTTTATTTTTAAAAAACAATTATTTTACCTGGTTTAATAATCAACTGCCGGTTTAAGCAGGTTAGGTGCCTGGCTTAATTCTGCTGACGGAATTGGGAGCAGGAAGTTGCCATCATTTGCATTAATCGTTCTGTCGGTTGTAGCCCATGGTGTTTTTGTAATGGTCCATTGTGTTGGGTCTGGAAATTTGTCGGGAGCTGTAAAAAATAACCCTCTGTCCTGGCTGTTTAAAATAGCATACGCCTTTGATTTATTGTAGTAATGCAAACTCACCAAATCGTACCATGCCATTGATTCAACTGCAAATTCAACAAACCGTTCTTTAAAAATCATATCGGCTGTTAACGGCAAAATGTATTGCGGCAAGCCTGCCCGCATGTGTACCTTATTGAAATATTCAAGAGCTTTTGCATCGGTTGTGGAGGCATTGTTACCCAGGGCTGCTTCAGCATATACCAGGTACATTTCTGATAAACGCATCATGTAAGTATCATTGCCATAATACTGCGAAGCCGACTGTCCGCCTACATCTTCGGATTTACCTGTTACGTATTTTTTTATACTTAAAAAATTATTATCCGTGCCATTAAATGGAAATATTAATTTTTGTTTTCCGCCTGTTATTGTTTGTGTTATTTCCGGATATCTTGCTCCCGGTAACATGAAAGTAGCTTTCAACCGTTGATCCAGTGTTCTGCCCTTCAATGTATCATCTTTTGCTGATACAGTAAATCCTTCATACTGTTTCATCATCCACCAGGTAGCTCCTTTATCGCCACCCCATCCATCGCCATTTGCAATATCAGGACTATAGGCAAGATAGGCCGGTGCTGAATTTTGTGTACCCCATGCACCTGGAGAATAAACCCATTGCAATGAAAATAAAGACTCGGCATTGTTATCGTACGGAAACAGAAATAAGTCGGCATAATTTTTTAATAAAGATGCGCCACTTTTTGTAATAACTCTTTCAGCATAATATTTCGCACTATCTAAAAAAGCCTGGTCTCTTGGTCCCGAACCATTGGATTCCACACCAGCCCTTGTAAGATAAAAACGGGCCAGCATTCCTTCAGCAGACCATTTGGTAAGCCGTCCCGGACGCAGTGCAGTTTCTGGCAAATCAGCAGCCACTTCACGCATTTCTTTGGTAATAAATTTCCAAACACTTTTCTCCGTATTTCTGCTTATAGTAGTGTCTGAAAGTAATGCCAGGTTATTTTCAATAATCGGAACCGGGCCCCAG
>JANXSR010000367.1 GCA_025352625.1 Ferruginibacter sp.
TTTGCGGTTTGGGTGCTGTAATACAAAAGCTTCTTACCGGTAAAAGTTTATCAATTTTTGCTTGCGCAGTTAATTGGTTTGTTAATAGTAGTAAAAGTAAAAATGTTAATAAGGAATACGAATAAGAATAAGAATGTTTATTATTCATTGAGTTATAATTAATTTAATGAATGATTTTTTGCTATGCTTCAACAATCATTTTACCCGTATTTTCTCCCTTAAATAACCCCAGTAAACCAGTGGGTAATTGATCAAAGCCATGAACAATAGTTTCAGTAAATTTTAATTTTCCTTCTTTCACCCACTGTGCCAAATGCTGTACGCCTTCGGGAAAACGGCTTTGAAAATTACTTATAATAAAGCCCTGCAATAGTACACTTCTTGTTAACAACATTGGTTGCAGACGAGGCCCCACAGGTTGTTCTGTACTATTGTATAAAGAGATTTGACCACATAATGGAATCCGTGCATGAAAGTTAATGTTGGCAACAACTGCATCAGAAACCTCACCACCTACATTGTCAAAATAAATATCTACTCCATTGGGACAAAGCGCCGCAATGGCTGCTTTTAAATTGGAAGTTGTTTTATAATTAATAGCGTCATCAAAACTAAAGTCCTTTTTTAATAAGGCTATTTTTTCATCAGTTCCGGCAATGCCAATTACACGGCAGCCTTGTATTTTAGCGATTTGACCAACTACTACACCCACAGCACCTGCTGCACCGGATACCACTACTGTTTCTCCGGCCTTTGGTTTACCAATATCCATTAAACCAAAATAAGCGGTAAGGCCTGGCATGCCTAATATTCCCAAATAATAACTTGGCGGTGCAATGCCCGTGTCAATTTTTTGAACTGCTTTTTCAGATGCAACCATTTGTTTTCGCCAGGGTAAAGCTCCTAAAACAATATCACCTGCTTTAAAATTAGCTGATTTACTTTCTATTACTTTTGCAACTACACCTCCTTCAATTGCATTATCAATTTGAAAAGGCGGGCTATAAGATTTTACGTCATTCATTCTTCCCCGCATGTAAGGATCAACTGAATAGTACATGCCCTGCAACAATAGTTCACCAGTCTGAACTTCGGGTAGTTCTATATTTTCAAATCTAAAATTAGCTATAGTTGGGGTGCCTTTGGGCCTTGATGCCAGTACAATTTGTTGTGTTGCCATGGGGTTGTTTTTTTTCATCTAAAGGTATATGGAAATTAAATATCAGCAACAGGTATAAAATTGAAAAAATGAATCTTTTAATAATTGTATTTATTACAATTTATTCAATTAATTTTAAAGAGTATTATCAATGCGTTTATTACCTGCTTATAAATTCGTTCAAGTGTATGAAATCAGATAGAATGTTGGTCCTTATTCTAATTACTTGTATAAGTTTATTTCTCTCCTTTAAGAAAGTGTATGGTCAGGATATTTCAGTAGATAGTTCGTTTTATAAAAAAGCCCTTACTTATTCAGAAAAGGTTTACCATGATTCTTACGGCGACCAGTCAGCCTTGTACAACGGCAGTAAATATGCTCAATATCCGTTTAGATTTAAAGAAGGGCATCCATTTTTTTATTCAACAGAGCCCGCTGTGGGTGAAGTAATTTATAACGGGGTAAGGTATGATTCTATCCTGATGAGTTATGATGAAACAAAGGATGTATTGGTAATAAATGACTTCGGAAACAGGATTCAATTGTTGAATGAAAAAATTGAGCAATTTAAAATATTTAATTCCAATTTTATCAGGATAGAAAAGGACAGCAGCTCAAGCGAGCTTGTAAGCAACGGCTTTTATAATGTATTGAGTGAAGGTAACCTCACCCTTTTAAAAAAACAGGTGAAAACTGTTAGGGAGGAGATAATCACTTCCAGCGAATTAATCAGGGTAATTGATGAAAAGAATTACTATTATATAAAAAAGAATGAAAGAATCTTTCTACTTAAAAGCAGCAATGACTTATATAAATTAATGGGTGACAGAAAAAAGGAAGTACAGCAATTTGTAAAAGAAAATAAACTTAAGCTTAGTAATGATAAGCAGGATATGTTAACCAAAGCGACGGGATATTTTAACAGTTTAAAAAAGTAAAATGAAAAAATACTGTTCATTTATGTTGTTATTGGTGTTGATGGTAATTTACCATCCCAAAACTTATGCGCAAAATGATTCAGTAAAATTTATCACTGCTGATTTGAATGCTGTTGGCATAGACAAATTAGCAGCAACACTTGAAAGCCAGACCAGCCTTCATTTTTATTATGATGCTGCCCAGTTTGATAGCCTAACATTTTCCATCAATGTTAAAAATGAACCACTTGTAAAAGTGTTAGAAAAGGTATTTGCAAAAACTGATTTTCAATTTTCAATTGCAGGATTGGATTATGTTTTTATTACCCGGGGCAAGCGAATAAATACCGCAATTCCGGATGCGGCTATTGCTGTTGAACCGGCTGGTGGTAATAGGGATGCAAATAAAAAGCGTACCATCAAAGAGCCATTTGTTGAAAAAAATAATTTAAAAGTAGGGATTGAGAACAGGGTATTTGAAATTGGTGATAAACTTGCGCCTTCGCTTCAAAATGAGGTTATCCTTAATGGTTTTATTACGGATAGTAAAACAGGAGAAAATGTTGTAGCAGCCAATGTTGCAGTTGAAAAATCAACCATTAATGTTATTACAGACCAATATGGTTATTTCTCTCTCTCTTTACCTAAGGGGCGCTATGTAATTAACATACAAAGTTTAGGAATGAAGGATACAAAGAGGCAGGTACAATTATATGGCGATGGAAAACTTAACATTGATATGCAAAGCCAGATTTTGACTATTAGGAATGTTGTTATTTCATCGCAAAAGATTAGCAATGTAAAAGGAACGCAAATGGGCTTGCAGAAAATTGATATCAAAACCATTAAGCAGGTTCCGGTTGTATTTGGAGAAGCTGATATATTGAGGGTAATTACAACTTTGCCGGGTGTAAAAACAGTAGGAGAGGCAAGTACAGGTTTAAATGTAAGAGGTGGTTCAACAGATCAAAATCTTATCCTTTTTAACGACGCCACCATTTACAATCCATCCCACTTTTTTGGAATGTTTTCAGCATTTAATCCAGAGTTGGTAAAAGATGTTGAACTATATAAAAGCAGCATTCCGGCACGTTATGGAGGCCGCCTATCTTCTGTTTTAAATATCAACACAAGAGAGGGCAATAAAAAGAAACTTAGTGGTGGTGCCGGCATAGGCTTACTCACCAGCCGTATAAATCTTGAAGGCCCTATAATCAATGATAAGACCTCGTTTATTATAGGCGCAAGAACTACGTATGCAAATTGGTTACTAAATATTTTGCCAGACCAATACAAAAATAGCAAGGCGGGTTTTTATGACCTCAATCTTAATTTAACACATGAACTTAATAAGAAAAATACTTTTTATTTTACAGGTTATTTAAGTAAGGATCGCTTTAATCTTAACAGCGATACAGTGTATGGCTATAGCAACACTAACCTGTCACTTAAATGGAAACACATTTTTAATAATAAAGTAAGCAGTGTTGTTGCCGGAGGAACAGATCAATACAGTTATAACATCTCAAGTAATAGATTACCTCTTAACGCATACAAAATGGGTTTTGATATTCACCAAACTTATTTTAAAGCACATTTTAATTATTATCTCAATAATAAGCATACCATTGATTTTGGCTTAAATACTATCTATTATAAATTAAACCCTGGATACTTTAATCCGGATGGTAAATCTTCATTGGTAGTGCCCGATCAATTAGATGCAGAGCAGGCGTTGGAATCTGCATTGTATGTAAACGATAAATATAATGTTACCACAGCATTTACTTTAGAAGGTGGTATCCGGTATTCTATTTATAATTACCTGGGTCCTAAAACGGTAAATACCTATGCACCGGGATTACCGATAACAGAGAGCAACATGACAGGAACTATTGCATATGAGAAAGGTAAATTTATAAAAACGTATTCAGGACCAGAGTATCGCTTTTCTGCCCGGTATGCATTAACCGATAGCTTTTCAATAAAGGCATCCTTTAATACACAGCGGCAATACATTCACATGCTCTCGAACACAGCTGCAATGGCACCTACAGATATTTGGAAACTAAGTGACCCATCTATAAAGCCACAGTATGGAGAACAGGTATCACTGGGCTTGTATAAAAATTTTAAATCCAATACTATTGAGACTTCGCTGGAAGTATATTATAAGAATATGAAGGATTACCTGGACTATAAAAGCGGGGCCAATCTTGTGTTAAACCATCACATAGAAACAGATGTTATCGCAACAAAGGGAAAGGCTTACGGGGTTGAATTTTTAATAAAAAAATTAACCGGTAAATTAAACGGCTGGATAAGTTATACCTGGTCGAGGGTTTTATTAAAGCAGGATGATCCGCTTGCAGGCGAATTGATTAACAGGGGCAATTATTATCCGGCCAATTACGATAAGCCGCATGATATTACAATGATTGGCAACTACAGGGTAAGCCATCGCTTTAGTATTTCTTTAAACGCAACCTATAGTACTGGCCGCCCTATAACATTACCCATCGGAAGATTTTATTTTGCAGGAGCTGTCCGTACTTTATTTGCAGATAGAAATGCTTACCGTATACCGGATTATTTTCGTGCAGATTTTTCAATGAATATCGATGGCAATCATAAAATACATCAATTAACACATAATTCCTGGACGATTGGTGTGTATAATCTTACGGGACGAAAAAATCCATATTCGGTGTATTATGTTTCTGAAAATGGGGTGCTTAACGGGTATAAGCTTTCCATTTTTGGAAGTGCCATTCCCTATGTAAATTTTAATATCAGGTTTTAAATAACCTCAAAAAAATAATGTTATTGGTTTTAAATACAACATATGAATAAGCTATTACTCTTTTTATTTGTTTTGGTGATTGCAGGTTGCAAAGAAAAATTTATATCACCAGCCCCAGCTGTAGTTACAGGCTACCTTGTTGTAGAAGGAATTGTAAATAATGAAGGTGGCACCACTAATATAAAGTTATCCCGTACAACCAGTTTAAATGATATCGCTAATATTCAGGAATCAGGTGCGCAAGTAAAATTAGAAGATAATAATAATTCTTTTTATGCGCTTTTCGAAAACAGTAATGGCAATTATACAATTGACAATCTTCATTTAGATACCTCTCTTACATACAGGCTTTCTATAAAAACCAGTAACAACGAAGACTACCTTTCTGATTTTGTAAAAATTAAAAAAAATCCTCCCATTGATAGTATTAGCTGGGAGAGGGCGTATGACGGGGTTACCATATATGCCAACACACATGATCCTTTAAATAAAACACTCTATTATCAATGGGAGTATGACGAAACATGGGAATTTCATTCCAGGTATTCCGCCTCCGTTGTATATGTAACATCACCGCCTCCTAATTCTCAAAACATTGGGGTGGTGGAGGGACATCCAGATATTTACAAGTGCTGGCAATTTAATGCTTCAGGTAATATTTTATTGGGATCAACAGCAAAACTTGCCCAGGATATTGTTCATTTACCTCTAATAAATATTCCTCCGGCCTCCATTAAATTAGGTGTTTTATATGCTGTTTTGGTAAAGCAATATGTATGGAGCAAAGAGGGGTACGAATTTTTGGAAAGGATGAAGAAGAATACAGAATCAGTTGGTTCTGTATTTGATGCACAGCCATCAGAACTGAATGGTAATATACATTGCACCAGCAACCCTGGCCAGCCAGTAATTGGTTTTTTTAATATTTGTACCATACAGCAACAAAGAATTTTTATACGCAATGCTGAACTGCCGGACTGGGGATACCTTATAGGTTGTGGTATAGAAATTGAAATTGAAAACAATCCGGATAGCATTGCAAAAAAAGCATCAGGCTTGCTTCCAACGAGCCCAAGAAATACCGGGCCATTTGGCAGCATTCTCACTTTTTATGCGGCTCCAGAAGAATGTGTTGATTGTACTAAAAGAGGTACTAATGTAAAACCAACTTACTGGCCTTAGACAAAACTATCATCATGATCAAAAACTATCTTTCTACATTTATTTACAAGCGTCAAAATTTGGTTTCACAAGTACTCATTTTGAAAATGATTACGGGTGTAATTTTTATTTTTTCTTCTTTGCAGGTAAAAGCACAAGAGGGAAAGCGTATTATAGAAAATCAATTTGATACTTACAGAGAAAGGAATTTGCAGGAGAAAATTTTTGTGCATACCGACAAAAACCTGTACCTGTCTGGCGAAATTTGCTGGTTTAAAATTTATAATGTAGATGCTTATTTTCATAAGCCAATCAACCTTGGTAAAGTAGCTTATATTGAAATTGTAGATAAAAATAATAGCCCGGTTTTACAGGCTAAAATTGATTTGCAGCATGGTGCAGGAGATGGCTCTTTTTATTTACCGGCTAAGCTGGTTTCAGGAAATTATCATCTGCGTGCTTATACCAACTGGATGAAGAATTTTGGAACGGATTATTTTTTTGAAAAAAAACTGAGTATTATAAACGTGCAAAATGGGCAGCCGGAGAATGTGGTGCTAAAAAAAATGTCGCCTGAAATGTCTTTTTTTCCCGAAGGAGGAAACATGGTAAATGGCATTAAAAGTAAAGTTGGTTTTAGAATCAGTAATCAGTATGGTGAAGGTATTTATTGTAATGGTATTATTGTGAATGAAAAAGGTGATACCATTACCCCCTTTCATCCACTTAAGTTTGGTATTGGCAGCTTTTCATTTACGCCGTTACAAGGCTCCACCTACAAAGCAATTATTAAACTTCCAGATGGAAACCAACAGGAAAAGGAATTGCCCGCAGCTTATGCTTATGGCTATGCAATGCATCTTGAAAATAATGGCAAAGGGCAAATAATAATAACGGTTCAAACACCTGATAAAGGAAACTCACCGGCCGCTTCTGTGTATCTGTTTGTGCACACAAGAAATGTAACAAAAGCAGTAATGACCGGTATGCTTAAAAATGGCGAAGCCCGTTTTTTGATAGACGACAGCAAACCGGGGGAGGGTATTTCTCATTTCACCGTTTTTAATGAAAACAGGCAACCTGTATGCGAACGTCTGTATTTTAAAAAACCACTGCAAAACCTGCAAATAACAGCTGCTGCAGACAAACCGGTATATGACTTACGAAAAAAAATCAATCTGCAAATAAGTTCAGTAACAGGTGCCGGTAAATATATTGCTGCAAATATGTCGATGGGGGTATACCGTATTGATTCCTTAACATCAGTTGATGAGCAGGATATAAGTGCTTACCTGCTGTTAAGTGCTGACCTTTCAGGAATTGTAGAATCACCTGAGTACTATCTTTTAAACAACAATGATACTGTTTTGGAAGCAGCAGATAACCTTATGCTAACGCAGGGCTGGCGAAGGTTTAAATGGGAAGATATTTTATCAAATAAAAAACCACGTTTTAATTTTCTTCCGGAGATAAACGGTCATATCATCAATGGTAAAATAATACCACTTAAGCCGGGCTTACCTGTAGAAAACATACCAGCTTATCTTTCGGTACCGGGTATACGAACACAGTTTCAAACTGCAACGTCTGTTGAGCATGGGTTGATTAAATTTGAAATGAAGCATTTTTATAGTGATGGTGAAATAATTGCTCAAACAAATTCAGAAAAAGATAGTTTGTATAAGGTGGAAATTGATTCTCCATTTTTTAGTGGCTATTCACAAAATTATTTGGCACCTTTTAATGAATCCATTAATAATGACGGGTTATTAAAAAGGTATATTGCCACACAGGTACAAAATACTTTTTTGTTTAACAGGCTAAATCAATCAAGGGATTTAAATTTTGATACAACGGCTTTTTATTTAAAGCCCGATGCAGTGTACCTGTTGGATAATTATGTGAGGTTTACAACACTGGAAGAAGTATTCAGAGAGTATGTTCCCGGGGTAAATGTGCGGCAGCACAATGGTAAATATCAATTGCCTGTTTTCGATGAGAATGTCAAATTTCCCTTCGATACAGATCCGCTTGCATTAGTGGATGGCGTACCCGTTTTTAATTTTAATAAACTGCTCACCTACGATCCCCTGAAAATAAGGAAACTGGAAGTGGTTAACAGAACCTATTACCTCGGGGGAAATACTTTTGACGGGATAATAAATCTTACCAGTTATAAAGGAGATGTAACTGGTGCAGAGATTGATCCACATGCTACCATTATTGATTATGAAGGGCTTCAATTGCAAAGGGATTTTTATTCGCCGGTTTACGAAACCAGCGAACAATTGGGTAGTCATTTACCTGATTTTAGAAACTTATTGTATTGGTCTCCAAAAATTATTACAGGAGCAACAGGTAAAACGCAGGCTGTTTTTTACAGCTCTGATGTACCAGGTAAATATGCCATTGTTATACAGGGCATTAGTGAAGATGGCACAGCAGGTTCTAAAGTGGTATTTTTTGAAGTGAAATAAGACAAACCATTTTTCATAAATACTCTTTGTATACATTGATAATAAAATTTGAAAGAAGTGTTAAATGCAACTGAAATGCAATAGCATTATTTTATTTTAACTCACTTGTAAAAGTACTTTGATTGGCTTTATTAATAAAATATCTAAACAATAGTATAAAAAAGGATGCCTGTTATTTTATTAACAGGCACTTTACATTTTATCCTTTTTAAGGCAAGTCATAGGCAATAACTTATTCAGATTATTTTGAAGCCTGTAAATTAAACAACAGACTTTTGTTAATATTGTTGTCCTTAAAATCAACAAATATTTTTTCTCCCTCGCATAATTGTATTTCTGCATCACTGCGCATGTATAGCTTACACTCACCCTCCTGTTCTATAGTTACCATACTGGCAGCAGTTGATTCAAATAAAAACTGAAGACTGATTTTATTGGTTGTAAAAAGTTGCAGGTAAAAATGGTCAGTTGTAAAAAACACCCTGCCATTAGAATCTTTTAGTGTTGCAGAAAGCACCATTGCGCCACTTTCATCTGTATAAAAAAGCAGTTTTGAAGTAGCTGTATCAATAATAGCTCCGTTAAATTTTAGTTCTGCAATGTTGTACAATAGCATGGTGATTTTATTTAAAACAAAAGTACCACCACAGATAAAATTCTACTGCGTCAAATGACACAAAATCATCAGTTGTTATTGCTTCTTATGCGGGAAAGCGTTTTACGGCTCATGCCAAGATAACTGGCGAGATAGGTAAGCGGGATGCGTTGAAAATATGTAGGTCTTGTAATTAATAAATGATGGTAACGTTCTTCAGGAGTCATCAGTTTAAAGGAATTGCTATGTTCAAATTGATCAAAAAATTGCTTTGCAAAAAACTCTGCTGTAAGGGCAACCAGGGATTTTGAAAAATCTAAAATAGGCTTATAATGGGGCTTGTACGAAATAAGCACTTCTGTATCTTCAAGTGCTACAATATAAAAATTTGAAGGAATCCCATGCCGAAGGCTTATAAAATCGGAGGCAATAGTTTGTTCAAAGAAAAACTGCACATTTACGTCCACTCCATTTTCAACAGAAAAAATCCTGAAGCAACCTTTTAAAATAAACCAGATGTGTCGACAAATTTTACCTTCCTGCAATACCACTTCCCCTTTGTTGTATTTCCTGTAATGAAATACTTTGGACAATCTTTCAAAATCGCCATCTGGCAGCGGATGAAAGGTATCTATTGATTTTCTAAATAACCCTAATGATGTATTGAGTGAACTTGTTTCCATGCTTCTAATAATTACAAAAATATTAAATAGTAGAGTAAAGTGTACGGTTGTTTAAATTATAATAAAAATCAATTACCAATGGTATAAAAACATCAGAAGCCTGGAATTTGGAAAGGCGGTAATCTCTTTTCAATAGTATAATTTATTATTTAGTAACCAATAAAAAACTGCTGTATACTTTTTCCGTATTACAGCAGTTTTCTAATTATTCAAACTTGTGCGTGGCAATCTTCAACCAGGTTGTAAGGTCTGCTGGTTTCGTTGTTAATTTTTTGTTTACTTGTAGCGTATCGTAAATACTACGCAGCTATTGTTGTATTTATTTTGAATGTGAAGGCAAATTGAAAACCAATCCACCACCAAGGCCAAACTGGTAAAGTGTAGAATAGGATGATACTCCGGCACCAGCTCCACCGGTTCCAATATACAATCCACCACCCATTGACTGCACAGCCGATAACAATTGTGCCTGTAATTTTATAGCCATCTTTTCGCTGGCCCAAATATTTACGCCACCTCTTATTCCCCAGGCAAATTTTGTTTTGGTTGTACTAGCACCAGAAACAGGGTTTTTAATACTTATTATATCAGCTCCCAGCATAGCTCCTGCAAACCCTTCAGCCTTGCCACCTGGCTTTCTAAAATAATGATTACTGGCCAGCATAATATAATTGATTCCTAAATCATAGTCGATAGCCTTTGTGGGACTGGCTGCACTTTTAATAGGGGCTTTTGTATCCTGACGCAGGTATAGTAATTCTATTCCCTGGTTGTGTTTTGGCAATAATTCAATACCAGCTCCCCATTGAAAACCGCCTTTAATAGTACCATTATAATAATTATTGGCATCATAGCGTGAATCTACCTTATCATCAAATACACCTGAACCATATAAATTGATCCTTGTATTTTGTGCAAATGAAGGTGCAGTTATCAATAAAATTACAATCGCTGTTAATAATTTTCTTTTCATTTTTTTAGGTTTAGTTAGTTTTCGTTTACGTTGTTTATTTTTCTACTATTTCTACAAAAATAAATGGGCATACCTGTTTTATTCAAATAAATTGTTCAAAATAAATATGGATTTATAAATTGAGACAACATTATGCACCTGTTTAGTAATGTATCGGATTTATTTTGCTTTACGAAACCGAAATTTGCAACAAAAGATAAGCAAAGGTTATGCAGTTAAAAAAAGTAAAATAAACTTTTCAGCCAATGCCTGCCACTATCCCGCTAGCTGTAACTCATAAATAAAGTGCATTAAAATGAGTTTCTAAAATGGTTGATGGAAATAATTATTAAATTTTTTTTACTATGCCTGTTCACTGAAATTAGCTTGTTTAAACTAAGCTGATAACAATCTCCTTACCTAAACATTTTTCCTAACCAAAGAGCTCCGTATTGTTTTGTGTAATAAATAATTGCAAAAACATACCACCTGAAGTCGGGGTAAAACTTTTTCATAAACTGTGCATGGTTGCGGATTGAAGTAGTACGTATTTTTAGCCATTTGTCTTTGCTAACACTCCCTTTGTGCACATGCATCACTTTAGCCTGTGGCAGAAAATGAATTTTGTAACCCAATTGTTTAAAATCCCAACACCAAAGGGTGTCTTCGCAGTACATAAAGAAATCGTCAGATAGTTTTTTCTTTGGTAACTGCTGAATGATACTTTTTGGAAACAGCATAAAAGCACCCCAAACCCAATCACAATTGGCAAAACTTTGATGATCAAAATAATGGTGCAGCATTAAGGCTTCTCTTTTTGCTTTTGGTAATAGTTTATACAAAGGAAAAATTTCTAACAGTTCCCAGCTAATGGTTCTAAAGCGGCGGCAATTATATTGAATTCTTCCATCAGGATATAATAACTGGCAGGTAGTCATGCCAACTTCTTTATGTTGCAACAAATGATCAAGGCAAATTTTAGGTGCATTGTTGATTAGCTCGGTATCACTGTTTAGCAATAGCAAATACGCACCTTTGGCATTGTCTACACCGAGGTTGTTACCACCGGTAAAACCACTGTTTACAGGGCTTATGACTAAGTGAATGCCTGGAAATTTATTTGTAAAAAGGTGTGGATCACATTCAACAGAAGCATTATCTACCAGCACTATTTCAAAATCCACCTCAGTCAATTTATCATAAATAGATTGAATACAATTGCAGGTAAGTGTAAATGTGTTGTAATTG
This sequence comes from Ferruginibacter sp., assembly GCA_025352625.1. Classification (GTDB taxonomy): domain Bacteria; phylum Bacteroidota; class Bacteroidia; order Chitinophagales; family Chitinophagaceae; genus Ferruginibacter. The sequence continues at coordinate 11,996 of JANXSR010000367.1, forward strand.
ATGATGATGATTGATAGTTGCATTGTATCAGGCTACTTTATAAAAATAAGGTTTGTTGAAAAATATTTTAAAAAAGTACCGCAATAATACGCACATATTTTTTACATAGTCAATCCAGTTTTTAAAACTGTAGGGGGCTTTGCCACCGGTAACAATTGAATGAATCAATAAGCTAAAAAAGAAAATGGGTATTTCAAAAAAATAAGTACCTGCAATAATCAGGAACCAAATAATTCCAAATTGTTTTCTAATGCGCAACATGTTTGAAACAATGATCTGCCGGCCTTTTTTGTTCCAAAGATTTTTACTGTTTTCATTTTCCGTTGTAGTATAATAATCACTGCTGGTTCCACCGCCAATATGGATTACTTTTGGTGCTGCAAACAATAATAATTTTCCTTGCTTTCGCAGGCGGCTGCACCATTCTATTTCTTCGGCATACATAAAAAAATCTTCATCCATCAAACCGCTTAATTGCAGGGTCTCTTTCTTAACTAAAATGTAAGCACCCACCACCCAGTCTACTTCCATTTTATCAGTAATCGTTTGCACACTTGGTATGGTCGATTTAAAACGATAACCAAGGTAACGGATCAGCTTGCCGAGGTAGGGCAGGGGAAGCAACGTATTCAATCCTCCCTTAATAAAATGTGCGCCGGATATCTGGTTGCTTCCATCTGTATTTAATAATTGTACACCGCAACCAACGCCCTCTATTTCATTTTTTAAAAGTGCAATACTTTTATCAATGGCACCATCCAGTATAATGGTATCTGCATTCAAAATTAAAACATACGCACCATTGGCAATGCGGATGCCTGCATTGTTAGCTCTTGCAAAGCCTGCATTGTAGCCGGTTTGCAGCCATTTTGTTTGCGGATAAGCAGCGAGTACTTTTTCTTTGCAATCATCTTTTGAATCATTGTCTACTATAATTATTTCAAAGCTGTATTGCTGTGTTTGCTGGTAAATGCTTTCCACACAATCCAGTACCAGTTTGGCAGATTTGTAATTTATTATGATGATGGATAGATCCATTGAGTGTTTTTAATTCAGTA
>JANXSR010000215.1 GCA_025352625.1 Ferruginibacter sp.
TTAAAGAAAAAACCATCGCATACTGCACAGGCACTTACACCATAGCCATTCAATCTTTGTTCACTTTCAATACCTAACCACTTGGCAGAAGCTCCGGTAGAAATAATAATGGCATCTGCTTCAATCCATTTTTCTTCATCAATCTCTATTCTGTAAGGTTGTTTAGAAAAATCTACTTTGGTGGCCAGGCCATACCTGATATCGGCCCCCATTCTTTTTGCCTGGTTTTCAAAATTTACCATCATATCCGGTCCTTGAATTCCTTCCGGATACCCGGGATAATTCTCTACTTCGGTAGTTATTGTTAATTGACCTCCCGGTTGTATTCCCTGGTATAAAACAGGCTTTAACCCTGCCCTGCTGGCATAAATAGCTGCAGTGTAACCCGCAGGTCCCGAACCAATAATTAAACAATGAATTTTTTCTACACTATTATTTTCCATATTTCTATCTTAATATTATTATCCAGTTTTAAAGGCGATTGCAAATTTACAGTAATATTCGTAATCAATTTTTGGTTGCGTTAAATGCTATTATATCGCTGATTCACAATTTTTAAATTACAAAAATAGATTCAATAGTATTTTCCTTATTCCTTAAAAATTACAAATAGAATGAATTAAAACTTACGTTTATTGTAAGAAATATTTGCGACATTTTTATTTTGGAACAATTAATGTTTTATAAAAAGCGGCGTACCCATAAAAAGAACCTAATGCCCCATTACTAAAATTACCAATTACTTTATTCGGCTGAGAAAAAGGGTTTCCAATAGCTTGATAAGCGAATTCCCAGGTACTCCAAAAGGTATAGGTGCCTTTATCGATGTTACAAAGTTTTAGAGTTATAGTATCACCCTTTTTAAAATAGTTGCTGTCATATGGAACAGGTTTGTTTCTGTCTATACCCGGATCCAACTGAAGTTGATACGTAGTACCATCAATTACCTGGTCGTCAAAAACAGAATTATCTCCGGGCAAATAGCGGGCGCTATTCTTTTTTGTAAAATACCGCACATAATTACCAAGCCCGGGGGGGTCTGTAACTTTTATAAATAAAACTACATCGTTGCTGTCTATTGCAAATGGTGCAGGCTTCCAAAACAGAGAGTCAACTTTTTTAGCTAAAGAAGGAATACTTGTTGAAGCAGTATAATTTTTTCCTTCAGAAGAAATTGACAATGTATAGGAGTTGTTTAACTGGCCTTTAAATGCCGTAGCAAGGTTTAAAGAATCAATACCGTATGCATATACTTTATATCCACCTACAGCAGGATATTCATATTCTTTCATCTGATGGGTTAAAGAACCATTTGAGATACTTACAACTGCATTGTGTACAAATGAATTAGTAAGTAATTCCGGGTTGATATTACTAAAAAAATCGAAACTTTTGGTTAGTATTACTTGTGGAAATTGGTCATTTTCGATAGTAGCATCTACTACTAAAACATCAGGGGCATTCTTAAGATCAAAATTGATATTTTTTTCGCAGGAAGATATTTGAATACAAAAACCTACAAAAAACAGTACTCTTTTCATAAAATAAAATTAAACGAATGTAACAAAGCTATCCCTGAATGGTTGTAACGTAGGTTCTAATAAAAACAAGCATGTTCAACTAAGATTTTGAATAAGACGATATTTTTAAAATTTTTACTTTGATTACTGTACAATTTTTTAAGTTCAGTTCAATTATTTTTGAAATAAAAAATCTCCGGCGAATTCAATTACCGGAGATTTTGTATTAAGTAAAATTTATTATCCTAAATAGGCTTTTAAAGCACCACTATATCTTGCTTTTTGCAAACGTTTAATGGCTCTTTCTTTTATCTGTCGAATACGCTCTTTGGTAAGATCATATTTTTGTCCTATTTGTTCAATGGTTACGCCATTTTCTCCATCTAAACCAAAATAGGCATTTACTATTTCAGCTTCTCTGGGACTCAGTGATTTTAATACCCTCCGAATTTCATTTCGTAATGAATCGTGCATTACATCTTCATCTGTTTCTGCACCACCCTTCAATAAATCTCCCATGGCTACATCTTCTGCTTCATGCACGGGGGCATCCAAAGAAGTATGACGGGTGTTACTCTGGAAAATGTTATTAATCTCCGTTTCACTCATTTCAAGCAATTCGGCCAATTCTTCAGTTGATGGCTCACGTTCATGCTCCTGTTCAAAAGCCATATAGGCTTTGTTGGCTTTATTGTAAGTTCCAATCTTGTTCTGAGGTAAGCGTACTAATCTACCTTGCTCTGCCAATGCCTGAAGAATAGATTGACGAATCCACCATACTGCATATGAAATGAATTTAAAACCTTTAGTCTCATCAAAACGTTGCGCCGCTTTAATCAAACCTAGATTTCCTTCGTTTATCAAATCACTTAAAGAAAGTCCCTGGTGCTGGTACTGTTTAGCTACAGATACTACAAAACGTAGGTTAGCCTGCACCAATTTGTCTAGGGCTCTTTGATCACCCATTTTGATCTTTTGGGCCAAAATAGTCTCCTCTTCCGGAGTTATCATTGAAATTTTTGAAATTTCCTGCAGATATTTTTCAACCGCTTGTGAATCTCGGTTGGTAATCTGCGTTGCGATCTTTAGTTGCCTCATTTGCTTGTTTTATGTCAGAAATTATAACGGTAAGTAGACAATAATGTTTCAAAAAAAGTTGCAAAACAATAGTTAATCTACAAAGAAATCTTTAAAAATAGTGCAAATGTACGATGCAAAATCTGCATTTCATAGAGAATGTAAAAAAGGATAGTTTCAAATTATAAAAAATTACACCATAAAAATTTAATCAGGGGTATTTTTTGTTTACCAGCTGGCAATTTAAACCATAAAGATTTTAAAAACCACTTTTTATGAACTGGATATTATTAAATTTTACAGATGATCAATGTGTCATCTATATTACATTTGCAAAATGATAACAGATTTACGTTCTGATACATTTACTAAACCATCCCCAGCCATGTTGGAGGCCATGTTCACAGCTAAAGTGGGAGATGATGTTTTCGGCGAAGATCCCTCCGTAAACCAATTAGAAGCAATGTCAGCTGAAATGTTTGGTATGGAATCAGCTGTGTTTTGCCCAAGCGGTACCATGACAAACCAGATTGGCATAAAAGTACATACCCAACCAGGAGATGAAGTTATTTGTGAAAAGCTAAGCCACGTTTATATTTATGAAGGAGGTGGCATAGCATTTAATAGCGGTTGCCAGGTAAAAACCATAGAGGGCGATCGTGGAAAAATTACAGCTGATCAGGTAGCAGAATCAATCAATCCTCCTGATATTCATAAGGCAAGAACAAGCTTAGTAACTCTTGAAAACACCGCTAACCGCGGCGGTGGAAGTTGTTATTTACTACCTAATTTACATAGTATTAAAGAAGTTTGTTTACAAAATAATTTAAAATTACATTTGGATGGAGCAAGGCTATGGAATGCCTTGGTTGCAAAAAAAGAAACACCACGGCAATATGGTGAAATTTTTGATAGCATTTCAATTTGTTTAAGTAAAGGTTTAGGAACCCCTGTTGGTAGTCTCCTTCTTGGTAACAAAGACTACATTAACAAAGCAAGACGGGTAAGAAAAGTATTTGGAGGAGGAATGCGGCAGGCTGGTTATTTAGCTGCTGCGGGTATTTTTGCCTTAGAAAATAATATTGAAAGATTAGAGGTAGACCACCTGCATGCCAAAATGATAACCGAAGCATTGGTCAAAAAGCCTTTTGTAGGAAAAATAATGCCGGTAGAAACCAATATTATAATCTTTGAAGTACTTTCACCTTATACACCCAAAAATTTTGCAGAAGAGTTGGCTAAATTTTCCATTTTTGTTATGCCTATATCAGCGTCCCAGGTAAGAATCGTTACGCACTTGGATATTACTCTGCCAATGGTAAACAATTTAATCGCTGTTATTGATTCTTTGTAATTATTGCCACACGTTTTAATTCAACAAGTAATAAATCTAACCCTTTCTTGTATTAAACAATTCATTTCTGAATATCTTCGTCGTTAATAAACATATTTTTAAAAATTATCTCTACAACATGTTTCCAAAAATTAACCCAACCACAACTGCATCCTGGAAGACGTTATCTCAACATCATGCTTCAACCAAAAATGTAACTATTAAAGAACTTTTTACAAATGATGCTGACCGCTTTAATAAATTTTCACTTTACACAGAGAATATTGTATTTGATTATTCGAAAAATAATATTACCAGCAGTACCGTTCAATTATTGCTACAATTGGCTGATGAATGTAAATTGAATCAAGCAATAGATGCAATGTTTATTGGCGAAAAAATTAATAAAACAGAAAACAGGTCTGTATTACACACGGCGTTGCGTAATTTTTCAGGTAACCCTGTAAACGTGGATGGTATGGATGTTATGCCAGGCGTATTTAAAGTACTGGAGCAAATGAACTCATTTTGCACAAAAGTACATAATGGTGAATGGAAAGGTTATAATGGTAACAAAATAAAGTATATAGTAAATATTGGTATTGGAGGAAGTGATTTAGGCCCTGTAATGGTAACGGAAGCATTAAAACCCTACTGGATTGAAGGGATTCAAACTTATTTTGTAAGCAATATTGACGGCTCACATATCAATGAAACACTAAAAAAAGTAACACCTGAAGAAACTATTTTTTTAATAGCCTCAAAAACATTTACCACCCAGGAAACAATGACGAATGCGCATACAGCTAGGAATTGGTTTTTGCAACAGGCTAAACAAGAAACGCATATTGCCAAACATTTTGTGGCATTAAGTACCAATGAAGCAGATGTGGTAAAATTTGGTATTGCTGCCGAAAATATGTTTGTTTTTTGGGATTGGGTTGGAGGCAGGTACAGTTTGTGGAGCGCCATTGGTTTATCGATTGCGCTTACAATCGGGTACGACAATTTTGAAAACCTCTTAAGAGGGGCACATCATACAGATATACATTTTTCTACTGTACCTTTTGAAAAAAATATACCTGTTATGATGGCGCTCGTGGGTATTTGGTACACTAATTTTTATGAAACAACATCAGAAGCTATTTTGCCTTATGATCAATATATGCACCGCTTTGCAGCATATTTTCAACAAGGAAATATGGAAAGTAATGGTAAATATGTAGATAGAAACGGACAGCCTGTAACCTATGCAACTGGCCCGGTAATTTGGGGAGAACCTGGTACTAACGGTCAACACGCTTTTTACCAGCTGATACACCAGGGAACACAAAAAATTCCGTGCGATTTTATTGCCCCTGCTATCAGCCATAATCCTATTGGTGAGCATCACCCGATTTTATTAAGTAATTTTTTTGCACAAACGGAAGCACTAATGAATGGTAGTGAAAATGATGACCCATATAGAACTTTTACTGGAAACAGACCAACCAATTCATTTTTAGTAAAGAAAATTACACCATTTACGTTAGGGCAATTAATTGCTTTATATGAGCATAAAATTTTTGTGCAGGGTGTAATCTGGAACATTTACAGCTTTGATCAGTTTGGCGTAGAGCTGGGAAAAGTATTAGCAAAAAAAATTTTACCAGAATTGCAAAAAAACGATGAAGTTAGTACACACGACTCCTCCACAAATAAACTCATTAATATGTTTACAAAAATGAAGCTATGAAGCCATTCAATAAAAAACAATTTTACTTGATTGGGATATTATTCGTCCTGATTGCTTCATTTTTTATTGTAAGAAAAACTAAAAAAAAATACAGCCCCTCAATAGAACTATCCAGCCTGGTTTTAAAAGATTTAGATGGAAAAGATATTGCCTTAACCAGTTTTGCAGGAAAACCGCTGGTTATTAATTTTTGGGGAACCTGGTGTGGCCCATGCAGGCAAGAATTTCCTGACTTTGAAAAAGTGAAGCGAAAATATGCGACTCAGGTTAATTTTATAATGGTTTCCGATGAGCAAGAGGATAAAATTGAAAAATTTAGAATTGAAAATAACTTTACCTTTTTATTTACCCAATCCCCAATCACCTTTGATAAATTGGGGATTACATCTGTACCTGTAACTTATTTATATGATGCAGAAGGTAACCTGTATGCTAAAAAAAAAGAAACACTAAGTGAACAGCAATTAGATGAATTGGTTGCTGAATTAAGCAACAAAAAATAAAATTAATTAGCTACTCATAAATTTTCATAGAATTGTTGTTGAATCATTTTTGTTGTTTTGGGAGTATAAACCCTGGCCGCAATATTAAAATTCTGCTAACTTATTTATTGTTTTATACACCAAAAAGAAGGGAAGATTATGTTGAGAAATGAAATGAACTTTTACAAGCACGGGCTGAAATGTTAAGTTTTGCTATTTTCATTTCTTATACGTTTGCAATACGTATTTTTATAGTATAATCTAAACAGTATGCGTATAATGTTTGTAGTATTTATGCTAACTTTTTCTCCAATTGTAAAAGCACAAACTATTTTACAGGGAAGTAATATTAATCATTTGCAACAGCAGTCCTTTACTGTTAACAATCGTTTTAAAGATAGTACCCTGAATAAAAAATGGTTCGTTAATAAGTACATTGGGCTTTCCTCCAGTTTTGGGTTTTTTAATGGTGGCAATGCCACAGTGATTGCTGTGCCTGTTGGTTTACAATTACAACGCAGGTTAAATAACAATTGGTATGCCTTTGCAGGAGCATCAGTAGCTCCTGCCTATACAAGCTTTAATAAATCTTTTCTGTCTGCCAATGTTAATAAATTCCCTCAGAACAATAACTTCCTTACATCAAAACGTTTAGATATATATTCAAGAGCGGAGCTAGGATTGATGTACGTTAATGATCAAAAGACTTTTTCTATCTCTGGCAGTATTGGGGTTGAAAGAAGTAGTTACCCTTTAGTTCCGTTTAATCAGAACAGTTCTGTAAGACCGAATACTTTTATTACTCCGAATAAATAAGGATAGCCACCCGGGTATGATAATTCATTTTGGAGCAGCCAGGAAGTTTATTCTTGACAAACAGTATCAACCAGCAACACCCTTTACAATATTCTATATTTAAAATTTACCTGTGCTAATTTCCATATATCATCAGGACTTATATAGCTATTGTTTAATTGTATAGCTACACCTGAGTTTATATAAATATCTCTTACAAGTTCAGAACAGATGTAATTTCTATTTCTTTCTCTTTTGCCTTTTTTAAATACAATACGTAACAGAATCCTGAAAATTTCCCAGTTATCATAAGGTTGAGCTAACTGGTCAAGTCCAAAGCTAATACCCTCTTTAATATTCAATACCTTTAATTCCTGTTCTAAAGAAGCAATAATTATTTTGCCTTTGTATGGGCGATGCTTTTCTTTATAATCTTTTAGATATTTTGTTACTGGTATAAGACGAACTCCAATCAATGTTTCACTTTCCAAAATTAATACCCTGTCCAGTTCATTATCTTTATAAATAATACCACAATGGCTCCAGGTGCTTTGGGTTAATTTTTGAATTATTTTACTAAAAAAATAACCGCCGCTGCAAAAAACAATATCTCCTGTTTTAAGTAAGGGCCTTATATTTTTGTAATCTAATTTCGGAATTTCTGCTAACTGTTTTGGAGTGATAGGAGCTGCCATAATATTTTATTTATTTAAAGATAAAGTAAGTAAAAAAATTTTCACCCGTAAAATGACAAATACTTTCAGTGCGTTTCTTTCAGATAAGTCTTTTAAATAAACCTTACATAGATGAAGTAATTCAGACTATCCCGGCAATAAAACTCAACATTGATTTTTTACAAAAAGATGATGTATTAGTTTGATAAAGATGTTGGCGGTAATGCAATATTTTTTTAAATCCAATGAGGGTGATGATTTATTTTAAAAAAGTTTTTTACATCATATTTATATTTCCAACATTGCATCTTTCAGATGCACATTTACCAAAAATCTTTTGATAACTTTAATCATGTTTAAAATAATTTGTACCGATGCAAGCTGTATTAAAAATAACAACCAACTAAAATTGAAAAATAAAATAAACTGTAACATCCCAGCCAGCATCTTATTAGGCATCTGTTGCATCTGTCTGTTTTCTTCTTTCAACCAGACCGGTAAACCTTCAACCAAACCAGATAAAGAAAAAGCACAGCCCAAAATTGTAAACATTGTCAATTTTATTCGCTTGCTCGAACCAAGAGATCCCGCCATTACGGAGGAAGTATTATATCAAACAGTTGTAAAGCAAGTTCAACTGATGAAAAAATATAAACTGGGGGGCACCTTTTTATTACAGTATGATGCCTTGTTAGATCCCAGGTATCAAATGCTTTTAAAGAGCCTGCCACGTAATACTTTTGAGATTGGTGCCTGGTGGGAAATTCCCCAACCATTGGTAGAAAAGGCCGGACTTAAATGGCGGGGCCGATATCCCTGGGACTGGCATGCAGATGTTGGATTTTCAACCGGCTACACTCCTGAAGAACGGGAAAAACTAGCCGATGTTTACATGACCGATTTTAAAAAAATATTTGGCTACTATCCAAAGTCAGTTGGGTGTTGGTTTATTGATGCCCACACCTTAAATTACCTTTATCAGAAATATAAAATTGTGGCATCAAGTAATTGCAAAGATCAATATGGCACCGATGGCTATACTTTATGGGGCGGTTACTGGAACCAGGCTTATTATCCAAGCAAAATCAATTCGTACATGCCTGCGCAAAATGAACGGAACCAAATTCCTGTTCCAATTTTCAGAATGCTCGGTAGCGACCCTGTGCGCCAATACGATGAAGGACTGGGAACTGACAGGCAAGGTGTAATTACCCTTGAACCGGTTTATAAATTTGGTGGTGGCAACGCCAATTGGGTGAACTGGTATTTTAAACAATTTGTTTCGGGCAATGCTATGGAATATGCTTACACCCAGGCCGGACAGGAAAACTCTTTTACATGGGATGCAATGGCTAAAGGATTTCAAATTCAACTTCCTTTAATTGCCCGCCTAAGAGATGAACATAAAATAAAAGTTGAAACACTGGCAGCATCCGGAACATGGTTTCGTAAACAATATGCAATTACGCCTGCCACTTCTGTAACCATCAACCAGGATGTAACTGGAAGCGACCGTAAAACAGTTTGGTTCAACAGCCGGTTTTACCGCATTAATTTATTGTGGGAAAAAGGCGCTTTGCGTTTCCGTGATATACATTTATTCAATGAAAACTTCCCATCTATTTATACAACCAGCAAAGCCACTTCCAATGAATGTTCATTTTTTACCTTACCCTTTGTAGACGGTTTTATCTGGAGTACTCCCGGTGTTTTTGCCGGCCTACGTTTTAAAGCCCTTATTGATGGCAAAGAAATTTTGTTAGAAGGAAAAGATCCGGTAGTTACAAATACTATACCTGGCGTACTGCATATAGCATGGCCATTAAAATCGTTTAACCGAACACTGGTAATGGACATTGATGAACGACAAATAAAGATGGATATACCCGGCGAGAAATCAATTAACTGGTTTCTAGATCTTACTACTGCACCTGCCGCCAATTTGCCATTTAACAAAATAAGTCCTCACGTGGTTAATTGCTCGTTTCAAAATATGAGCTATACAGTAACCACCACCAAAGGAATATTTTCCACTCCAAACGATAGCACGGTTGTAAGGATAACACCCGAAAAAAATGCAGTAGTACTTAATTTCGCCGAACGCAATTAAGATAGGAAAATAGCTGGTGTATTGTATGCCGCTTTTATCCCATTCTGAATGTTTGTTTAACTTTGTATTCGAATGTTAAACGTGTTGGTCAATATAAATAACATTTCCATCGGGGTCGGTTACAATAAATCTCGCTGGCCCCGAACTGTTCTCCTCCGCTTCTGTATCTAATTTTACACCTTTGCTTTTTAGTTGTTTCTGAATAGCTCTAACATCATCAAAAGATTCTATTTGGTTGGCACTTGCATCCCAACCCGGATTAAAGGTTAAAATATTGTTTTCAAACATTCCCTTAAACAGACCGATTAGAGAATGCTCATTTTTCATAATCAGATAATTTTTTTCTATGTCACCTGCAAAGATTGTGAACCCGAGGTTTTCATAAAATTGTTTTGAAGCGGTAATGTCTTTGACACTAAGACTTATTGAGAAGGCTCCTAATTTCATATTTGTTCCTTTTTGATTAACAGTGAATAATAATTCAAATTAAAAATTGGTTGCTATTAATTGATATTAGCTAAAATGGGATGCAATACATAAATATATTGCTATTAAATATCATTTAAAAGCATTCTTATTAAATAGTTTACCTACACAGAAAGGCGAAATATTTTTTTATATTTTCAGTATAATTATTTAAAGCAATACATCATCACAACAAAAGAAGTAGCCGACAAACTTGTAAAAAATGTGCCGTAAGGGTAAAGTAGAAGAAGTTAAACAGGAACTATTTACGGAAGACACATTAAGTATTGAGCCAACAGAAGGCATCCTGCCTAAAGAAACCAAAGGCTTAAAGGCGATACAACAAAAAGCTGACTCATTTATTTCAATGGTAGAGCAATTCTACAACAATACTTTCACTGATCCTGTGGTTGCCGGAGATTATTTTTCTGTTGGGTGGGATACAGATATACAAATGAAAGGTCAGCAAAGGCAAACTATAAGTGAGATTTGTTTATACAAAGTAAAAGATGGCAAGATAGTTTCAGAGCAATTTTTTTATTAGTGTCATGCAGCAATTCTTTGCAAAATTATTTTGCAAGGTATGGCTGAAGTTACTTTAACCATATGGCCTTTGTGAAGCGGTATCGCAAAATAATCACCGGCAACAAGTGCATACACCTCCTCTTCTACAATGATGTTACAGCTACCCTCAACAATCAGAAATCTTTCAAGTTCATTATCATGAAGTTCCTGTGGTGCATAATCTTTTATCCAAATAATAGCTGTAATAGCTTTGGGGGTATAACCAATAATTTTTGCATAAATATTTTCTCCCTCATGGCCTATCATGTCCGCACGGTTCAGCCAAATAGCGTAATCGTCAATAATAGATTTATCATGTAAAAGAGGTGGTTGGGTAGCAGGCTCGCCATTTTTTAATCTTTCAGAATAGTCAATTGTTGCCAGCAAAAAAGGTTTAATTACAGGGTTAGGAGTTACGGCATGCTCCATTGCATAACATTCCAATGCTGCTTGAATTGCAGTTATTTCCATTCGTATAGCAGGATCTTCATTTATAAGCAGCTCCACCTGTATTGATTCTTCTGCGCTGGTACACCCTAAAACGTACTGTTCCAGCATACCTGAATCTATATATTCTTTAACAGTCTTCATAATATATTTGCTACGATCATAATTTTAATACCCAAATGATAATTTTAAAAACTTTCCCAACGTCATTTTCATCAATGCTATTTAGGTCTTCGTGAAGCTAATCCTTTATAATTCATCAGGTCAAAAATAAGCATTTCAACAAATCTTAAAAAGGAATATGCTTCAGTTTTGTTAACTGCGTATTTATATACGGTCTTATGGAGCCATTAGTTCTCCGGGTTTCTTGCTCTTATTGTAGCCATAGATAACTAAATGCTTGGGGATATTCATCAGTCGGTTAAAATAATTTTTAGCTACATTAGAAAAAACTCTACCATGATGGTATCTTCTGACATCATTTATTATTGCAATCAATTATTGATAACTGTTTATGAGTTATTCAAAAATTATGGTATTTGTATAGATAAATTTAGTTTTTAGCAATTTATCCAATACGTATTTATTTCTATTATATGTGCCAGGCAATTTTTTAATTATATACTCTAAGCAGAACAAAGAATTAAACGAACTTTTACTATAAATTCGCCCATTCTAAATAAATAATGCACGTTATGCAAAATCAAATAAAAAGCTTACGCATCCTTGTAGTGGGGTGTGGTAACATGGGCGCTTCTCATGCCATGGCATATCATACAATTGATGGGTTTGAGATTTGCGGACTCGTATCGAGGGGAAAATCAAAAGAACTATTGAATGCAAAACTGGGGAATTGTTATGCGTTGTTTGATGACATGGAGGAAGCGATAAATGCTACCAGGCCTGATGCGGTATGTATTTCCACCTATCCTGACACTCATGAAAATTTTGCATTAAAAGCATTTGCGCATGGATGTCATGTATTTATAGAAAAGCCGGTGGCAGATTCGGTTGCCGCTGCAGAACACGTAGTGGCTGCAGCTAAAAAGGCCGGTAAAAAATTAGTGGTGGGTTATATACTCCGGCACCATCCTTCATGGGAGCGCTTTATTGAATTAACCGGGCAACTCGGCAAACCGCTCGTAATGCGTATGAACCTTAACCAGCAAAGCGATGGGGCTATGTGGACACTTCACCGCAACCTGATGAATAGCTTAAGCCCGATTGTTGACTGTGGTGTACATTATATTGATGTTATGTGCCAGATGACCCGTTCAAGGCCAGTTTTGGTACATGCCATCGGTGCAAGACTCACCGAAGAAATTCCAGAAGGAAATTATAATTATGGCCAGCTGCAAATACGTTTTGAAGATGGGTCTGTTGGATGGTACGAAGCAGGATGGGGTCCGATGATCAGTGAAACTGCATTTTTTGTGAAAGATGTTTTCGGTCCAAAAGGATCTGTATCTATTGTGGCCAAAGATGCAGGCAGTACCGGAAAGTCTGCTTCTATTGAAGCACATACCAAAACGGAATCGCTGCGTTTTCATCATGCAGCCCTTGATAAAAATGACAAATTTCTGCTGGAAGATGAATGGATAAACCTGGCAGATGAACCCAACCACCAGGAGCTGTGTAACCGGGAACAACGCTATTTTCTCAAATCAATCCTGGAGGATACTGACCTTAGCTCCCACGCCGAAGATGCAGTCAATAGTTTGCGGATAGCTTTTGCCTGTGATGAATCGATAAAAACTGGAAAGATAATTTCGTTGCTTTGATGCAAGAGTTCAAATTTCTTTAATTGAATGCCTGGCGCATGGAAACCAATAACACTGTATTCGACCCAATTAGGATTAGTATAGAAGGCTGATACAGCGTCCGGTTTGTTCAATAAAATTTAATACTGGTAAGATCAAGTTTTATTACATATATTTTTAAATAGATGAATAATTGTTTTAGAGACATCAGCAGGGAAATTTTAAGTGAAAAAGACCAACCCAAAGCAGGTGCTATTTATGACCAAAGCACCTCTCCTTTCGTCGCAACATTTTCCATTTTCATCTCTTTTTTCAATACATAAAAAAAAAGTCACTATTTTCATGTGTCAATAATTACATAACTACTAAAACTTTCACCATGCGAAAAATTTTCGTCACATTATTGCTGCTTATTACAGTATTTTTATTCCAGTTTTGTTCTTCTTCTAAAAAGGTAGCTGCCCCCATTGTTAATTACCAAACTAACATTCAACCCATCATTCAATCAAGTTGCGCTCCCTGCCATATTGCAGGCAAAGGCAATAAAAAATCATTGGATAATTATTTAGCCGCCAGGGATAATGTAGAAGATATTCTTGTGCGCATTCAAAAAATCCCGACTGATCGTGGGTTTATGCCAATGATGCATGAGAAACTTTCTGAAAAAGACATTGCCGCTTTTACCGAATGGAAAAAAGCAGGCCTGCTTGAGCATTGATTTAATTGCAATACATATTTTAAAAATAAAAGCTGGTTCGCATTGTTGCGAACCAGCTTTTATTTAAATGTACTATTCATCAGAGCAGAAAATAAATGTAGAGCTGTTATTGCATAAATTTCCTTACCGGGCTCTGATAGTAGGCGTCCTCTTCAATACTGTGCTGAACGTTAAAGTAAATAACCTTTACCGAAACATCGCCATGAAAATTTTTGAATGAAACTCAGATTGAAAGAAGTCTTCATAATTTATTGAACAACTACTTTAATTTTAGCAGAACTTTTATCAGGCTTGGTTACCTCCAATTGATAAATGCCCGAACTCAATTTACTATCAGGGGTCAGAAATTCAATAGAATTACCTCTTGCATTGTTAATTTGC
The DNA here is from genome assembly GCA_025352625.1 of Ferruginibacter sp. Lineage (GTDB taxonomy): Bacteria > Bacteroidota > Bacteroidia > Chitinophagales > Chitinophagaceae > Ferruginibacter. Next base: position 14,062 of record JANXSR010000215.1, read on the forward strand.
TGCACCATCATTATTTGCCCAATTGAGTTGATGAGTTTTAGATTGTATTTACCTGCAGGTAAATTATTTAATGCTAAACCAATCTTATTACCTGTCACAGGATTAGGGATTATATTTATTCCCTGGGTTTGTTCATTAATCTTTACTACCGCTACCCTGCTATACTCAAATGTGCCCCCAATTTGACTATAACTTAGCACCCGGTAAAAGTTATTTCCCGCAAATAAATTTTTATCTGAAAAGGAATAGGTATTACTTAAGGTACTAAGGCCTTTTGATGGGGTTGTATAAATTTTGGTAAAAGTTATTCCATCGGTACTTTTCTCCAGCTCATACTTACTTATGTTTAATTCATTTTCAACAGTCCATTCAATAGCAATATGATCATTTTGCTGATAGGCTTTTATACTTTTATAAGTTATTGGAAGAGGCCCAGCAGTTAAAGAATTTTTAAAAACGATCTTAAAACGATCAGACGCAGCACTAACAGTGTCTGAATTAATTGTAAAATTAAAACTGCTCGTTGTTGTTAAGTTTATTGGTGTTTTTAAACCGGTATATCTATCTTCTAAAAAAGCACTTAATACAGGGTTAAAATTTTGTGGAATAAATTCAAAACTGTAATTGCGCTGGCTGGTTTTAGTTAGTTTAAAAAAGATAGTATCGTTAGCCAAAATTTCGGGTCTTCTTTCTATTGCAAGGGTTTTAGAATCACGTAACAATCCAAATGTTTCTCTCGTATTACCAAATTTAGGTGCATCGCCAAAATCTACAACAGCACTATAATTATCATCAAAAATTTCCAGGTTACCATCAGCAAGTATTGTAGTATCTGGTTGCTGCAAATATAAATTTGTTGCAAACTGGGAAGATAGTGATGCAGCACGAAACATATTAAGATTATTCTGAAAAGATTTATCGGTTTCGTGAAAACTCAAATTTCCGGGAGAGCTGCTTAATTTTCGTACAAAAATTGCCTCACTGGATTGTATATTTTTATCTTGGGTAACTAATGGGTTTGAAGGTACCGCTTTCCAAACTCCACCTACCAATACCATAGATACATAAGCCCCCTGCTCCGTATTTATCCTCGGATCAAATGCCCAAAAATAATTTGGATCTACATTAGAACTTGAGGCCATAATATTGGTAATATCCACAGGAGATGCATATGGGTTGCCAATAAGTGCAAAGCTACCTGCAGCACCATTTGCACTAAATATTTGATCTTTTATTTGAATTTTACCTGTATCTCTTAATGTAGTATTGTTCATATAGGGAATAGTAAATAAGTTGGCTCCAGGATCTCTATCCCCTCTTACAAATAAGAAAAATCCAATATTGTCGGGGGTTCCCGCTATACCGCCAGTACCGGATAATAATAAATTTTTTGTATCGGATACATCCACATAGGTTGTTCCATTATAAGTTTTTAAAGAGCTGTTGTTAAGAGGGCTTACATCTAATCCGTTAGCAGTACCGGCGTTTTTACCCGTTACAAAAGTGCCGCTACCACTAATAGTAAAAGGGGCATTTCCCTGTTGCCAGCTGGTAAAAACTGACCTTCCGGCATCAGCCGTAATTGGTGCAGTAACCAATCGCCAAGATCTGCGTTGAGGATAATAACGCTCTACAACAAACCTTCCAGAGCCATATGTAATATTTGCGTTATCAGGAACGGGAGCTACCATTGCTGTAGCGTTCGAACTAGATTTTAAATTTAAGTAGTTGTTACCGATTGCAAGTGTAGCGTTATTTTTTAGGGTTAATATTTTGCTTAGATCAATGGATTTATTTAATGAAAATATAGCTGTATTAACATCATTTCCAAGGGTTAAATTGGCCATGGGAAATGGTGTGGTTACCGAAGGAAAATTTGTATTCGTATTGGTAATGGCATTAAACACATAACTAGCCAATGGGTCATAATTTTTTTCAATAGTGGCATCATTGATAATTGAACCATTTGAGGAGGTATTGGCCCCACCTTCTATACCACCAGTATTAGCTGTTATTAAAGAGGCCCCTGCATTTAAGTTAAAAATTGAGTTCCCCGTTCCATTACTTACAACATTATAGAGGCCACAGTCTAAAGAAGATTTATTAGAAATAGTTAGGGTACTTTTGTTAGCAACAGTTGATGAAGCCAATAAATTTATTGTACTTCCAAGTGTCAAACTTGAAGGTGTAGTACCATTACCTACAACAAAATTAACAAGTCCGTTATTGTAAGTGTTGGATGTATTTGCATAAGTTTGAGGCGTACTTCCATTAAATAAAACAATACCATTGTTAGTGCCAATTGATGTTGTGCCCATGAGTTGAGCATTGCCACTAATTGCTAAATTTCCTGCCAGATTAATTTTTGTTGAACCGTTGGTTCCATTATTCATATCAATTTGCCTCAATCCTGTTCCTGTATTACTGACTGCCATATTGCCTAATACGTTTAAAATTCTGTTACTATTACCATCACCAATATTCAAAATTGCATTCGATGCATCAATTCCTGTAACAGAAAGATTCCCGCCAATAGTCATGTCACTTTCTAAACTATGTGTTCCGCTGGTAACAACAACATTATTATAATTATAAGTTCCACTTGCAGATGGAATTAATAAAGGCACAAGCGAAGAGCTGTAGTTAAAATTTACAGTACTACCATTTACTATAAAACCTTTACCAGTAGTAAATGGCTGCGTATTTAAATTAATCCCGTAATAGCCAAAGTCTGCATTATACGAACTTGTACGGGGAACCTGCAAACTTCCACTAATATTAATTGTGTCTGTATTTGAACCTGCAAGTGTAATATTTCTATTTAAGCCTTGAACAACGATATTTGGATATTTAAACGAAGGGGTGTTTCCATTAGTTTTATAGGCGTTGATAGTTTGATCTCCCGTTCCATTGTAAACTATAGTTGTTGTATTATTGCTGGGTTGTTTATAATTGGTAAGGGATACAATGAATTTACCAGCTACATAAACAGGTCCCGGAAAAAAATCAAATGTATAATTTTTCAAATCGCCACTAAATTCAAGATCATTAAATTTAAAATTAAGTGCAAAAATATACTGTACATCTGCAAGTCCTGTAACATAAAAATTTACTTTAGAACCGCTATTCGTATAGCTTCCCGTTCCCGGAGAAAAGGCCCTCGTGTAAATTACATGGGCAGGGTCGGAAGATCCTAGATTATCAAGCACTCTAATTCCATTTCCACTATTTGTAATTTTTTGATAATAAAAACCAGGGATGTTTTGTGATCCAGTTGAGCTAAAATTGACAACTGTTGCACTCTGGGGACTAAATCCAACAGGATTATTGTAATTGGAAATTCCGCTAACATCAAATGCGTTTGCAATGTCAATGGTACCGGGTGTAGGTGGATTGCCGAGCGTAACAGTCCCTCCGCTCCGGTTACCTGTAATACTAAGGTTATAATAATTTGCTGCGGCTATTCTTTGTGTACCTGCACCTGCATAAATAAATGTGTTTGTCCCAATTACAGGCGAAGACCCTGAAACCGAATAATCTCCGGTTACGGTCAGTGTTGCTGGCAAAGTTTTCGCGGCAGTTCCAGATATTGAGAGATTACCGTATGTTAAACTTTGAATATTTTGAGCACTCCCGGAACTTGCATAGCCAAAAGTACTTGTCGGAGAAAAAGAAGTTGAACCACCAGAAAAATTTACATTATCATAGACGTTTAGACTTGAAGCAGCTGCCATCGTTAAAGTTATTCCAGAACTAACGGTTAACTGGTAAAGGCTAACAGATGTACCGGTATTTATAGTTGGCCAAAATGTTGGGGATAACGAATTGTCAATAATGGCTATTTCTGTTGAAGCACTTGGGTAACCAACTGCATATAGACCAGCCCAGTTACCGGGATTTGTCCAATCTGTACTAGCACTCCCTTTCCAGTTAAAAGTAATATTTATTAAAGGATTATAAACATTGGTGCCATCACTTGCTATATACAAATTTTTATTAAGATCCGTCATCTTTAATCCAGCTTTACCTGTTACAGGAATAGAATTTGAACCTGTATTGAGATTCGGCATCAGGCTAGTGCCATACGCACTTGTACCCCCATCTGTAAGTCTGAGAGTTGTATAATTATCAACTGATCCAATGTTAGCAGCAGTTGTGGTTAACGAAATAGTTTCCAGCCCGCTTCCAACACTAAAAGTTCCGGTTGTAATTGCCCAGTAAGTATTGGCTTTCTTATCTAGATTTACACCATTGTCTGCTACAGTAGGTGCTATAGGAGTTACACCACCCACTGGTGTGTGAGAAACATATATCATTCCTGCTGTACCTGTACTCAAAGTTGCAGCAGAAAAATATATATGTAGAGATCTATCATTAACACCCGTTCCAAATGGAAAACGACTATCATTAACTAAAGTGGTTGGTAATCCTGAAACTGGAAAATATCGCCCTAATTTACCTGTAGTAATAAAACCATTTGTATAATTCAATTGAGTTGCAAGAGACGTATTGGTAAGTTCAAGTTTATTGCCAGTTGAAAAATCATCTATTGCTAAATTTCCATTTAACATAGTTAAAGTGCCTGGCAAAATGCGATTAAAACTTGCAGGAAATTTAATACCAAGAGAATTATTAATAGTTAAATTAGCAGGTCCATTAACAATAGGAAATTCTGCAACCGAGGCAGTCTGAGAAAAGCTTCCAGCATAAAGAAGAGTTCCGTTACCTACATAAGAAACGTATGCAGATGCATCTGCAGTTGTTATTATTCCAGCCATTGTCAAAGTAGCCGGTGAAGAAGCATTAGAGAAAACCTTTAAAACACTGTTTAAAGTTAAATTTACACCGGTAATTAAATTTGAATTGTTGATTGTAATGTTAGAACGGCCGGCTACTGGGGCTGCCCATGTTCCACTAATGCTAACTGTTTGTACTAAAGTTCCGGAAAATTGAATATTTACAAGTGCACCCACATTTGAACTTGAGCACTGCCAGATGGCTGATTTTGTAACTCCACCCTTTAAATCAAGCATTGCTGAACCTGCCGATGATCCTCCAACTGCATCTAAAATACCTCCAGCATGTAAAAAATTACCTGCAATTATTAATGATGTATTGCCTGATGACGATTGTAACATTATGTTGCCGCCAGTTTGAGCGTATGCTCCGGCAGTAACAACTCCTCCGGCTGCACCTGACAGATGAATAGTCTTGTTATTAGTGTTTTTAATTGAAAAAGTTCCTCCAATATTACCAGTTACCCAATTCAATTCAATATCTGCAAATTGTGAAGTGCAATCCCAGGTAAAATTGGCAAAATTATTTTCATTTAATCCCGTTGGCGCAATTGCTCCGGCGTTCATTCCAGTTATATTGCAGGTAGAATTTGTTTGCCAACTTGAAATTGGAATAGTTGAAACTCCGGCCCCACTTAAAGCATGGTAATAGTTTGACGATCCCGACCAGGTTAGGGCATTTGCATTTACACACGCAAAAATCCCTGAAATATATGTTACAGAGCCTGTAATTGTAGTTCCTCCGGTGCCGGGTTCATCAAAATCCAACACCCCGCCATTTAATGTTAAAGCACTGTTTATTATAATTTTTCCACCGGTTCCCGCCGCTATTCCAAAAGCACCTGTGTTAAGTGTAAAGGGGCCTGAATTGGCTAAATTAATGGTAAGATAGTCTGCAGACAAAATACTACCAGCTGTGCTGTAAATAAGCGGTACCGGATTGGTAAGCTTTAATACATTGGCAAACGAATTAGTCGCAAACGAAACAGCATTTGTTCCCGATGCAATTTGTATTGCTCCAATGCTTTCGTTAGAAACGTTGTTTACTGTTATAGCCGATACTGCATTAAAAGCAAGAATATCAGTTGTCGCAGGTAATGTTCTCAGCGGAGACCAATTGGCACCTGACTGATAATCGCCGGATGCACCTCCCACCCAGGTATAAGTTACCTGAGCATAACTAATAGTAAAAAAGGCCACAAAAAAAATAGTAGCAAGATAATTCTTCCTCATATAGTATCTCTTTAACGGAGGAATTTCGATCGGACTAAGAAATTAACAAAGGGGGTGTTTTATAGGATGAGGGGGATTATGTGGTATAAGGTGATAACAAAAGTAGCAATTTTTTTTGAAAGTATCGTCAAGACTAAGTTTATATTTTAAAATGTAAATCCTTACTGCATTCTCTCGTGTGTAGAATATTATAAGTTACTATTGTTTAAGCAGGAATAGTTCAACAGGAGCAACTGTTTTATTTAATTGGAAAAAATAATTTTTTCAACAGAAATAAACTTCTCCCTGGAAACCACATAGGTCTCCTTCAAAGTAAATGTTTTTTTTTGCAGGGAATACACTTTATGTTAAGCAACCTTTGATACAATTTTAAAACTCACCTCCCAACCACTAATTAATATGTAGTAATTTTAAGCATTCAATTTATACGTATTATATTTTCAGCATGATGCATATCAGCCCGGGTAAAATATTGATAAGCACGCCATCATTATCTGATCCTAATTTTGATAAGGTGGTAATTTTTATAGCCGAGTACAACGAAAAAGGTGCATTGGGATTTGTCATCAATACACTCTTCCCCAGAACGTTCAACGAGCTGACAGCATACAGGCACTCGCCGGCCCTGCCCCTCTATGCCGGTGGGCCGGTCGAAAAAGAAAGTGTTTTTTTTGTGCATCGCAGGCCGGGTTTAATAACAAGCAGCACTCAAATAACTAGTTCTATTTACCTCGGCGGTGATTTTAAACAGGCGGTGGACTGCATGAGTAACAAAACCTTGCCTGCAAACGATATCAAATTATTTATTGGCTATTGTGGGTGGGATGAAGGTGAACTGGAAGAAGAAATAAAAGAAGGCAGTTGGTTGATATGTAGTACCCCTGCTCAAACGATTTTTGCTCCGCAGGTTGCAATGCTTTGGGAACAATTGTATGAAGCATACAAAAAATGCTAGCAATTTTTTTTTTGCAAACGATATTTTTCAGGTTTTGTTCCAGTTCTTTCAATTATTTTTCTTGCTTCTAAATCAAGTTTTACTGTTTCTCCATACCATTGAACACCGCCTTTAAAACTGTCTTTTATCTTGTTATACAATTGCTCCATCAACTCCGTGTGCGTCGGTTCAACGTCGTGTAAAATAGATAAGATGGCCTCCTTTACCTGGTTGTATTTTTCCAAAGCAATACGCTTGTTTGTTTTGCCTAGTTGCGGATGCAATGTTTGTATCTGTTCTTCTTTCATTTTTTGTATTAAGTTCTTAAAAAAAATTGTTATCCAAATTTTAAAATGGTAATACCTGAGTGAAAAAAATATCACCTTTTTTTTATTGAGGCCACTTTGCCATTCGAAAATAACGGAAATAAAAAATTAGTTGTGTTAATTGTTCAGTTCACTAAATTTGATAAACGATAAAACAAACCACATGTCAACACAAAACCAATCATCACGCAGAAAGTTTTTACAGCAAATCGGCGCCACAGGCCTGCTGGCAGCCACTTCACCCTTAAGCAGCCTGGCTGCACAGGAGAAAGCAGCAGAAAGAACATTGTTTTATGAAAGAAAAATATCAACGGGCGATAAGATAAAGCTTGGGGTTATTGGTTATGGAGTGCAGGG
>JANXSR010000220.1 GCA_025352625.1 Ferruginibacter sp.
CTAAACTTTTATTTTTTAGAAATGAACACAAGGTTGCAGGTAGAGCATCCTGTAACTGAAATGATCACGGGGTTAGACCTGGTTGAAGAGCAGATAAAAATAGCAAGGGGCGAACCGCTTGGTTTTACGCAGGATGATCTTTCTATCAATGGCCATGCCCTTGAATTAAGGGTATATGCTGAAGACCCGTTAAACGATTTTTTACCCTCCATCGGAACACTTACAAAATATATACAACCAACTGGCGACGGAATAAGGGTAGATGATGGTTATGAAGAAGGCATGACCATCCCGATCTATTATGATCCGATGATTGCCAAACTGGTGACACACGGCAACAACAGAACAGAAGCGATTCAAAAAATGAAACAGGCCATCAAAGAATATACCATTGAAGGCGTATCCACCACCTTGCCCTTTGGCAGTTTTGTTTTTGAGGAGGTCGCTTTTGTTACAGGTAATTTTGATACGCATTTTGTAAAGAATTTTTATACTCCTGAAAAGATAAAAGCAACCCAACAATCCAATGCAGCCATTGCTGCTATGGTAGCGTTAAAATACTGGATGGAGCAACAGGCAATCACCCAGCCGGTAGAGAATAAATCAACCAGTTGGAAAAGACGATTGGCATAGCAGGGTATGAATTGAAAAATGATAAACAATTTCTGATGAAACCGAATATTGACATCTTAAGGGAAAAGATTGCTGAAGGCAAACTGGGTGGTGGAGCAGAACGAAACGCTACGCAACATAAAAAAGGAAAACTCACCGCAAGGGAACGGATCTCGTTATTAATGGACCCGGGATCTTTTGAAGAGATTGGCGCCTTGGTAGTACATCGTACCAAAGATTTTGGAATGGAAGAGCAGCAGTTTTATGGTGATGGCGTCATCACTGGTTATGGTACCGTTAATGGCCGTTTGCTGTATGTATTTGCACAGGACTTTACTGTTTTTGGCGGCGCCTTATCTGAAACCCATGCAGAAAAAATTTGTAAGATCATGGACCTGGCTATGAAGACCGGCGCTCCTATGATCGGGTTAAATGATTCAGGCGGCGCAAGAATCCAGGAAGGGGTAAGATCATTGGGTGGTTATGCCGATATCTTTTACAGAAATGTGATGGCTTCCGGTGTTATTCCACAAATTTCTGCCATCATGGGGCCTTGTGCCGGTGGTGCTGTTTATTCGCCTGCCATCACTGATTTTACGCTGATGGTAGAGAACAGTAGTTATATGTTTGTTACCGGCCCCAATGTGGTAAAAACAGTTACCAACGAAGAAGTGAGTTCAGAAGAATTGGGGGGAGCTGCTACACATGCTACCAAATCGGGTGTTGCCCATTTAACCGCAGTCAATGATGTAGAGTGTATTGAAGCAGTAAAAAAATTACTGGGTTACATGCCGCAGAACTGTGAAGATGTGGTTCCTAAAATACCTTATACACTTGCCGATGAAACAAGGGATTGCCTTGAGAAAATTATTCCGGAAAGCAGGAACCAGCCTTACGATATCAGGGATGTAATTACAGGCATTTGTGATGAAACTTCTTTTTTTGAAATACATAAAGATTATGCAGAAAATTTAGTGGTGGGTTTTGCGAGACTGGCAGGAAGAAGCATCGGTATTGTTGCCAACCAGCCCATGCGCCTTGCCGGGGTGTTGGATATTGACAGTTCAAAAAAAGGTGCCCGCTTTACCCGCTTTTGTGATTGCTTTAATATCCCGCTGCTGGTGCTGGTAGACGTACCCGGATTTTTACCCGGCACCGATCAGGAGTGGAACGGCATTATTACCAATGGTGCTAAATTACTGTACGCCTTAAGTGAAGCCACCGTGCCACGTGTTACCGTTATCACCCGAAAAGCTTACGGCGGTGCTTATGATGTGATGAACTCAAAACACATCGGGGCAGATATGAACTTTGCCTGGCCCACTGCAGAGATTGCTGTTATGGGAGCAAAGGGAGCCAGCGAAATTATCTTTAAAAAAGAAATTGCAGAAGCCGCAGACCCAGCCAAAAAATTATTGGAAAAAGAAGCGGAGTATGCAGCAAAATTTGCAACTCCCTATCTTGCTGCAGAAAGAGGTTTTATTGATGAAGTGATAGAACCAAAAGATACCCGTAAAAAACTCATCAAGGCGTATGCAATGCTGGAAAATAAAGTAGCCAAACGGCCAAGGAAGAAACATGGCAATATTCCATTGTAAATAAACTGCATAAATAAACAGGCCGTAAATTATATTTATATTTTTTGTGTAGAAAAAAGAAGATTGATAAATTTTAAAGTGATGAATAAATTTATTAAACGCATAAAAAAGGCTCCCAAAATGAGGAGCCTGTAATTTAATTTTTCAATTTGTGCTTATCACCTTGATCCTTCTGGTAACGGAATATCTCTCTTCACCATTTCATCACGGTTGGCAATTTCCCATGCTGTGTAGAATATCATGCGCACTCTTTTTTCGTACAAATCAAAATTTATCTTATCGACAGTATCGGTTGGTTTGTGATAATCTGCTTTTAGCATACCATCATAAAAAAACAATACCGGTACTCCTTTGCGTGCAAAATTATAATGGTCGCTCCGGTAATAAATTCTTTCATGGTCGTTGGGATCATCAAATTTATAATCCAGTACCAATTGGGTATTTCTATTATTGGCTCCTTCATTAATGCCGGGCAAATCACTGCTTAATTTATTGTGGCCAATTACATATACATAATTCAATGTGTCACTGGTTTTACGTTCTGTATCTACCCTGCCCACCATATCGGTGTTTAAATCAACGGAAGTTTTATTCAAGGGAAAAACGGGATGATCACTATAGTATTCGCTGCCCCACAATCCTTTTTCTTCGCCGCTAACAGTCATAAATACTATGGTTCTTCTTGGACCATGCCCCTCTGCCTTAGCTTTTGCAAAAGCCTCCGCCATTGCAATTACGCCGCATGTACCACTGCCATCATCATCTGCACCATAGAAAATTTTTCCATCATGTGTGCCCAAATGATCATAGTGGCCGGTGCAAAAAACGTATTCCTCCTTTTTATCTGTACCTTCTACAATACCAACCACATTACTGGCATTAACAGTAGTGCGAAATTTGGAATAAGTAAACTGTATTTTTACTTTACTTTGTGCCAACCAATTGGGAGTAAATGCAATGCTCGCTTTTGCCAGTTTTAAAAGTGTATCGAAATTATTGCCAATAAGTGCTTTTGCATAAGCATTAGAAAGCAATGCATAATTTACCGGCCTGACTTCGTTTTCGTGAGGAAAATAGAGATTCGATTTTTTGCTGTTGTCAACAGTACGTTGATTAAAACTTTCCTGCATTGGATTAATAACAAAGGCCCCTACTGCTCCTTTTGCCCTTGCGGCAGCTAATTTTGCATTTAAACCAGGATAAGTCCATTTACTGTAACGCCCAGAGGCAGCGATAAAATATTTACCTTCTTTTTTGGGTTCGCCTGCAAAAAAAACAACAACTTTATTTTTTACATCAATGCCAGTATAATCGCTATAGTTTGCATCATCAATTCCGTAACCTGTAAAAATTATTTTAGTTGCTTTGCTTGTTCCATTTTCGTTGCTTGCTGCGGGGCTAATATAATCGGTACCATAGACAGCAGATTTACCGTTAACTTTCAATTCTCCACTGATACTGTCCTGGTACAAAGGGTAAAACTGCTGGTAGCCATTTAATGCTGCTGCTGAGGTTAAGCCCATTTGCTTAAACTGGCTTTCAATATAAGCCGCTGCTTTGCGTTGCCCTTCGGTACCTGTTTCTCTACCTTCAAATTCATCGCTGGCAATAATGGTTAAATGTTTTTTAAGATTCGCACCAGTAATGGTGGCTCCGTATTTTGCTGCATTATCTGTTTGGGCAAATAAAGCGACTTGGCAAAAAAGCGAGAGACTAAAAAGAATAACCGTTTTTTTCATGTATTAAATTTTGATGCAAAATAAAATGATTGCAGTAAGGGTTAAGATTCTTATTGATGAATGGTTTAAAAATTTATGATGGCTGATTTTTGTTTGTTAAGATTTGCGATTAAGAATACAAATACATTTAATAAATGTTCAATTGAGGGCTTGTATTA
>JANXSR010000236.1 GCA_025352625.1 Ferruginibacter sp.
TAATTTGCGGGCACTGTTTTGGAATATTTGAACAGAAACTCCTATTTTTGCTGCCCCGAAAGGGAACGGTGTGATAGCTCAGTTGGTAGAGCAATGGACTGAAAATCCATGTGTCGCCGGTTCAACCCCGGCTCGCACCACAAAACCTCTCAATTTTATTGGGAGGTTTTTTTATTGGAGGTGGGCTATTGGTTTTAATGCACATCAAATAAATTGCTAAGTCAAATAACATTTCTACAACATTGGGTTAATCTATTGTTGCAGATTTTTTGCATTGCTTTTAAATCTTTGTGGCCTATTTTTTTTACTTTTTTATTTGGTTTGTTGTGTTAGACAAGGCTTACCAGAGAATAAAATAAGCTTATACGTTCCATCTGTACATCTTTTGTTATTTTACAGTTGTTTTAAAATTAACTATGCAACTAAACATACTAACTCCTTTTAAATCATTAAACAAAGCTTACCTGAAAGAAAAAGTTAGTCGCAACAATGTTGAGCTATTCAAACACGAGCTACTACAATTATTCAGTAAAAGTGAAGCAACCTTTAGTGAGGATACACTCAAAGATTTTATCACAGAATTTCTTCGCAATACTTGGTACAACCCTAATCATGCTATAACAATAAATAAGGAAAGAAAAGATCTTTCAATTCATACAGGAAAGGTTACAAAAGATCCTGTAGGTGTGATTGCTGAAATAAAAAAGATAGGCAGTCCTGAAATGATCTCACAGAAAACGCCAAATGTAAAAGCGATTCATGAACTCGTGCTTTATTATTTACGTGAAAGAATTACTGTTGGAAATAATGAAATAAAATACTTGCTGGCCTCAGATGTCAACAATTGGATATTGATTGATGCCAATGAGTTTGACAAAAAGATTTATAATAATTCAAAAATAAAAAGGCTATACAATGTTTATGTAAATGATAAAAAGGACAACCCATTCTTTTACACTGAAGTAAAAAGGATTTTAGATGAAACGGAAGATACTATCAATGCCACTCATTTCAACCTGAAAGATTTTAAAAAGTATATTACCAATACAGACAAAAACGATGATGAAAAACTCATCCCGCTTTACAAACTTTTAAGTCCTGCACACTTATTAAAACTACCTTTTGCAAATGATAGTAACAGCCTTGATAAAAATTTTTATACCGAGTTGTTGCATATTATCGGGTTGGAGGAAATAAAAGAAGGTAGCAAAAAACTAATTCAACGCAAGATAGAAAACAGCGAGGCTTCTCTTTTAGAAAATGCCATTATTAAATTAAAGGACAAAGAAAGTTTACGTGAAGTACCGGATGTAACAAGGTTTGGATTCACCAACGAAGAACAATATTATAACATCGCCTTAGAGCTTTGCATTACCTGGGTAAACCGTATTTTATTTTTAAAATTATTAGAGGCACAGCTCTACAGCTATCATCAAAAAGATGAAGCATATTTGTTTTTAAATGATGCCTTTATTGCCGACTTTGATGAACTCAATAATCTGTTTCTACAGGTATTGGCAGAAAAGCCGGAAAACAGAAGGGAGCGGCTTAAAAATAAATTTAGCAAAGTTCCTTACCTCAATAGTTCATTATTTGAACGGACAGAACTGGAAAGAAAGACTATTGACATATCCGCATTAGATAATAACCTGCCCTTACTATTACCCAAAGACACAGTACTAAAAGACAATAAGAAACGTAAACAGGGAGGCTTACCAACACTGGCTTATCTGTTCACTTTTTTAAACAGCTATGATTTTGCAAGTGAAGGAAAAGTAGGTATCCAGGAAGAAAATAAAAACCTTATTAATGCCAGCGTATTAGGTTTAATTTTTGAAAAGATAAACGGTTATAAAGATGGTTCCTTTTTTACGCCTGGTTTTATCACCATGTACATGTGTAGGGAAACACTGCGACGTGCAGTAGTACAAAAATTTAATGATGCCAATAATTGGAGCCATACAACTTTTGAAGAACTTCAGGAAGCAATAGAATATACCGATAAAGAAAAACGGCAGTATGCCAATGATGTTATTAACAGCCTAACCATTTGCGACCCTGCTGTGGGCAGTGGCCACTTTTTGGTAAGTGCATTAAACGAACTCATTTCTATAAAGCACGACTTAAAAATTTTACAATACCGCCACAATGGTCAGCGAATTAATCATAAGGAATACAAAGTTGAAATTGAAAATGATGAATTGATTATTCAGGATATTGAAACTGAAGATTTTTTTAAATACACACTCAACCAAAAAGGAAATATAAAACCAGAGCTGCAATACTTACAGGAAACATTGTTTCATGAAAAAGAAACGCTGATAGAAAATTGTTTGTTTGGCGTGGACATTAATGCTAACAGTGTAAAAATTTGCCGCCTTCGTTTGTGGATTGAGTTATTAAAGAATGCTTACTATACCAAAGAAACCAATTATACCCAGATAGAAACACTGCCCAATATTGATATTAATATTAAACAAGGCAATAGTTTGATAAGCCGGTTCGGGTTGGACGCCGACCTTAGCAGCACACTTAAAAAAAGTAAAACCTGGAGCATTGATAGTTATAAAGTTGCCGTACAAACCTACCGCAATGCACAGAGCAAAGACGAAAAGCGGCAGATGGAAGAATTGATTGAAAAGATAAAAAAAGATTTCAGAACCGATGTTGCCACTTACGATCCAATCAATAAAAAACTAAGCAAGCTACGTGGCGAACTGGCATTATTACAACGTACTGATTTATTTAGTGCCGATGATAAAAAGAAAACCAAAGCCAACAAAGAGTTGGAAAACATAAGTGCTGCCATTGAAAAATTAGACAAGCAAAAAGACGATATACAAAGCAGTGCTATTTACAAAGAAGCTTTTGAATGGCGGTTCGAGTTTCCTGAAGTATTGGATGGTGATGGAAAGTTTTTGGGGTTTGATGTGGTGATAGGGAATCCGCCATATATTTCGACCAAAGAAATGCATAGAAAGGGAATGCAATCTGAAATTGCACTATATAATAAGTCTTATCAATCTACTGAATCTGGTAACTATGACATATTTATACCCTTCATTGAAAGAGCTTTAAACTTAGTTGCTAAAAATAAAGAAGTAACATTAATTATTCCGAATAAATTCATTATTGCTAGATATTCTAATTCACTATTAAATAAAATTTTAAGAGATTATTTTTTTCTAAACTTCTCTGATCTATCTGCATTTAGTGTTTTTGAAGAAGCTTCAGTTTATCCTATAATAATTAGAATATTAAAAACAAAGGTTGAAAAAAGTGTCTGTAATAAGCAAATTATTAGTTTAAATAAAAATACGTTCGAAATTAGAGAGGTTCAAGAATGGAATTATATTAGTCATTCCTTGGAAAGGGCAAAACAAGGAATAGGCAATGTTATCATAAAAAAGATTGAAAACATCGAAACCATAAATACTACTTTGCAATATTCACCAGGAATAAATGGATTTCAATTTTCAAATTATGGAAAATGCGTAACCGAAGGCAAAGGCCAATTTGAATCAAAGAGACTCGTAGTTACCGGCGGAATTGATAGATATACAATTCTGAATAATAAAACAAGATATAAAGGAATTGACTACCAACTACCTTTTATAAATTATAATAGAGAAATTATTTCAGAAGGTAAATGGCAATTGTTCTCAACCCCTAAAATAATTGTGGCGGGCATGACAAAGAAAATAGAAGCTGCATTTGATGAGTTTGGAGAAATTGCGCCGGCGGTAAGCGTATACAGTATTTTAGGCCCGATTAAAACGTTAAAATTTGTTTTAGCAATTTTAAATTCTCGACTTATTGATTGGTACTTTAAAATTAGATTTCAGGATAAACATTTGGCTGGAGGGTATATAAGTATTAATACAAAACTACTTGAAAAAGTTCCCATCCCTTTGAACAATAATGATGCGACTTTAATTTCAATCATAGACAAAATCTTAGCCGCAAAAAAAGAAAACCCTAAAGCAGTTACCTCGGCTTGGGAAAAAGAAATAGATGAATTGGTATATGCGCTGTATGGATTAAACGGGGAAGAAATAAAAATGGTCAAGGGAATTTAACCCTTATAGCTTAACGCTTATTTCTCAATTAAATTTGTAATTTTATTTTTCAAAACAATACCCAATTATTTTAAATGGTTTTATCCGCCGCACATAGCAAACTGGGAGAAGGTATTTATTCCGTCTCTGATATTTCTTTCTTACTTAATCTGCCAAAGCATAAAGTAAGAAGGTGGCTCAATGATTTTTGGGACAGCAGGCTTGCGGAAAAATACAGCCAAAGGTATTCCTGGGGCACAGGCAGGGATCAGGCTACTAACTTTTATACCCTCATTGAGTTTTACGTTTTTTATTGCTTGAGGGAATCTGGCGTGAGCCAAAGAAAAATTTTTGAAGCCCACGAAAACATAGCCCGGCAACTGAACACTCAATATCCCTTTGCTTCTGCAAAATTATTAACTGATGGCAAAAGCATTTTATATTCTCTTGAAGATGGCACTACTGTTAAGGCAGACAAAACCCGCCAGATAGCGTTAAGGCAAATAATAGAAAGCTTCTGTAAAAAGATTGAATTTTCAGGTAATAACCTTGCGGAGAAATATTATCCTCTGGGCAGAAACAAACATATCGTAGTAGATCCACACCACCAGTTTGGACAGCCGGTTATTGAAAAAACTAATGTACTTGCAGAAACCATTTACAATATGCACAGTGCAGGCGAAAGCAATCAATTTCTCTCCCGCCTTTACGATGTTTCCTTAAAAGAAGTACAAGCTGCTATCTCATTATTCAATAATAAAGCTGCATGATAAAAGTACTGGTAGATGAAAATTTATCAGAACATTTAGCTGATGGGCTTAATGCTATACAGCGACCAATGGATAATGGAATTGAAGTAGTTTCTATGAAAACCACTTTTGGCAAAGGCACAAAGGATGAAGACTGGATACCAAAGTGGGGTAAAAAAGATGGAATATTTTTAACCGCAGATATCAACATTACCCGTACCAAACACCTGGCTGAATTATTGAAACAAAATGATTTTGGCGCATTTTTCCTCAGGGTACCAAATAAAACTTCCTATTGGGACAGGGTAAGAGTGTTAATAAAACATTGGCCGGAGATTACAAAGATTATAACAACTAAAACAAAACCTTTTTCTTATTGGGTTACACCTAATAAAGTAGAAAAGATGGCGTAAGTATATAGACTGAAATCAATTTACTTACATCCTTAAACTGTATATGCTAAAATGTGTTTCCTAATTACCAATTTGTTCAGAAATAATTTTAGGATATGTGCTAAAAATCTTCATTATTTTTCGTTTGACTAAAATTAAACCTTTGCAATAAGTAATAGTTATTTTAACAAAACACTGGTATAGAAAAGGTATTGCGGTGATTTAATTAAAAGATCTTAGGTGCATGATAAAATCGTACGACTGAAAATAAAAATAATACTTACAAATGCTACTCTACATAATTCTTGTTTTTCTTGCAGTACTCTTAATCGTAAATATTATTCTAACTACTAAAGTAGGTAGTAAAGCACCCACCAACGAACTAAATGAAATTAAATTTTCAATCAGCACACTCACACAAAACCTGAAAGATACCGGAACGGATTTGAAGAATGAATTTACTACCAACCGCTTTGAAGCCACCCAGACCGCCAGCAATTTAAGAACGGAAATTACCAACCAGGTAACGGCTTTTGGCAAAACCATTTCGGATAGTATTGGCAATAACGCTGAGCTGCAAAGCAACCTGCTGGCAACTTTCGGTGAGCAGTTAAACAGGCTTACGCAATCGCTGGAAGAAAAATTGACGGGCTTTCAAAACAGCATTGAAAGCAGCAGTAAAGAGAGCCGCATAGAATTGAAGGAAAACCTGGCTGGTTTTAAAAACGAACTGAATGATGCACTGAAAGATTATAAAGAAAAGCTGCGGGAGAATTTCAGCGACTTTGAAAAAAATCAGCAGACACAAAATGCCGGTAATTCAGATAAGCTGGACGGATTAAAGAAAACACTGGAAACCTCCATCAAAAATTTACAGGAAGGCAATGAAAAGAAGCTGGAAGAAATCCGCAATACGGTAGATGAAAAATTACAAAAAACTTTGGAAACAAGGCTGACACAATCTTTTGAACTGGTGAGTAAAAATCTTGAATCGGTACAAAAAGGGTTGGGTGAAATGCAGCAACTGGCAACGGGCGTGGGCGATTTAAAGAAAGTATTAAGCAATGTAAAAACAAGGGGCATTTTAGGTGAAGTGCAACTATCGAATATTTTAGAACAGATGCTTTCGCCGGAGCAATATGAAATCAATTGCATTACCAAACCCGGCACCGGCAACCGGGTTGAGTTCGCCATAAAAATTCCGCAACACAACCAGGATAATAAAATGCTGCTGATGCCGGTAGATTCGAAGTTTCCGATTGAAGATTATTATGCACTGATTGCGGCCTATGACGCAGGAGACACTGTGACAGCAGATATCGCAGGCCGGGCGCTGGAAAATGCCATCAAAAAATCGGGCAAGGATATACATGATAAATACATCTGTCCGCCGGATACTTCAGAAATAGGACTGCTGTTTTTACCCATTGAAGGGCTGTATGCGGAGGCTGTGCGCAGGCCCGCACTCATGGAAACTTTGCAAAGGGATTACCAGATCATTGTTACCGGCCCTACTACTTTGTCTGCTATTTTAAATACCATTTCTTTTGGTTACAAAACGATGGCCCTGGAGCAAAGAAGCGGAGAGATTAAAAAAACATTGAGTGCGGTTAAAACAGAGTTTGGCAAATTTGGTGATGTATTGAAAAAAGCTCAGGAAAAAATAAACAAAGCCAGTGAAGATATAGATGAACTGGTAGGAGCCAGAACAAAAAAGATAAATGCGAAACTGAAGTCGTTTGAAGAACTGCCTGCAGCGGAAGTAAATTTACTTTTAGGAGAAGGCAATGATGAATAGGATTTAATCATTAAGCCATTTTCAACCTGGTGAAAGAAAAATTTTTTACACTGTCAAACATACCCGGTTCTTCTCTTCCCAACATCTCCGGCTCGCAGCGTTGTGTAAACGATTTTACAGCTAACGTCCCGCCGCACACAAATACGCAAAGAGCGGCGTGACTGAGAATAACGATGGTATTCTTTACGAAGTTTATTAATTTGGTAGTAATTATAAAATGTTAGAAAATCAGCAATCCGATAAAAAAATAACTCTGCTTTTTAAGAGGCCAGCATACCAGTTGGGCTGAATGTTGTTTATTGAGATAGTTTTAAAAAGATAATTAAATGGCAAAAAATAATACAATCGCAGAAGCTCCCGAAAAAGCCTTATTCAATGAGCTGTCGCAACTTATTGAGTAAAGCCAGCAGCAGGTGGTGGCACAAGTTAATAGTACCCTTACAGTATTGTTTTGGCATATTGGTAACCGCATCAATAAAGAAATTCTGCAAAACAAACGGGCGGATTACGGAAAACAGATTGTGGCGACACTGTCGGCACAATTGGAAAACAAATATGGAAGAAATTTTGAGTTGGGCAATTTGCGCAGGATGTTGCAGTTTGCCGGGCAATTTCCAGATATTCAAATTGTCGTGCCACTGGCACGACAATTAAGTTGGTCGCACTTCACCATACTTATTCCCCTTAAAAGCCAGGAAGCTAAAATGTTTTATGCTCAAAGAGCAATAGCACAAGCATTAGGCAAACGGGAACTGAGAAAACAAATAAGTTTAAAAACATTTGAAAGAACCGCCATAGCTAATTTGCAAAACACCAGCAAGCACCCTGCCATTCACAATACATTTAAAGACCCGTATTTTTTAGATTTTTTAGGGCTGCAAAATACTTATTTAGAAAAGGATTTAGAGCAAGCCATGCTGCGGGAGTTGGAAGCTTTTATATTAGAATTAGGCAAAGGCTTTGCTTTTGTTGAACGCCAAAAACGTATGATAATTGATGGCGAAGATTTTCATTTGGACCTGCTTTTTTATCATCGCGGTTTAAAACGCCTCGTAGCCATATAATTAAAGTTGGGAAAGTTTGAAGCCAAACATAAAGGGCAAATGGAATTGTATTTAAAATGGCTCGACAGGTATGAAAAACAGGAAGGCGAATTGCAGCCGGTTGGTTTAATCCTGTGTGCCGAAAGCAGCCGTGAGCAAATAGAATTACTGGAGATGCATAAAGACGGTATAATGGTAGCCGAATATTGGACTGAACTACCACCCAAAAAGCAATTGGAACAAAAAATACACAGTATACTGATAGAGGCAAAAGAAAGAATGGAACGAAATAAATTGCTGGATAAATAATAGAAATAGTTTTTTGGTACAAACTATAGGAAAAGCAGATTTAAAAAAGATAGAACCTTACCATTTACACGAACCCATTTATCAGGATTTATCAGTTTATTCCGAAAAGCCAGATTAGCGATATCAATAGAAAGCTAAAAGCTGAATTGGATAAAGAAGTGAAGTATTATAGAAAGTAAAACCTGTACGGTATTACACAACTGAAATTAAAGTCCCTGACGGTCTTAACTATATCTGGCCAATGCGTTCTTCTAACAAATAAATGCCCCGATAAAACATACTCCGTACTCCTGCCCCCGCCTTCTCCCCTCACCAAACAGGCTTGCTTCTGCCCTTAACCCAAATCCCAACCCTTCCATTCTGCCAATAATTTTACTTTGTCTGTTATGTACTGCCGACAGCAATGGTGCCCGCTTTTCCTGGTTCCAGTAAAATGCAGGCCAGTAATTTTGTTGGTATTTATAAATTACTCTCCGCAAAATATGCGGAGAGTAGGTAGGTTAATCTCCGCATTAAGCCAATTAACAGGGAGTGTATTTATGCTGCTGACTGTATTTACCGAACACGGCTTTAGTCATTTACCAATCCCAGCACAGAACTCGTCCAGGCCCGGATGCTGTCGCATAGTGTTGGATTGTTTGCCAGTACCTTGCCGTAGGATGGTATCATCGCTTTCATTTTAGCCTGCCATTCTTCCGATTGCATTTGATGTGGAAAACACCGTTCAATCAGGCTCTTCATAATGGATACGGAAGTAGAGGCACCCGGTGATGCTCCCAACAATGCTGCCAGTGAACCATCTGCTGCCGTTACCACTTCAGTACCAAATTCCAGCACACCACCTTTACCTTCCTCTTTTTTTATAACCTGCACCCGCTGCCCGGCAATCTCCAATTCCCAATCCTCTTTTTTTGCTTCGGGTAAATATTCCTGCAAGGCCTTTAGCTTGTCGTCCATTGTTTGTCTTACTTCGTGTATCAGGTATTGGGTTAGCGGAATATTGGACAAACCAACCGCCACCATCGGAATGATATTGCTGAATTTAATAGACAAGGGCAGGTCCATATAAGAACCATTTTTTAAAAATTTGGTACTAAAGCCTGCATAGGGACCAAACAGCAATGCTTTTTTATCATCAATAAAACGGGTATCCAGGTGGGGTACCGACATAGGCGGCGCTCCCACTGCAGCTTTACCGTATACCTTGGCATGGTGCTTTTCAATCACCGCTTCATTAGTACAGCGTAACCATTGCCCGCCTACCGGGAAACCGCCAAAACCTTTTCCTTCGGGTATATCCGATTTTTCTAACAATGACAGGGAGCCGCCGCCGGCACCAATAAAAACAAACTTTGCAACTACCTCCCTTGTGTTTTTTGTACCCATATCCTTTACTCCAATGCGCCAGTTTCCATTGTCTTCTCTTTCAATATTGCGTACTTCATGTTGCAGGTGCAGCGTAATGCCTTGCTTTTTTTGAAGATGCATTACAAGCGCCCGTGTAAGTACGCCAAAATTTACATCAGTACCAACAGGCATATAAGTTGCTGCCACTTTTTGCAGGAAACTTCTTCCTTCCATCACAACCGGCATCCACCTTTTTAATTGAGCAGGGTCTTCTGAATAACGCATTGTTTTAAAAGGGTGATAGTGCGTTAATGCTTCATGTCTTTTTTTTAGATAAGCCGCATTTTCTTCTCCCCATACAAAACTCATATGCGGAACCGATTTGATAAACCCGGGAGCAATAATTTTTTGTTCTACCAGCCAGCTCCAAAACTGCCGGCTATTATCAAAAGCTTCATTAATGGCGAGCGCCTTACTGCAATCAATAGTGCCGTCTTCTTTTTGTGGCGTATAATTTAGTTCGCACAATGCGGCATGGCCGGTGCCTGCATTGTTCCAGGCATCTGAACTTTCGCCGGAAACCATGTTGAGGCGCTCAAAAATTTCAACTGTAATACCAGGCTGCAATTCCTTCAGCATCATACCAAGGGTAGCGCTCATAATACCGGCACCAATCAACACTACATCAACAGTAGTGTTACCATTTACATTGTTGCTCATGCAATTTTTTATTAATGAAAAATAGATTTCTTTAGTATTGATTAAACCATATCAGCGATACCTATCCTGACATTGTTGCCTTTATTTAAAATAAGATGTGGGAATGGTTTTCCACAAATCGTGTGACAGATGCCCAATGAGCAACTCATATATTAAATAGGCTGGCCAAAAAATGTAATGAATAATAAGCAGGATGATGGAATGGTTATAATGCCAGCTTATCAGCAAAGCATAAATTCCTAAAATAGAGTAGAGGAGGCCGGTATTTGTGTTGCGCATGGTAAAATTTTATGAAGGTTAATAATGTTTTGAAACTGCTTAAAAGCATTGAAGCCTGCTATGCAATCCTTTTGAATGAATCCTTTGCCGGTTACAAACTACCGGTTCTTCCTCCATCAACAGGAATATTTACGCCATTCACATATCCTGCTGCAGGCGTACAAAGAAAAGCTGCTACAGCTCCAAACTCTTCGGGCTCTCCCAGCCGTTTTGCCGGAATATTTTTGATGATATTACTTTCAATATCATTAACGCTTACACCTTGTT
Source organism: Ferruginibacter sp. (assembly GCA_025352625.1). Lineage (GTDB taxonomy): Bacteria > Bacteroidota > Bacteroidia > Chitinophagales > Chitinophagaceae > Ferruginibacter. Next base: position 10,963 of record JANXSR010000236.1, read on the forward strand.
CTGCTGCCTGTTTGGCAAATAGATAGCCAAGTCTGTCTGTATTGGTATAACCTGGTAATACATTGTTTACTGTAATGCCACCATGGCCAATTTCATTTGCCAGTGTTTTGGCCCAATTAGCTAAGGCAGCCCTTACAGCATTGGAAATTCCAAGGCCGTTAATAGGTTGCTTTACTGCGGTGGAAACAATATTAATAATACGGCCAAAACCTGCCTGCCGCATACCCGGCAATAAAAGTTGTGCTAATAAATGGCTGCTTATAACATGGGTAAGAAATGCTTTTTCCAATTCAGCAGCAGCAGTATTTATCATCGGTCCCGCTGGTGGCCCGCCGGCATTGTTTATTAATATATGAATCGCCCCATTTTTTAAAATCCAGTTTGCAACAATTGATTGGGCTTGTTCGGGCATAGAAAGATCTATTACCAGGTACTGATGTTGTTGCCCCTTTGTACCATCTAATTGTTGTAAGGCTGTGGCCAATTTAGCCTCCGTACGGCTAGCTAAAATTACAGTTGCACCAAACAATGCCAATTCTTTAGCAGTGGCCAATCCTAAACCCTGTGAGCCGCCGCAAATAAGTGCCGTTTTATTAGTAAGGTTAAAATTCATATTTAAAATTTATAGTCTTCTCTTTCTGGATTAAAAACATCCAACAATTTACAGGCCGTAATGGCTTTGCCGCTATGGGATGTATTGGATGGAATAACTGCCACCATTCCGGATTGCAGAACTTTTGTTTCTCCATTAACAGTTAACTCAAAACTTCCACTTAACACCTGCGAAACCTGCTCATGCGGATGCGCATGCTCGGGAACTGTTGCACCTTGCACTACAGTAAGGTACATAAAACTCAATGTGCCTGTATGAACACCTTGCGCAGTAAACCCCGGGAATATTTCTTTTGTTGGTAACTTTTCTATTTCTATAAATGGCATAATAAATTATTTTTACTTAACAAATGTAATGATAAGATAACCATCAATTCTAACTGTGCTTTGTTGCCATTTTAAAATCAAACAAACAATTTGCAACAAATATTAGGTTTGCCTTTTTAGCTTGAAATACCCTCAGCAAAGGATCATTTTTACAAAAAATAATAATTTACTTCTTGCAGATGTAAAAAATATTGTAGTTTTACACAACCCTTACAACAATCCGTCATCTTCAATATCCCCTGAATAAATAAATTTTCCAATTTCCATCTGTTCCTTTTTTAATTCTTATTTTTTGATAAATTAATTTCTGGCACGGCAAATGCTAAATAATTATTAATTGAAAATTAAAATATTTCAGTCTTTTACTTCTCTTTCCAATCCTGTAAACAAGCCCCCGAATCTTTTATTCCTTTTACACTTATAGAGACTAACTCATACAATTACTGCTTTTTAAATATTCCAATATACTGTTGCAAAAGTCAATAAAAATCTACCTATAAATGAAATACTTTATTGCATTTATAACGTAAATAAAAAAAACACTTATGGAACTGTATTACACATCGTATACCAAAACAATCAACAACACAAATTATTTTTTTGTAAAAAAGTATACAAAATTTTCAGAGTTTAAAGATGCACCCGCAATTTTAGAGAGTTATGGCATGCATACCAACTTTGATAAAGCATGTGCAATTGCCTGTGTAAATGATCCTGCTATTAAAGAAAGACTTCTTAAAGAAGCTACAACTGAACTAAATTACCGGCAAATTAATAGTGCAATTACAGCTAAGCCCGACCTTTCTGACAATTTTAGGGTAGAACATAAAAACAACAAAACATCATTGGTTACTAAATTAAATGGTCTTAAAAAAATCATCAGCGCAAAAATTCCTCATTGGCGTTTACATCCAAATTTTTAAACTATTGCTGCCTTGCTTTTAAAAAGTTATTAATGCGGTTTATATTATTTAACATAGCCAATGAATATTCATTGGCTATTTGCTTTATCACTGAATTGTAATAATGTTGCAGTTCAATTTATTTCATCATGCAAAATACTCATCAACCTTTGTTAGAAGTTTGGCAAAGAGGACCTGTTGCTGATATCCCCGCTTTATTACAACCTGTGGCGCATGCTTTATTGCAGGCGAGAGAAGAATTGATTGTACTGATGCAGCATTTTCCGGACAGCTTACTTTGGGAAAGACCTGCAGGAGTTGCATCGCCGGGCTTTCATCTACAACATTTATCCGGTGTGTTAGACAGGGTATTTACTTATGCAAAAGCAGCAACGCTTAGTTCGGAACAACTTGAACAATTGCATGCAGAAGATGTATCCCCTCAAATTGATTTATCAGTAGCCAGTTTATTACACAGATTTGATCAACAGGTTGAAAAGTCACTGATTCAATTAAAAGAAACTGATGAGAAAATACTTTCCGAATTTAGGGGAGTGGGGCGTAAATTACTTCCTTCAACTGTGATTGGCTTATTGGTGCATGGAGCAGAACATACAATGCGTCACTTAGGACAATTAATGGTTACCGTAAAAATATTAAAATTTCAACATAATGGATACTAGTATTTTTTAAACCTTGCAAATTGATTAGAATAATTCAATCGCGGCATTATTTTTAAACCCAATATTTTCTTTGTATTTAATATACCCAAGCTGGTTGGTAAGAAGTTGTGTTTTGCCAATCAGAAAAGCTGGCGTATTTACATGATGATGGCCATACACCCAGTAATCAATACTGCTCGCTTCTATCAAATCGTGCAATTCTACAGCAAAAGCCTCATTCAAAACATCTCTTTTATATTTTGCAGGATAATTTAAAAAAGTAGGAATATGATGTGTTACAACAATCGTTGCAGCAGCTGTTTTGGTAGCCAAAGAATGTACAATAAACTCTTTGCACTGCTGGTGTAAATCATTGTAATTATAGGGTGTAAATTTTTGACCATTGTGTTGTATAGCACTAAAATCGGCCATTCTGTTTTGTACGGTTAAATAATTTACCGGCGAAAGGTTAGACCATAAGGTTGAAAAGATCAATCGCAGATTTTTTAACTGTACTGTATAATTATTTACTAAAAACACATTGCTTCTTATGGCTTCTTTTATTGTACCACTTCTGTACAAAATATTCGAATGATAGTACTCGTGATTACCGGGCACCCAATAAGTTCTTTCAAAATTATCAGCGATGTAATTAAAAAAATCCGCCTGTTCTTCTATTTCTGTAAAGGGTACAATATCGCCTGCCAATAATAATATATCTCCCCTTGGAATAAGTGGGTATTTTGCAATAAATTTTTTATTTTGAGAAAACTCTAAATGCAGGTCTGAGCAATATTGTATGATCATCTTTTAAAATCTTCTTTCTTTTAAAGGTAAAGAATTTATACGCTGAAAATAATCCAGATCCGGTTTTTGTAGTCCCTGTGATCCTATCTTCACCAATTAAACAAATGAGCATGCTGTTGCAAAAGATTGAAATTTATACTGATGGCAGTTGTCACACACAACAGTGCCAGGGAGCCTGGGTAGCCATTGTTTTTATTGCCGGAGAAAAAGTAATATTATCAGGTAAAGAATTGAACACAACACACAATAGAATGGAACTGACAGCAGTTATTAAGGCATTTGAATACATTCAACAATTCAATACAAAAATGCCTGTGATTAAAGTTGTTACAGATAGTCAATATGTAACCGGGTTACACGCAAGATCAGGTAAATTTTCAACACAAAATTTTATTACAAAAAAAGGAACCCCCATTTCTAATGCAGACCTTGTGATGAAATTATTAGCTTTAACAAACGCCTTACCTGTTGAATTTATAAAAATAAAAGCACATCAAAAAAAGACAGCCGTAATCAATTATAATATTGAAGCAGATAAATTATCAAGAAATATTGTAAGACTGGCAGTGAAAGAATTGAAAGCCTTATAACATAATCTTTGCCTCCTTTCTCTAATAATTTATGCTTAATAAAACTGCACCAATGCCAACAACTCCTCCAATCACCCCTGCCAACACATCTAACAATTCATAATGGCCGTTGCCCGTAATTAAAGAAAATAATTCAAATGCATAACATCCCGCCAGTAAAATTATAAAACTTACTGCTGTTGCAAAAAGCAGGTGTAGCGGAAAAAAATAAACACAAATAAACTCAAGGACTATCCCAAGAGGTATACCCACAAAAAAGTGTTTCCATTTATCAGGCGCTATCTTTTTCAGCTTAAAAAATAAGTTTTGAGTGAACGAATATGATTTATAAAGTTGATACTTTTTTCTGAACAATAAAGAGTTGCTTATTAAACGAGGTTTGCGAAAAATTATCTTGGGGGTTATATTAAAAAAGCTTTACCAAGCCAAATTATATATCCAATTTTGTATGGTATTGTCTACTTTTAAAAAATATATACATTTCAAATTACAATTGCCTGCCATGCTAAAAAAACAATTTATTATTACACTGATTTCATTGGTCTTTACAACAGTCGTTGCTGCGCAAGACCCCTGGACAATCGTCGCTAATAAAATAGACCCCAACACTTATTATGGTGTTACAGTTGCCAATGGTATGATTGGGGTAGTCTCTTCTCCTGAACCATTTAAGGTAAAAGATGTGGTATTGGCTGGCGCATACGATCTTTATGGCCGGGGAAGAGTAAGTAACTTTTTAAAAAGTTTTAACCTGCTAAATATGTACCTGGAAGTTGATGGCAAACGCATTGGAACTGCTGATGCCGGCAACATGAAACAACAACTGGATATGCACCATGCAAATTTTACAACTGCATTTAATTATGGCGATAAGGCAGATGTAACTTATACGTATTACTCGTTGCGCCAGCTTCCTTTTACGGTGTTGATGGATGTTACTATTACTGCAAAAAAAGACATTACCATAACAAGTGCCAGTGTAATGGAAGCCCCCGATGCTTTAAAAGATGTTCAGAATTATTATAATGAAATTGACAGACCGCATGTAGTAATCAGCCTGCTTACATCAGCAGCTAAAAGTCCTACAGGTAAATTACTTATGTGTGCTTCCAACACTTTTTTGTTTAGCGAAAAGCATGGTGAAGAGCCAAGAGTAATTCATGAAATGTGGGATAACAATATGCACCTGATGAAGTTTAC
>JANXSR010000250.1 GCA_025352625.1 Ferruginibacter sp.
CATAGCCATACGCCAATGCCCTGTTTACTTTTAAGGTGATGCCTGCATTCAGTATTCTTAGCCCATCATCAATAATGTTGTGTGCATATGTACCATATAATTCTGCCCATGTACTTTCGATGGCTTGTACAGATAAGGGCATATGGTTTAGATTAATTTTCATATAATCAGCAAGGCTACGGGTGGTATCCTGCCAGTCAGATTCACTGGTATTTGAATATACATAATTACGAATGTTGGCACCAAAAGCAATGGCTGATTTTTCGTTGAGGTTAATTCTTGCATTCAATACACGGATATCCTGGTTGGCGAATACCCATCTTTTCATATCGCCATTTTGAGCTGTTATTGTTGCATTTTTTGGAGAAGAAAGCAACGAATAATTTTCTATTGTAAAAGCATTGGTAGTTTGTTTTGCCTGAACCGCAAAAACTGTAATATCCCATGCATAAGGAACATTTATAATAAACGCAGGGTTACTGCCGGGTGCCAAACTACCTGCATAAGGAGACCCATTGATGGCCTGGTAATTTTGTGCCGCCATGAAATTATACAACAATAAACACGGAATAAGAAGGTACTTTTTAAAAGACTGCATATTTTACAAACTTTCCACAAATGATGGAGACTTAATGAGTGAAAAGATACGATAATGTTAACTATTGACTGTTAATGCCAGGACCACTTTTGTTGGTAAGTGATTTTTGGTTGCAATATCTGATTATAATTTCTTTGAGGAAATAGTTAAAATCGATTCAATAAAAGCTGCCTATTGTTATGCCTTTGAACTGAGCGTGGCAACGATTAAGCCATGAAAAATAACTGCTGGTAACCAAAAAAATAAAAAATGCCATTTTAGGTTGCAAAAAAACGCTGAAACCCTATAAAAACCTGCTGTTCCTGCACTTTATTGCCTATATTTTATTACCTTTGCCCTCCCGTTAAAAAACCGGGGATTATATTATGTCATTTAACATTATTAAACAATTAAACGCAGATGCACAGGAAGGAGCGGCTACCAATGATGTAGCTGAAACTGCTGCGGTAACAAATGTGCCTGTTGAAGCGCCTGCTGCTGAACCAGTAGTGGCTACAGCGCCTGTTGAAGAAAGAATCGTGACTGCTCATGATGATTTCGATTGGAGTGTTGACAAACGCAACGTTTCAAGTTACAACAAAGAAGAAAAAGCCAAGTATGATGTTGTGTACGACAACACATTCAAACAGATCAACGATGGCGAAATGATCCAGGCTACTATTGAAGCGATCACTAAAACAGATGCTGTTGTAAACATCGGTTTTAAAAGTGACGGTTTAATTTCCCTGAATGAATTTAGGGATGTTGTGGGCGGATTAAAAGTAGGCGACATCATTGAAGTAATGGTTGTTGAAAAAGAAGACAGGGACGGTAACCTGAACCTTAGCCGCAAACAAGCCCGTACCAGCAGAGCCTGGGAAAGAATTGTTGAGTTACACAAAACTGGTGAAATTGTTACTGGTATTGTTACCAGCAAAACTAAGGGTGGTCTTATTGTGGATGTATTTGGTATGGAAACATTCTTACCAGGTAGCCAGATAGACGTTAAACCAGTTACTGATTACGATCAGTTTGTTGGTAAAACAATGGAATTTAAAGTGGTTAAGATCAACGAAACCATTAAGAATGCGGTTGTATCTCACAAAGCACTTATTGAAAGCGATATCGAAGCACAACGTGCAGAAATTATCGGCAAGTTGGAAAAAGGACAAGTACTGGAAGGTACCATCAAAAACATTACCGACTTCGGTGCGTTTCTTGATTTGGGCGGCTTAGACGGCTTGTTGTACATCACCGATATTTCATGGGGACGTATCAACCATCCAACAGAAGTGTTGAAGATGGATCAGAAACTGAACGTGGTTGTATTGGATTTTGATGATGATAAAAAACGTATCAGCTTAGGCTTGAAACAATTGACTCCGCATCCTTGGGATACCCTGAGCGAATCAATTAAAGAAGGTGAAGTAGTGAAAGGTAAAGTAGTAAACATTGAAGACTACGGTGCGTTCCTTGAAATTATGCCTGGTGTAGAAGGTTTGGTACACGTAAGTGAAATTACATGGGCTAACACTCCAATCAATGCAAAAGAGTTCTTTAAACTGAATGATGCTTACGAAGCTAAAATTGTAACCTTAGATAAGGATACCCGCAAAATGAGTTTGTCTATTAAACAAATGGCCAACGACCCATGGAGCGAAATCGATGTTAAGTTCCCTGAAGGAAGCAAACATTCCGGTACTGTTAAAAACATTACTCCTTACGGTGTGTTTGTTGAACTGGCAACTGGTATTGGTGGCATGATTCATATCAGCGATTTAAGCTGGTTAAAACGTTTCAACAACCCGAACGAATACACTAAAGTTGGTGCGGCCATTGATGTGATCATTATGAACATTGATAAGGACGGACGTAAACTGCAATTAGGACACAAACAGATCGAAGAAGATCCATGGAATTCACTGGAAGAAACTTTTGCAGTGGGCACTATTCATGAAGGTACCGTTAGCAAAAAAGATGATAAAGGTGCTGTTGTACAATTACCATACGGACTGGAAGGCTTTGCGCCTAACCGTCACCTTGCAAAAGAAGATGGTAAGAGTATCGGAGCTGATGAGATCGCCCAGTTTATGGTGATTGAATTTGACCGCAACGACAAGCGTATTGTTTTAAGCCATACTCGTTTGTGGGAAAAAGCAATTGAAGAAGAAAAACAAGCTGTAATAAAAGAAAAGAAAGCGGATGCTGAAGTAACTAAAAAGGCAGTAAAAACTCTACAGAGCAAAGTAGAAAAATCTACCCTTGGTGATCTTGGTGTGTTGGCTGGCCTGAAGGCTAAAATGGACAGTGCTGCAGAAGATGCGGCCACTGATGCTCCTAAAGCTGAGTAATCTTTTATAAGGTTTTATATTATAAGAATCCCATTGCACAAGCAGTGGGATTCTTTTTTACCCGCTAAAACTATTCCTTTGTCAGCTTTGTTTCAAAGTAGTACACTTTATCGTTTATTAAAAACCAGTTACCTTTAACAGATGGATAATTTCAATAAGTATTTTAAACTAATGAGCCTGCTTTTTGCAGGATTGATTGGTTTTTTAGGTTTCATTATTGTTCTTTTTTACCTGCTCAAATTATGTTCTGTCACGCTTTTTTATATCCCGGGTTTTGATACTTTTTTTCAACTCATCATCATTATTATTCCTTACGTTATTTTCTTTCTGGGCTACTATTACCTGCACAATAAAATACCTTTATCCAAAAGTAAAATTGCTGCAGTAACTGGAAGGATATTTCTTGTTGCCGGAAGTTTACTTTGCACTGCTACACTGATTTTATCTACATTGGAATTGTTTGGTGTACATAAAGGTTTTCTGCTCACTTTTGATCAGTATTCCCAATACGCCTGGATTGCCCAGGTTGTAATCCTGTTTTTCACGGCGCTCATTATTGCATCCGGAGATGCTAAAGAAAAAGATTGGATGGAGAAAAATTCAGAGAAAGATCTTGTTCATTAATCAGTTACCGGCGATGTTTGTATTGGCTGCTTTTGCAGCAATTGCTTTTGCAGCAATAAATCCGGTTGTCCATGCATTTTGAAAATTAAAGCCCCCTGTTACACCGTCTGTATCCATTACTTCACCACAGAAAAATATATCAGGAGTTATATTGCTTTCCATAGTGCTGTGATCAATTTCACTCAGTACTACTCCCCCGGCTGTTACAAATTCTTCTTTAAAAGTAGTTTTGCCATTTACGGCAAATTCCTGCGCACATAAATTTTTGATAAGCTTGTTTTGTTCTTTCGAAGGCAGGTCTGCCCACCGCATGTCAAGGTTCACTCCTGATTGAAGCAATAAATATTCCCACAATCTTTGTGGTAAGGCAAAAGGATTTCTGTTACTTATTTTTTGTGCGGCTATCTCAAACCTTACCTGCTGTAATTTATCTTTTAATGATTGCTCATTGTAAAGGGGCAACCAGTTTACGATTGCTGTAAACTTATAATTATCTGTTGCCAATTGCCGGGCCCCCCAGGCCGATAGTTTTAAAATTGCCGGGCCACTCATGCCCCAATGTGTTATTAATAAAGGGCCTGTTTCTGAAAGTTTGGTGCCGCCAATTTTTACGGCTACATTTTCCACTGTAACTCCCATAAGTGAAGTGATTGTATTAGCTGGCATATTAAAAGTAAACAATGAAGGTACTGGTGATTCAATTGTGTGTCCCAATTTTTTCAGCCATTCAAATTGAGATGACTTCGAATGACCACCGCTTGCAATACAAATAAAATCTGCTTCCATGGTAGCATAATTAGCAAATAGAATTTTCCATCGGTCAGTTGATTTATTAATTTCCTTAACCTCTTTATTCATCAGTATTTCAACACCATAATTATTTACTTCTATCATCAAACAATCAATGATTGTTTGTGAAGTATTGCTTACAGGAAACATTCTGCCATCCGGTTCTGCCTTCAAATCAACCCCTCGTTCTTTAAACCAGCTAATAGTATCAGTTGTAAAGAAGTGGTGAAATGCCTTCTTCAAAAAATTTCCTCCACGGGGATATTTTTTTATCATATCTGCAATGTTATAACATGCGTGGGTAACGTTACATCTTCCTCCTCCACTTACTTTTACTTTACTTAACAGTTTACTGGTTTTCTCTACAATAATTACTTGTAACCCAGGATTCATCCTGGCTGCATTAACAGCACAAAAAAAACCGGCAGCACCACCACCGATTACAATTAAGCGTTTACCCCCATCCCCTAAAGGGGAGTTATTCGAAGACTCTACTTTTTTTTCCATGTAGCTAAATAAAGTTAGGGAACTAATAATTTTTCCATCCAATAAAGGAATGCCCTTCAAATTACCCCCCTTTAGGGGATGGGGGCTCTAATAATCAGAACACAAATTAGCATTTGCCTTTTCTGCAGCTTCAATTTCTACAAACGATGATAAAATATCAGCCTTTGCCCCTTTTTGTATGCAGACAGTATGTTCATAATGAGCTGCAGGTTTACCATCCTCTGTTCTTATTGTCCAGCCATCTTTATCATGGTATACATTTTTTGTTCCCAGATTTATCATTGGCTCAATGGCTATCACCATCCCTTCTTTTAATTTGGCACCGGTACCTCTTTTACCGTAATTAGGTACCTGCGGTTCTTCATGCAAATGCCTGCCCACACCGTGTCCTACCAATTCTCTTACTACGCCATACCCGTGTTCTCTTTCTGTATAATGTTGTACGGCATACGCAATATCTCCTACCCGGTTACCCTGTGTGGCTTTTTCAATTCCCCTGTACAATGATTCTTTTGTTACCCTTAGCAATTGCTTTACCTCGGGCGTAATCTCTCCTATCGCAAATGTATAAGCGCTATCGCCATGAAACCCGTTAATAAAAGTACCCACATCAACTGAAACAATGTCGCCCTCTTTTAATGCCGTTTTGGTAGGAAAGCCATGTACAACAGCGTCGTTAACCGACATACAGCAGGCAAAGGGAAATGCAGGATTACCATATCCTTTAAAAGAAGGTGTTGCGCCATTGTCACGGATAAACTGCTCGGCTATCTGGTCAAGTTCCCAGGTAGAAATTCCCGGGCGAATAATGGCCGCTAACTGAGCAAGCGTTTTGCTTACCAACAAACAACTGATTCGCATCAGTTCTATTTCTGATTTTGTTTTATAATGAATCATGTATAAAATATTGTTTAAAAATAAACCCCGACTTTACATGTCAGGGTTTAAAAATAATTATGTTAGATCACACTTTAAAAGTGCATTGCTTATCGTTTTAGATACCTGATGATACTGCTGAAGTTTGTCTTCCCTGTATTCTTCCTGAGCTCATTAAGCCATCATACTGACGCATTAATAACTGCGTTTCTATTTGTTGCAAGGTATCAAGAATTACAGCCACCATAATCAGCAAAGAGGTGCCACCGTAGAAGGTTGCAAAAGCTTGCTGTGTTTTAAACACCAATTGAAATAACCCTGGTAATATTCCAACAAATGCCAGTAAAACAGCACCTGGTAAGGTAATTCTATCCATGATGGTACCGATGTAATCAGCAGTTGGCTGACCTGGTTTTACACCTGGAATAAAGCCATTGTTGCGCTTTAAATCTTCCGCCATTTGTTTTGGATTAAAGATTAAAGCGGTGTATAAAAATGTAAAGGCTATAACACAAACAGTGTAAACAATCATGTATACCCAATTGGTATGGTCAGTGAAATACTTAGCCCATCCACCACCAGTAAACCCGGAAAATATTGTTGGTAAAAAGAGGATTGCCTGTGCAAATATGATTGGCATAACACCTGAAGCGTTTACTTTTAACGGCAAGAAATTTCTTGCACCACCAAACTGCCTGTTGCCAACAATTTGTTTGGCATAATTTACAGGCACTTTTCTTGTTCCCTGGATAAGCAGGATCAATCCCATTATGATGGCTACCAAAAATGCTATTTCAATTAAGAAGATCAATAAACCTCCGCCACCTCTTGTAGCTCTTGAAGTCCATTCCTGTATAAATGCCTGCGGAAGCCTGGCTAATATACCCATCATGATGATGATAGAAGTACCATTTCCTAAGCCTTTATCAGTAATTTTTTCACCTAACCACATTACAAATAAAGTACCCACGGTTAACAATATAACTGTAGAAACTACAAAGTAATTAGCGTAAGAAGGAATTAATGCTTCTGCATTACCGGCACTTTTAAGATAGCCGATGTAAGCAGCCGCCTGGAAAGCAGTAACAATAACGGTAAGGTAACGTGTCCATTGATTGATTTTCTTTCTGCCACTTTCGCCCTCTTTTTGCACCTTGGCCATTTGAGGAACCAGGATGGTAATTAACTGCATAAAGATAGAAGCAGAAATGTAAGGCATAATACCCAATGCAAAAATGGAAGCTTTAGAAAAAGCACCACCTACAAAAGCATCCAGCAATCCAAGCATGCCATTTTTTGTGCTATTGCTTAAATTGGCCAGCTTGTTAGGATCAATACCCGGAAGTACAATAAAAGAACCTAACCGATAAATAAAAATCAACAATAAAGTAAATAATATCTTGTTCCGGAGCTCTTCGATGCTCCAGATATTTTTCAGTGTTTGGATGAATTTCTTCACAGACTTTAATCGGTTTAAATGTTTTCGTAAAACTAAAAAAGACGCTTTCAATACCTGCCCTTTTCGGCAAGCAGGAATGCGTCTGCAAATATCGTGAAATTATTTAACTATCTCCACTGAACCTCCGGCGGCTTCAATTGCAGCTTTAGCTTTTTCACTAACTGCATTTACTTTAAAGGAGAATTTTCCTTTAATTTCGCCTACACCCAAAATTTTAATGTTATCATTCTGGCTTATTAAACCATTGATATATAAACTCTGAGGACTGAATTCTGTGATACTGTATTTTTCAGCATAATGATCAACCTGGCCTAAGTTGATTACTTTATATTCAATACGATTGATATTTTTGAAACCACGTTTTGGAACACGACGCTGAATTGGCATCTGGCCACCTTCATGTGCCATTTTACTTTTGTAACCAGCACGGCTTTGTCCGCCTTTATTACCTTTTGTTGATGTACCACCTTTACCACTTGCTTCACCACGGCCAATGCGTTTTGCTTTGTGTGTTGCTCCTTTAGCGGGTCTTAATGAATGTAATTCCATGTTAATTTGATTTTGTACTTACGGGGTATCACCCCTCGCTATGTTTAATAAAATAATGATTAAGCCAATTCAACAACACTGATAAGATGGTTCACTTTACGAACCATACCTAAAATCTGTGGTGTAGCTTCTACTTCTACTGAAGCATTCATTTTGTTCAATCCCAATGCTACCATTGTTCTTTTCTGGCGCTCTGGTCTGTCGATTACACTTTTAACCTGTGTTACTTTTATCTTTTTCATACCCCTATCCCCTAAAGGGGAATTTGTTTTATTGATTAATGAATAACCCGTCCATAACTCTCCGCCGCGGCGGCGATGGGGGTTCTATCCGTTAAATACTTTCTTTAAAGAAATGTTTCTTGTTTTTGCTACTGCAATTGGTTCACGTAAAGTAGCCAATGCTTTAACAGTTGCTTTTACCACGTTGGTAGGGTTAGCTGAACCAAGGCTTTTTGCCAATACATCTGTAATACCGGCTGCTTCCAACACTGCACGCATACTACCTCCGGCAATTACACCAGTACCATGTGCTGCAGGCTTGATAAAAACTTTTGCTGCACCTTCTTTTGCCAATTGTTCGTGTGGTATAGTACCATGCATAACAGGAACTTTTATCAAATTCTTTTTTGCATCTTCAATACCTTTTGTAATCGCTTCCTGAACTTCTTTTGCTTTACCTAACCCTTGCCCTACAACTCCTGCTCCGTTGCCAACAACTACCAATGCAGAAAAACTAAAGGCACGACCACCTTTGGTAGTTTTTACCACACGGTTGATTGAAACAACTTTGTCTTTCAATTCAAGGTCACCGGCTTTTACTCTGTTATCGTTTGCTTTTAACATGTATAGTTCTTATTAGAAAATTTATAATTAAAATTGTAAACCACCTTCTCTTGCACCTTCAGCTACTGCTTTTACACGACCGTGATAGATATATCCGCCACGATCAAATACTACAGTTGTAAGGCCTAGTTCTGTTGCTTTTCTTGCGATAGCATTTCCAACCAGTTTGCTCTTTTCGGTCTTGGTTACTTTCTGTGCTTTGATGTCTTTATCCAGTGATGAAACTGATGCAATGGTAGAGCCATTTTCATCATTGATCAACTGTGCATAAATATCAGCGTTGCTTCTGAAAACGCTTAACCTTGGTCTTGCTGAAACACCGTTTATTTTTTTACGAATGCGGAATTTGATCTTTTCCCTTGCACTTGATTTATTATTCATGATCTTTTATTTTAAGCCCCTATCCCCAAAGGGGTAAGAAGCGAATTAATAGCTCTTAATTTTAGAATCCTATACTTTTACTTTAAGGAGCCAGAATTTATTTACCAGCAGATTTACCAGCTTTTCTTCTAAGTACTTCACCCTTAAATTTAACACCCTTTCCTTTGTATGGTTCTACCAAACGCAATCTGCGGATCTTAGCACACACCTGACCTAGCAATTGTTTGTCAACACCTTCCAGCGTAATAATCGGATTTTGTCCTTTTTCCTGAGAGGTAGCAACTTTTAATTCTTTAGGTATTTCAAAAATGATATTGTGAGAATAACCCAAAGCAAGGTCTAAAATATTACCAGTACTTGCAGCTTTAAAACCCACACCCACTAATTCCATTTGTTTTACATAGCCTTCGGTTACACCTTTAACCATGTTACTTACCAATGAACGGTATAAACCGTGCATTGCCTTATGACGTATCTGGTCGGTTGGACGAACCAATTCTAATGTACCATTTTTTACTTCCAGTTTAATGTCTCTGTCAACTGCTTGCTTCAATTCTCCTTTCGGTCCTTTTACAGTTACTACATTATCAGTTCCTATTGCAATTGTAACTCCTGCGGGGAATTCAACCGGCTTCTTTCCAATTCTAGACATAGTCGATTTTAGTTTTATTATTATTAATTCGATTCGTGTTCAGCCACGACCTGGGCTTAATTGTCAAATCATTTATATTCTTCTCCTTGTCCCCCTTTAGGGGATAGGGGTTAGTAAATATTACACAACACTTCTCCACCAACGTTCTGAGCTTTTGCTTCCTTATCTGTCATTACACCTTTAGATGTAGAGATGATGGCAATGCCCAAACCATTCTTTACTCTCTTAAATTCATCTGGCTTTGCATACGTACGCAAACCCGGACGGGATACTCTTTCCAAACTTTGAATTACAGGTAATTTTGTAGCTGCATCATACTTCAAGGCAATTTTAATAACACCTTGTTTACTATCATCTTCAAATTTGTATTTCAAAATGTAACCTTTATCATACAAGATTTCAGTCATGCGCTTTTTTAAATTGGACGCAGGGATTTCCACAATACGATGATTTGCCATCTGTGCATTACGGATTCTTGTAAGAAAATCTGCTATTGGATCAGTTACCATAATTATTTAAATTGACTTTTATTATTAGATAATTTTTTTACAGTGATTTCAATATTGCTACTGATCTGCTGTTTTTAATTTCTTACCAGCTTGCTTTTGTAACACCTGGTATTTTGCCTGCCAACGCCATATCACGGAACATATTCCTTGATAGTGCAAAATGCCTCATGTATCCTCTTGGGCGACCAGTTAACTGGCAACGGTTCCTTAAACGAACAGGAGATGCATTCTTTGGTAAAAGATCCAAAGCTTTGTAATCACCGGCTGCTTTTAATGTGGCTCTTTTTTCAGCAAATTTTGCGCTCATTACTTCACGCTTTCTCTGCCTGGCTTCAATTGATTTTTTTGCCATGTTCTGTTATTGTTTAATTATTTTTTTACATTTTTAAAAGGCATTCCCAATTCTTTCAACAACTCAAATGCTTCTTCGTTTGTTGAAGCGGTTGTTACAAAAGTGATATCCATACCGGTAATTTTATTTACCTTATCAATATCAATTTCAGGGAAAATGATTTGTTCTGTAATACCCAGTGTGTAGTTACCGCGACCATCAAACGACTTGTCATTGATACCTTTGAAATCACGTACACGAGGTAATGAAACAGATACAAACCTATCCAGAAATTCAAACATCTTAACTCCGCGAAGTGTAACTCTTGCACCAATCGGCATAGCTTTACGCAACTTAAAGTTGGAGATATCTTTCTTACTCATAGTAGCTACTGCTTTCTGTCCAGTTATTGTAGATAACTCTTCAACAGCAATGTCTACTAATTTTTTATCCGCTACAGCTCCATTTACACCACGATTCAAACAAATCTTGGTTAGCTTTGGCGCCTGCATTACGGTTTTATAACCGAACTTTTTCATTAAAGCAGGTACAACTTCTTTAGTGTACATATCTGCTAATCTTGGAGTGTA
>JANXSR010000372.1 GCA_025352625.1 Ferruginibacter sp.
CAAGTGCTGAAAGAGCGTCAGTATCTCCATCCATGTAAAGATGTACTAACTGCTGGTCGGTTAAATTAATTAGGCATTTCATAAACTTCTACAGTTTTTGTTGGTTTAGGACTTTTGTTTGGAAACCAATAAGAGAGAATTTAGCGTAGAAGTTCTAATAGATAGGCGTTCAGGCTTTTCACTTTACTGGATATTGGACTGTGAAAATATGAATTAATTTCTAATTGCCAAATTTTTCTTAAAACTTTTTTTTGGCCTTATTGTTTTTTAAAAATAAATCAATTCATATTCATTAGTAAATTGACTGCAAATATTAAGAATACTTTCACAGTATTTATATATTAGTGCCGCACAAAAAGAACTAACTATTTTTGCATCTCAACATGACAGTAATTAAAGCGATTAGAAAAAAGACGACTCAACCTTCATCTACCCACGATGATGGAATTTTAATAAAAGGAGCAAGAGTACATAACCTTAAAGATGTAACAGTAACTATACCACGTAATAAACTGGTAGTTGTTACCGGCGTTTCCGGGTCCGGTAAATCTTCCTTAACCATAGATACTTTATTTGCTGAAGGGCAACGCAGGTATGCAGAAAGCCTGAGTGCTTATGCCAGACAGTTTATGCAACGCATGAACAAACCTGATGTGGATTATATAAAAGGTTTGTGCCCTGCCATTGCTATTGAACAAAAGGTAATTACTCGTACACCAAGAAGTACAGTAGGTAGTATGACGGAGATATACGATTACCTGCGTTTGTTATTTGCAAGAGCAGGCAAAACAATCTCACCAGTTAGTGGAAGAGAAGTAAAGAAAGATGATGTGGCAGATGTTGTAAAGGCAATTAAAAATTTAAAAGAAGGAGATAGGGTTTTAGTATTGGTTCCATTTAAAACACATGCAAACCGAGAAACAAAAGAAGAGTTGAATATTTTGTTACAGAAAGGGTTTTCAAGAATAGCCGTTCCTTCCGGAAAGGGGGAGTTGGAACCTCAGCGCATTGAAGACCTGCTTGAAAATACAAAGTTAAAACTTTCCAACGGATCATATCTTCTTATCGACAGGCTGGTAGTAAAGGAATTTGATGAAGATGATATACATCGCATAAGTGATTCTGTGGGTATTGCTTTTTATGAAGGCGAAGGTTCAATGATGCTGGAGGTAAACGGAAAAAAAATATTACATTTTAGTAATAAATTTGAATTGGATGGCATTCAGTTTGAAGAACCTGTTCCCAATTTATTTTCCTTTAATAACCCCTTTGGTGCCTGCCCAACCTGCGAAGGTTTTTCACTGGTACTAGGTATTGATCCTGACCTGGTAATACCTAACAAACAGCTAAGCGTGTACGAAGGAGCAGTGGCTCCCTGGAAAGGTGATAAACTCGGATTGTGGAAAGAGCTATTTATAAAAGCAGCAAAAAATTTCAATTTTCCTATACATACTCCCATCATCGACCTTGCAAAAGAACAATACAATCTTTTATGGCAGGGAAATAGTTATGCCAATGGTATTGATGATTTTTTTAAAGAAGTAGAACAAAATTTATATAAAGTTCAGTACAGGGTTTTATTGAGCCGTTACAGGGGTAAAACCCTTTGTCCTGATTGTAAGGGATACCGGTTGCGCAAAGAAGCATTGTACGTAAAAGTTACTGACAAACACATTGGCGAATTGTGCGAAATGCCGGTAAAGGATTTACAGGTTTGGTTTGATAATTTAAAATTTGGTGAATATGATCAGAAAGTGGCCAAAAGAATTTTGATTGAAATTCATCACCGCATAAAAACTTTAATAGATGTTGGCCTGGGCTATCTTACGTTGAACAGATTGGCCAATTCTTTAAGTGGCGGCGAAAGCCAGCGAATACAATTAACTAGAAGTTTGGGAAGTAATCTTACCAGTTCGTTGTATATTTTAGATGAACCTTCCATTGGCTTACACAGTCGTGATACAGAAAGATTGATAAGGGTTTTGAAGGAATTAAGAGATTTAGGAAATACGGTTGTTGTGGTGGAGCATGATGAAATGATGATGAGAGAAGCGGACTACATCATTGACATGGGGCCATTGGCAAGTCACCTGGGTGGAGAAGTAGTGGCAGCAGGTAATTACAGAGAACTGATTGCTGATAAAAACAGCCTGACTGGTAAGTATCTTAAAGGTGAATTAACAATCGATCCTCCAAAAAATATCCGCAAATGGAACCGTAGCATTAAGGTGGAAGGTGCCAGGCAAAATAACCTTAAAAATATAACGGTGGAATTTCCGCTGAATGTTTTTTGTGTGGTTAGTGGTGTAAGCGGCAGTGGCAAAACAACTTTGGTAAAACAAATATTATATCCGGCTCTACAAAAAATAAAAGGAGAAGGGGTAGAAAAGGCAGGTTTGCATAAAGCAATTACTGGCGATGTAGATGCTATTTCTCAAATAGAAATGGTAGATCAAAACCCTATTGGTAAATCATCTAGAAGTAACCCGGTTACTTACATAAAAGCGTATGATGAAATAAGGGAATTGTACAGCAGCCAGCCACTTAGTAAAATGCGGGGCTTTTTGCCAAAGCATTTTTCTTTTAATGTGGATGGCGGCAGGTGTGATGCCTGCAAAGGTGAAGGCGAACAAATAGTTGAAATGCAGTTTTTGGCAGATGTACATTTAACCTGTGAAGTGTGCGGCGGCAAAAGGTTTAAAGAAGAAGTACTGGAAGTTACTTACAAAACAAAAAATATTTATGATGTGCTGGATATGAGTGTAGATGATGCCATTACATTTTTTAAAGAGGAGGCAGATGTAGCAAAGAAAATACAACCATTGAGTGATGTAGGTTTGGGCTATGTAAAGCTGGGACAAAGCAGCAATACGCTTTCCGGTGGCGAGGCACAGCGGGTTAAACTTGCATCTTTCTTAGGAAAGGGGAAATCACAAGGAAGTATTCTTTTTATTTTTGATGAGCCTACTACAGGGCTTCATTTTCATGATATCAAAAAATTACTTACTTCTTTTAATGCATTGATTGAACAAGGGCATACTATTTTAGTAATTGAACACAATACAGATGTAATAAAATCTGCAGACTGGGTAATTGACCTTGGTCCGGAAGCGGGAGATGCCGGCGGAAACCTTGTATTTGAAGGTAAACCTGCCGACCTTAAAAAATGTAAAGAAAGTTATACGGGAAGGTTTTTTTAATTGGTCTTTTTTAATGAGATTATCTCAATCTATTACTATCTTTTATTAATTTTTCATCTTTGTTAATTCCTCTTGCCGCCAAAACCAGTGCAGCAATAATTAAAACATGCAGAACAGCAGTAAAAGCATAATCACCCTTAGTAAAATTGCTGGTTTCCCTATAATATAAAAAAAGCAATAACAAATCAAGCAAGATAGCCACAATACAAAGCCACAATTGTGCAATCCGGTTTTTAAACAAAAAAATGGTAACTAGCGATAAAATCCCCAATCCAATCGTGGGGATCATTATGGTTAAACCTTGCGTGCCATTCAATTGATGGTATAAATTATCAGGCAAATAAGTGCCGCTGTAAAAAGATAGTTTTAAGGTAAGAAAAGTAACAACCGATGCAATTAAAAGCCAAATGGATTGAATTCGCTGTATCATACAATTATAATTTAATGATTATCCAAGTTCTGGATACAAAATAAACTGACCCATAAATTCATTTACCTGGCCGCGGATTGCGTTGATTACATTTTCGTCATCTGCATTCATCAATACATTGTCAAGCGCATTTACAACAAACTGCATGTGTTCCTCTTTCATTCCACGGGTGGTAATTGCGGCTGTGCCAACACGGATACCAGATGTTACAAAAGCACTTTTATCATCAAATGGAACCATGTTTTTATTTAAGGTTATATCTGCCTTTACCAATGCCTGCTCAGCTTTTTTGCCACTTATGTTTTTATTTCGCAGGTCAATCAGCATAAGGTGATTGTCTGTACCATTGCTAATTAGTTGGTATCCTTTATCTACAAATGCTTTAGCCATAGCTTGCGCATTTAATACCACCTGTTTGGCGTAATCAGTAAAATCATCCGTTAAAATTTCTCCAAACGCAATGGCTTTGGCTGCAATTATATGTTGTAGCGGACCTCCTTGAATGCCTGGAAAAACTGCCATATCCATCAGGTTACTCATCAACCTTACATTACCCTTTATATCTTTTAACCCAAAAGGGTTTTCAAAATCTTTTTTCATTAAGATTATACCACCCCTTGGTCCACGTAAAGTTTTGTGTGTGGTAGAGGTTACAAAATGGCAATGTTCAAAAGGAGAACTTAATAATCCTTTGGCAATTAACCCTGCCGGATGTGCCATATCACATTGTACAAAAGCGCCCACTTCATCCGCCACTTTCCTGATTCTTGCATAATCCCAGTCACGGCTATACGCAGAAGCTCCGCAAAAAATTAATTTTGGCTTTAATGTTCTTGCTCTTTCTTCTAATGTATCATAATCAATTAACCCGGTTTCTTTTACCACACCGTAAAAATGTGCTTCATATAATTTGCCAGAATAATTTACCGGCGAACCATGGGTTAGATGACCACCCATACTTAAATCAAGACCAAGAATTTTATCACCTGGCTGCAACACCGCTAAAGCAACGGCTGCATTGGCCTGGGCACCGCTATGGGGTTGTACATTGGCGTAATCGCAATTAAAAATCTGTTTAAGTCTGTCGATAGCCAATTGTTCAGTTTGATCAACAATTTCGCAACCTGCATAATACCTTTTTCCGGGGTAACCTTCAGCATATTTATTGGTCATTACACAGCCCGAAGCTTGCATTACCTGCAATGAAGTAAAATTTTCAGAAGCAATCAATTCAATGCCATGACGCTGGCGCTCCATTTCTTTATGAATTAAGTCAAAAACCAATGTATCTCTCTGCATGTTTTATTATTGAGTTGCAAATATACAAACCGAACATTAATTAAGTGGCGGGATTAAAATAATGCCCTTTTTTATCATCTATCGTTTACACAAAATTCACTACTTTCACACCTTGCTTAAATTAAGCTACATCTTATTGTAAACAAAAATGTCGCATTTTGCGGATTAAGGTTTTACCATGAAGGCGATTATTCCGGTTGCAGGCGCAGGCACAAAATTGCGTCCACATACTTACTCACAGCCAAAGGCATTGATTCCTTTAGCAGGCAAGACTATTCTAAGTATTATTATTGACCAGTTACATGAGGCAGGTATCAATGATTTTATTTTTATTGTTGGTTACCTTGGCGAAAAGATACAAGATTACGTAAAGGCAAAATATCCACACCTTAATTGCCATTTTGTTTATCAGAATGAAAGATATGGAACTGGCCATGCTATTGATCTTACAAAAGAAATAGTAGGTACTGAAGAAGTATTCATTGTATTGGGAGATACGATTGCAGAATATGATGTAAAACAAATTTTGAACGCACCTTACTCTATGTTGGGGGTTAAAAAAGTAGATGACCCCCGAAATTTTGGCGTTGCTGAAATTGATGAAGAAGGCTTTATTAGCCGGGTGGTTGAAAAACCTGCGATTCCAAAAAGTAATATGGCGCTGGTGGGAATTTACAAAATAAAGGAAACAGACTTTTTGTTTACCTGCCTGAAAAAAATAATTGAAAAAGGCGACAGTACGAGGCAGGATTTAAGTTTAACTGATGCCTTGGAATGCATGATACAAAGCGGCGCAAAAATAAAATCCTTTAAAGTACAAAACTGGTTTGATTGTGGGAAAAAGGAAACCTTACTGGAATCTAATGCAACTTTATTAAAGAAATTTGGTGGTAAAGTTTTAGAGCAAGATAAATTTGAAAACACAATTATCATTCCTCCGGTAAGTATAGGAGAAGGCTGCGATATAAAGAATTCAGTTATTGGCCC
>JANXSR010000331.1 GCA_025352625.1 Ferruginibacter sp.
CCTTCAGCATCTTACAGCAAAGAAAAAAATAACACTATATGCCTTTGTAATTATGGATAATCACATTCATTTAATATGGCAGGCAGTAGGGGATAAAACACCAATGCAAATACAACATAGTTTTATGAAGTACACGGCACAGCAGATAAAGTTTTATCTGGTAAAAAAGCACCCGCTGGTGCTGGATAAATTCAGGGTGAATGCGAAAGACAGAACATACCAGTTTTGGGAAAGAAATTCATTGGGTATTGAGTTGTATTCGCATGATGTATTTCTGCAGAAGCTTGAGTATATCCATTGGAATCCGGTAAAGGCTGGGTTATGCAATTTGCCAGAAGAATATTATTATTCGTCGGCTCGTTTTTACCATACAGCAATTGACGATTTTAACATGCTTACATATTGCTAAACTCAACTAAATACAACGCTTCGGTTGTTGGTCAATAAGACCAACAACGGCGTTTTTGGGATGGCAAAAGTTTTAAAGACAAAAGAGAGGGCTACCAACAACGGCGTAAAATTCTCCCTGTATTTTACTGCAAATACAGCATGAATAGTTATTTGCGAATAAGTGTTTGGCATAAAAAAATGTCGACCCCATGGGGCTTTGTTGATTGTTTGTATTGTTATGTTACCATAATATCGCCCCGATGGGGCTATAAAATTCAGTAATTTCTTGCTATCCCGGTAGCCGTGGCGGGTGTCCCCACCCGCCACTCCGGTTTCTAACTAAACGGCATTATATCCTCTTCATTAAATCATTGAACAAACTCAAACGCAGGCAATCCTTTAAATCCACAATTGGGTATCACAAAAAGCGCCCCTGCCAGGGGCTGGCTTTTCAATGCTTCCTCCGTTAATCCAACCCTTGCAGAGGTGATGTATAAATCTTCCAGGTTTTCTCCACCAAAGGTGCAGGAAGTAACCTTGCCAACAGGCAATGAAAAGTAAAATAATTTTTTCCCTGTTGCCGGGTTCCACCTCGTAACCTGCCAGCCATCCCAATGCGCTATCCACAACATACCTTCTGTGTCGATGGTCATTCCATCGGGTGAACCATCTTCAGCCGCAATGGTAATGATCGTTCTTTCATTGCTGATATGGCCGGTTGTTTTATCATAGTCGTACGCCACTACTTTAAACGAAGGTGTATCAATATAATACAATGTTGCATGGTCTGCACTCCATGCCATCCCGTTGGAGATAGATACGTTGTCAATCTTTTTTATCACTCCTGCATTCTTCTCTATTGTATAAACACTTCCTGCGCCTGCATCCTCTGTAAGTGCCATGGTGCCTGCCCAGAACCTTCCGGCAGGATCGCATTTGCCATCGTTAAAACGGTTGCCGGGCAAATGCGCTTCCGGGTCTTCTATCAATTTAATTTCGCCACTGGCCCTGTTAATAAAAGCAAAACCATTTTGTAAGGCCGCAATAAAATGTCCGTCTGTGCAAAAGGCAAATGCGCCGATCAGTTGGTTTAACAGAAGAGTCGTATGTATTTTATTTTTCGGTGCGTACGCATGAATAGCACCATTTAAAATATCAACCCAATACACCATCTGTTGTTTTGCATCCCAAACAGGCCCTTCGCCCAACAGGCAATAGTGTTCAACAACAACAACTGGCTGCAGACTGGTTTCATGTATCATGGTGATCGGTATTTAAAAAGGTGAAGGGCTGATGCAGGTCCAGCCGCCGTCAACGACCAGGCTTTGTCCTGTAATGTGTTTGGCTTTATCCGACACTAAAAATAATGCGGTGTTGGCGATGTCTGTAACAGAAGCTGGCTTGCCCATCGGCGTTAACTTGCTCCAGGTAGCAGCATAGGCGACATCTTCCAATGTACGTTCGGTTAATGTAGCGCCGGGGGCAATGGTGTTGACGTTGATTTTATATTGCGATAGTTCTATCACTAAATTTTTGGCCAGCATTTCCAGCGCCGCTTTGCTCATGCCATACGCAGCCAGGTCTTTGTGCGCCTGGTGACCGGTTACAGAAGACGTAAACAACAAAGAACCGCCGGAAGCCTGCTTCTTCATCTGGTTGGCTGCTGCCTGTGCCAGAAAGAAAGTGCCACCAAGGTTTACCTGCATCACCCTGAAAAAAGCTTCGGGCGAATAAGTAAAAAAATTACCGAACAACGTAATGCCCGCATTGGCAATCACCACATCCAATTGACCAAATTGTACCACCGCTGCATCAACCATTTTCTGAATAAAGACCATATCGCTGGCATCTCCGGCAAAGGCAATGCAATGGCCGCCGGTAGTCTCAATCACCTGTTTCACCGCATGGTCTGCCATGGCTGGGTCAACATCATTTAAAAAAACATGTGCCCCTTCCTTTGCAAGCTGGCAGCATATTTCAAGCCCTATCCCCTGCCCTGCGCCGGTTACGATGGCAACTTTATTTTTAAAAGACATCTTTTTTGAGTTATGAGTTATAAGTAAATCAAAAGTCAAAAGTTAAAAATCAAAAGCTAACCTCAATGCTAATCATAACTCTTAATTAAATTAACAGATAAAAGACTGTTGCACTGATCTGTTCAGTTATAAATTGTTATCTGGCACTTTTCGCTCTGCATTATTAATTATTAATTTTTAATTTTTAATTTTTAATTTCCCTAATGCGAATCTCTTGAAACCTTACTCCCCGAACCGCCTTTTAAAAAATCCATATCGGCACCCAAATGCGCCTGTTCTACATGAGCCTGGTATAGGTGCACATAGCCACGGGGATGCATAGTTTCGGTTTGTTGCCAGGCTGCCCTGCGGATGGTTAATTCTGCTTCAGAAACATCCAGTTGCAGGGTGCGGTTGTGAGCATCGAGGTGGATGATATCTCCGTTTTGCACCAGGCCCAATGTACCACCAGCCGCTGCTTCGGGTGATACATGCAGCACCACTGTACCAAAGCCGGTACCGCTCATTCTGCCATCGGAGATGCGTACCATATCTGTAACACCCAGTTCCAGTAATTTTTTTGGCAGGGCCATGTTACCCACTTCAGCCATACCGGGATAGCCCTTTGGTCCAACGTTTTTTAATACCATAATACTGGTGGCATCAATCTCCAGTCCGGGATCGTCTATCCTTGCGTGGTAGTCTTCTATATTTTCAAATACCACGGCTTTGCCTGAATGTTTCAACAGCGCCGGTGTTGCAGCGGAAGGTTTTATCACCGCACCGTTCGGTGCAAGGTTTCCTTTTACTACCACGATGCCCGATTCCGGTTTAAAAGGTTCCTGCATGGTGCTGATGATCTTTCTGTCATATACTTCTGCGCCGGCACAATTAGCACCCATCGTTTTACCATTCACTGTGATGGCGTCATTGTGAATGATGGCTTTCATCTCCTTAATCAATGCCGGTAAACCACCGGAATAATAAAGGTCTTCCATATAATTTTCTCCCGAAGGTTGTATGTTGGCCAACAGCGGAATGCCCTGTGAATATTGATCAAAATCATCAATGTTCAAATCGATCCCTATGCGGCCGGCAATGGCCAGTAAATGAATTACAAAATTGGTAGATCCACCAATGGCAGCATTGACCATGATGGCATTTTCAAATGCCTGCCGGGTAAGAATTTTTGATAAAGTCATGTCTTCTTTTACCATTTCAACAATGCGCCTGCCAGACAACTGGGAGAGCACTTTTCGCCTCGCATCTGCTGCCGGTATGGAGGCGTTGTTAGGCAACGACAATCCCAATGCTTCTACCATTACCGCCATGGTTGAGGCTGTACCCATCACAGCACAATGCCCCTGTGTACGGGCCATGCAGGCCTCTGCTTCTACAAATTCTTCAGGCGTTATTTGTCCTAATTTATTGGCTGTATCAAAACGCCATACATCAGAAGTGCCAATATCTTTTCCTTTCCAATGTCCTTTCAGCATAGGGCCACCGGATATAACGAGTGTAGGGATATTAACACTGCATGCCCCCATCACCAGCGAAGGCGTGGTTTTGTCGCAACCACAAAGCAGTACAACGCCATCAATTGGGTTGGCCCTTATGGATTCTTCCACATCCATACTCACCAGGTTGCGGTACAACATGGCCGTGGGTTTTATCAATGTTTCGCCCAACGACATCACCGGAAATTCTACCGGAAAACCACCTGCCTCCAGCACACCTTTTTTTACCGCTTCTGCCAGCTCTTTAAAATGCCCGTTGCAGGGTGTTAGTTCGCTCCAGGTATTGCAGATGCCGATCACGGGCCTGCCATCAAACATATCCGGCGGTGCACCCTGGTTCTTCATCCAGGCACGGTAAATAAAACCATCCTTGCCTTTGCGGCCAAACCAATGCTGACTTCTTAATTTATTTTCTTCCACGAGGTGTTTATTTGTTGTTTATCGTTTTATTTTTTGTGTGGTGCTATCTAAAATTGACCTTTCAATATTAATCAAAATTTAAACATAAATGAAAATAGGATGTAATCAATTTTAAGGCAGGTGGTTGAAATGCAGTGTATTTAAAAGTAAAAGCTATTTTCTATTTTGCCGGTCCTGCGTTTAAACGTTTTATAATTTTATTTTTCTGTGACACTTATTTTTTATACTATTTTGTCCGGGCTAATACACAGCAATGTTGAACATTGTTGCATCGCCCTCTTTTACATGCCCAGCTTTATGGTACACCTTTTAAATTCGCTGCTATATTGTTGTCCGGGCAGTTTATATGTTTTCATGAGGGTAAGTTTTAGACTATAAAATCTAAAAAAACCTGAACCCGATTCAAACATATGAACTGCCAATACTAAATTAATCTTTGGCTGGGTGCTAAAGGTTAAGTAAAAATTATTGACCGGGCTAACAAGCACTGTGGGGCTTCATTGGCGTCGCACTCGTGTACAGTTTTCCCTTATGGGGCTTTTATTGTAGCGGATTAAAACAGCGGAGTGGTTTACAAATATTTACCTGTAAATTATCGGTTATCTATTAAAGAGATTGTTTATATTTAAGCTATGCAAACAATAACCCTACAACCACTTTACCACCGGCAGCAAGAATGCATAGGTATCTATTGTGTACAAAATGCGCATCTGAATAAATGCATAAAAGAACAGGGGGGTGCCAAATGGAGCCGCACCCAACACTGCTGGTACATGCCCTGTACAAAAACCAATGTTGTGCAATTGGCCAACGCCTTAAATGGTAAGGCCATTTTACAAATTGAACCTTTAAAAAAATACCTGCAAGAAAAGAGCAGGCAGGTTTATGAAGCATCCAAACAGGCAAAACTGCCATCGGTTATAATTGCCGATATAAAAAGAGCTAAGCAACCGTTGAAGAATGCTGTATTAGAATTAAGTGAAGCCAACAGTAAGGCATTAGAATTATTTACACAACAGCTGGTACTAAAAGCTTACAGCTCATCTACCATAAAAACGTATCGCAATGAATTAATGCAGTTTTTGCAGGCTATTAAAAATAAACCCGCTGCTGATTTTAGTACGGCCCGCTTAAAAGATTATCTGCAATATTGTTTTGAAACGTTGAAATTATCTGAAGCAACATTGCACAGCAGAATGAATGCCCTTAAATTTTATTATGAACAGGTATTGAATAAAGAGAAATTTTTTTGGGAGATACCAAGGCCAAAAAAGCAGTTGCAAAATCCTGCTTTTTTTAACCAGGATGAGATAGCAAGTATTATAAAGCAAACCGAAAACCTGAAACACAAAACCATGCTAATGCTGGCCTATAGCACCGGTATGCGGATAAGCGAAGTAACAGCGTTAAAAGTTTGGCAGATAGATAGCAGGCGCATGCAAATAATAGTGCAGCAGGCAAAGGGTAAAAAAGACAGGATGACCCCTTTAAGTCCTGTATTGCTGGTTATGTTACGGGCTTATTTTATTGCCTGCAAGCCAGATAAAAAAGGTTATTTATTTTGTGGCCAACAACCCGGTGAACCCTATAGCACAAGAAGTTTGCAATTAATAATGCAGGCCGCAAAGCAACGGGCGGGCATACTTAAGCCCGGCAGCATGCATGCGCTGCGCCACAGCTTTGCCACACATTTGCTTGATAAGGGAACCGATGTAACTATGATAATGAAATTGCTGGGCCACAACGATATAAAAACAACCCTCCGCTATTTGCATGTAACCAACCGGGACGTATTAAATATAGTAAGCCCGTTAGATCAGTTAAACCTTGAATAGAAAATAGCAGTGGCAACAGAAAAAAACTATAAATGCCAACATTTAATAATACATTTAAACAATTAATTCTGTGCCTTATTTACCAAAGTTGTAAGTGAGCTAAGCATAGCTGTAAGCAATAAAAAATGTGACAACACAAAAAGCGAAAGTTGTATTTGCGAAACTCCTTTTAACCAAATATCAGTTTCGTTTATTTTTTTAACCAACAAAAAATCAACAACTTATAAATATTGTCGCAAGTTTGGGTAGCCAACAAACTTTCGCATATATTTGAGTTGTGTGTCATGCCCAGACCGTACACTAATTATCATTGCGGTTTGACAGACACTTTTCATTTTAATTTTTCATTTTTTAATATTTAACTATTATGGCTACGACTATTAACTTTAAAAACAACTACGACAACTTCATTGACGACTTTAAAAAAGACACAGGATTAGACCCAAAGAAAAATGTTGCCGAGTATATTTCCTACTTTAACGCCAGAATAAGCGATATGAATTATCAATTAAATTGGCAGTTAGGCGAAGCGATACTTAATAAAATAGAATCAATCAGAAAGTGAATTAAACTGAATGACGGCAAACCCTTTTATTTCGTTTAGTATTTCGTAAATGACACTTTCGGCTTCATTCACAGACAGACCGTTTAT
>JANXSR010000420.1 GCA_025352625.1 Ferruginibacter sp.
GTTTTCCTGTTACTGTAAAGGTCGTATCGCTTAAATTAAGTGGCAGTCGCCATTCTGTTGTTAAAGGGGCCACTCCTAAAAATAGCGTACTGGCTTTTAGACTCACTATACTATTCTCTTTTATTTTAGCAGGGATGTTGGTTACATTATTTAATTCAGCATTAATTTTAGTAAAATTTGGAATACCTGTTAGTGCTGACTTTCTTGCTTTTTCTTTATAAAAAACAGCACCGTTGTTTACTATAATTTTTTTGATGTAAAAGGGAAATGAAAGTTTTACCAATGACTGATGTGGATATTTTACAATTTCTTTAGAACTGTCAATGGCAACTGTCCGGTCGTTAAATATTTTTACCAATGGTTGCAGGGAGGCCGTTTGTATTTCAAGTATGTTGAAATTAATTAGCTTTTTAAAATCAACACCCTTTAAATCAATATTAGTAAACGCCATATCAATTCTATCGGTTTGTACCTTTATTTTTTTAGCGAATTCCGTTTCTGAAAGAAGTGGCTTTATTAACACCTGCTTAATGGCAATGCTACCTTCTTTGTTATTTAACTTTAGTCCGCTGGCACTACACTGATACATTTTTTGTTGTGTGTAAAATGAAAATCCGCCTGCTGCCAACTCCCAATCTGCGCTATTTATTAAGTTGTTTATAGTGCTGCCATCAGTAAGGCTCTCCACTCTTGAAGCTGAAAAAGTTACGTCGTTTATAATCAGCGGTGCAGCCGTTGGATTTTCTGCATTCATTACTACTATTTTGGTGTTTCCCAATTGCATACTGCCAATATGTATCTCATCAATTAACTCAGCGCTCATCTCTATTGCTTCATTGCCTGCCGAATTCTTTTTCTTTTTTCTGTAAATGGTTATCAATCCGCCATCGCAGGAAACAGGCCCTGCTTTTAGTTGCTGGTATTTTATAAATGCATCTGTATTTAGAGCGCTAACTTTTACATTTTTTAAATCAATTAATGGGGTGGTATTACCTTTTTTATATTGTTGTATTGAGCCAATCTGCAAAAGCTTTTGCGGAGCATCGTACAGCAGTTTAGTAATATTAATGCGATTGGTATTTTTATTTTCAGGAAGCTGTATATTTTCTACTGTTGCCTTAACATCTTTAATAAAATAGCTGATAATATTTTGGTAATTGCGGGTACTGTCAATTAAAAAATTTGTAAGAGAGATATTTATATTTTCCAGTGTGGTTAGGGGGTTGCTTTTTTTATCTGTAATTAAAACAGTGCCATTTACCAGTAGTATGGTATCAGCATGAATGGTCTTAAACTGCCCCGTTAATTTTTGATATAAGGCAAGTGTGTCTTCGTAGGTATAAGGCCTGGGGTTATTAACTCCGGTATTTATTATTTGTATTACTGGCTTAATTAGTGTGATTTTTTTTGCACTAACATTTTGTTGCTGTAAAATACCTGCCATATCAATTCCACTGGCTGATACTTCATCAATTGAAATATTATATAAAGCATTGGGTAAACTATCATTGCTTTTCAGCATAGCTTTTTGCACACTGTCAGATTGCAATGTTACCTTATAAAAAGAAGCATTGCCATTTACTTCATCAATATAAGAACTGTCATAGTGCAGATAATAGAGACTGTCAGTTTTTTTTTGTACGGCCTCCTGAACAGCAGTCTTAATAATTCCTTTTTTATTTTTTTGCCAGTAAAAATAGCCTGCAAAAAGAACTGCTGCCAAAATAACAATTAGTAGCCTTATAAATATTTTCATTTTACGGTTGTTGTGTTTTAATGGAACTAAGTGTAATTAGAATTGAAATAAGTACAAGAATCAACGCAGACAATACTTTTACTACTTGTTTTATAATTAGTTGATAAAACAAGCCGCCATAAAATTGATGGTCAGCGTACTATTAAAAAGGATAGCCAATTGCAATATTTAAAACCAGGTTGTCCTTTCTCCAGGTTTTATCACCGAATGCTATTTTATTAAAAACCCATCTTTGGCCGTCGGGTAAATAAGGCTTTCTTAAAGGGATGCCCAAATCAAACCTTATAATTACTACACTGGCATCGATACGTAAACCAATTCCTGCTGCAACTGCCAGTTCTTTTAAAAAATCTTTTTTTAACTGTCCGGCTCTGCCAAATAAAATAGTGTCTCTTGTCCACACATTTCCTGCATCCGTAAATACAGCACCACCAAATCTGCCAAACAATGGAAAACGCAATTCTGTATTACCGAGTAATTTATAATCGCCACCAATGGTTTGAAAATAAAGCTGTTCCTGCAACGTAGGCAGATAACTACCCGGCCCCATCGATCTTACTGCAAACCCTCTAATAGAGCTGGAACCACCAACAATATATTGTTTTGAAAATGGCAGAAAGGCCGAATTGTGGTAAGGAAATCCAATGCCAATTTGTAACCTGTTTGCCCATATCAATTTGTTAGGTAATCTTTTTGTAAAACGGCCATCAATATCTCCTTTTATGTACTGGGCAAAGGGTGTACCAAAAATTGATTTAGACCTGCTTTGTTTGGCACCGGAAATTAACCCCAGGATATTACCTGCAGCATCTAAGCCGGCACTAAAATACCACTGATTTTTTGCAGAAGGGTTTAGTGTATTATGGGTATATGTATAATAGGAGCCAATTATGGCCTCATTATATATGTTGAATGCAAGTGAGGGATTGTTGATAATAGCTTTATAAAAACTATCCGTTACATTGGAGGCATTTAAAAAAGCAATAGAGACAGGTGTAAGAATATGTTGCTTGTTGGCACTTTCTTTCCATTGAAATTCGTAGTTAAATCGAAAAATATTTTTAGTGTAAAAACTTTTTTTAATAAAGTATTCGTACCCCAGCAACAATTGTGTTCTTGCGGGATAGAGGTTATTTTCTTTTACTTTAATAAAAGGAATAAGATACCGGGGGAAATTAATAGTAGCTTCGGTACCAACCCTGAAATTATCATTTGCTTTTAAAGAATCTGTTGTTGAAATTTCGAAACTGCCATACAGTTTTATTCCGAGTTGCTCAGATCCACGAAAAGTGTTCCTGTCTTTCCAGTTAAGACTTAGCTGAGAACCGAGGTATTTGTTATCTTTTGCAAACCCGTTTATTTCAGCTTGTAAGGCTTTTCTTTTAGCCGGTGTTAAGTAATAAAAAACATTTAGCCTGTAAGGATTAACCGTATCTTTTACCGGCTCAAAACTATTTTTAGAAAATTTAAAAGCACCAAGATTTATTAACCTGTTAAGGGTTGTATTTTGGCTGGTGCTGCTGTATATATTTCCTGGCCGGTAGGTGATGGTGTGCTTAAAAAGGGCTGGCTTAAAAGTATGTAAAGTATCACCAATCAGTAACCCATCAATTTTTATTAATCCCTGTTTGCTACTGTCAGCGGAAGGTTTTAAAAGTGTGTAATTGGGGAAAACGGTAATGCGGTTAATGGAGTAGGGGTGCTTTGCTAACTCAGGCGTAGTATTTTTTACAGCTAAAAAAAGGTCAACCTTATAATTACCAATTGTACTATCTACATAAGCCAATATGTAATCAGGATTAAAGTAATAAAATCCTTTTGTTTTTACTTTAAAATCCAGCCTTTCTCTCTCAGCCTGTATATCACTCAGGCGATAAGGCATACCTGGTTTTAAAAGTGTTTTTGTATTTTTTTTACCTTCCAATATTTTCAGCAATGCAGAACTATCACTTACCCAACTGATATTTCTGATGGTATGTTGAGGAAAAACATGAGCACTGTAAATTGCCTTTACGTACATTCCCTTATTAATAGTATCGCCAGTAACTGTTGAATGAAAGTATCCGATGTTATCAAGATAGGCATTCATATTTTGAGCAACCACTGTTGCATTCACCCTGCTGCTCAATACAGGCGGTTCGCCAAGCTTGTCTCTTAAAAAGGCTTTAATTCCCTTTGGCCGTTTTGGTTCACCAATAAAATACCACCACCATACTTTGTAAGGTTGCCCCAACAGGTATTTATTGGGTGCAGGCCTTGTAGCAACTTTTAATTGCTTTTGTAAAGTCTTTGCAGATGCTTTTACATCTTTTTCTTTTTGCACTTTTACTGTCGCTCCCCGGTATAATTTTTCACCTGGTGGCAGATGCCTGCTAACATTGCAGCTACTGGCAACAATTAAAAATGAGATTATACTGGCAATAATTAGTTTCATGTTATTGGGTGGCCTTTTTACTTTTTTTCTTAAACAGGTCACTAAATTTATCTACATCCATTGTTACAATAAAAGCAACGCCGGTCTCCATTACATACCCATCCAGTACAACTTCAAAAGGTGTTTTTTTGTAGGCCCTTAAAAGGTATTTTCCATCCTGGGTTAATTTATAATTTAAAGTAACATCCGGTAAAAATCCAATGCCTTTTTGCTTTGCAGCTTTAGCACTTGCATCCTGTCCTTCTATTCCAAAATTTTGGCCAACAGTAATGCTGAGGCGGTCATTAATAAAGCTTTTGGAAACAGCAATATTGAGGTCTGTTTTTTGTTGTGCATCGCCAGTGCTGTAATCTTTATAACTGTTAAGATTAAGGTCCACATTTAAGCCTTTAAAAAGATCAGATGCAATGTTATCTAATGCAGAGGATAAAAATTTACTTACACTTTGCCTGGCAATATCGTTAAAATCAGTACCACTTCCTGAGCCACCGGTATTAAAAAAGTCAGAACTTTGTTCGCCCACAAAACGATTGAACAGTAGTAAGGAAAATACCTGTTTGTTGGTTGCTGCCACATCAGTTCTAAGCTGTGTTAATTTAGTCTCGATGGTAGTTCGCAGGTCGCTGTTCATCGCTACGGTTTCGGGTAATACAATATCAAAACTAATTTCCGGTTTCAGCATTGAACCTCTTAAATGCAATAAAACGCTGAAAGGAAAATCCTGTTTAAATGAATTGGCAAGTTTTGGATCAACGGAGCCTATTTCATTACCCACCAGATCTTTGGGAGCAGTTTTAGCAATGTATTCTGCAGTAATATCTATTTGCCCCTTTGTGGGATCGCCACTAAAAGTGATGGTACTGCCGGGTAATAAGTTAAACTGTTTTCTCAAAAACTGGTAGTTTAAAATATAATAGCCACTGTTTAACTGGTAAGTTCCTGCCAATATAATATGGCCACCGGGGTCAACACCGGCATTTAATTGTGCATCACCCTGTATCTTCAATTCATCGCCACTGCTGGGGTCAATAATAATTGTTAGGGCAGCGTTTTTGCTAACCTCTAAATTTAAATTGTAATTTAAGAATTGAACGGCACCGGTATTTACAGCACTTACTACAACCGGCGGTTTCTTTTGGGGTAGTGCAAACGTATCTCTGTCTATAAATTGTACCACTGATTTTGCAGCATCTTTATTTACATTGCTTTCGGGCAATACCAGTGTTACATCTGTTTTGTCATTGAGTGCAAGATTGCCCTCAATGGCGGGGGATGTTGCATTTCCTTTTACTGAAATATCAGCATCCATCGAAGCGAACCCGTATACCTGGTTAGCGATGGCTTTTTTCATGTTTACAACAATGAAATTTTTTGCTTTTATATCAAGGTCGAGATTATATTCAGTAATTGAAGTGGAAGTAATCTTTCCATTAACAGTCATTACATTAGCAGCAGAATCTTTAACAGTGAAATCGTTAAATTGTATAGTTGGATATTGCAGCGTGATGGTTTGATTGGTGATGGCATAAGGGGTACCTAACTGAGCGATGGTAAATCGGGCTGTATCAAAACTAACTGCTCCATTCCATTGCGGTGCTGAAAACTTTCCATCTACTGTTACTTTTCCTTTTATATTTCCGGATGCGTTTTCGAGTTTACCCTGAGAAAAGACCTGTAGTGTGCGCATGTTTAAATTAGCAATGTTTACATCCGCATCAAATTGGTTAGTATCTGCATTTAAATAATAATTGCCCTTAGCGGTTACATTGTTACCATTACCGGTTAAGCCGAGTGTTGCGGTAATGGTATTCTCCTCTATCTTTTCTGTAAATAATTTAATATCGCCAACCGGTTGCTGCATCAACTGTAAACTATCTATCTGGAGGGTACCGGTAAATGCAGGTATTTTTTTATCAAATTCACTTATTGAAAACTTACCATTGATAATGCCACCTGCCAATAACGTATCGCTGTTAAGCATTGAGCTGATATTTTTAATATTGAAATTTTCAATTGTTACATCAACAGGACTATTCAAAATATTCTCCCTGCTTATAGCTTCAATCCTGCTGCCATTATTGGTTAGTAAAAAGTTATTCACCAGTACACCTTTGGGCGAATAGGTTATTTTATTATCAGCAGCAACGTTCCATTTTTTATAGTCGAGTAGCAGGGTGTCTTTTAAAGAAAAAATGTAGGCACTATCTTTTTGAGCAATGTTGGCTCCAAGTGCAAAGCGGTCTTTACCCTTTATATCTTTAGTAGTGGCGGCAATGCTTACACTGTCTCCGGCCAGCGTAGCAACAATACCTGTCTTATAAAGAATATTGCTGCCAGCATGCAATGTGTCAAAATTAACCACACCTGCTATTTGATTGTTATGCGAAGCAATATCAATGGTGCCATTGCTAACGCTGTTGGTTTGATATAACAGGTAAGGGATGGTTGCTTTTATTTGTAAGGCACTATCAGCATTAGTGGAAGCGTAGTTCCCTTTAAAAATAATGTTATCATAATCAACGCCCTCTGCAAAACTTTTTACAATGGGATGTTTTTTTACCACACCTTCAAAATTTATTTGCTGAGGTGCAATATTTCTTTTTGGGGCATCAGTAACGTTGTAGTATTGATCAACATATTGCAGTAAAGACGAACCAATTTCATCATATTGAAATTTTCCTATTGCGGTAATATCAGCAAGGGGAGAAGTTAAGTTCACCTTATTGCTGCCATTGGTGGTTTTTGATGTTGCAATAATGCTGTCCAGTGCATATAACTTATTGCGAATATTTATTTTAGTACCGTCTATCTCTGCATAGAGGTTCATATTTTCCGGATCAAGATCGGGCGCTTTTATGTAAGCTTTAAAAGAAGCATTCAATGTGTCTTTATAAAAATGAAGTGGTTGAAGCTGGATGGTATCAACTGTCAACGTTGCTTCTCCATTGGGATAATTACCTTTTACGTTCGCCGCAGCGGTATAATTTAATTTAATGTTGGGGTCATCAATACTGCCATTGGTTATAATTTCGCCGCTATTTAAATTGGCATTCAGCAAAATATTTTTGTAGTCATAGTTGTTGTAGCCAACATTTGTTACCTGTCCTTTTATTTGGGCCACCATTGTTTTGTAATTAAATCCTTTTCCTTTTGCATGGCCTGAAAAACTAAGATTGCCAATCACCGTATCCTGCTTTATTAATTTGCCCACAGCAAAATCATGTGTTGAAAATGTGAGGTCATACACTGCTTTTTCAGGGTCTTTAAACTGGTGTATAAATCCTTTCGCTTTTGCTTCTCCATAACTTCCCCGCAGGGTAATATCTGGCTGTACATTATTCATGTCTCCTTTTGCCGTGCCTGTAACCATCATCACTTCGGGTAGATTTACAGATGCCGGAATGGTGCCCGGAGGAACCATTGCCATAATAAAACTTTTTTCTATCCTGCTATTAGCAATGGCCACATTGTATTGCAACGCAGTTGGTTTATCAATGTTCTTTATTTCACCTTTACCTGATAATTTAAAACTATTGCTGCTAATATTGATATCTTCCGCTACCGTATTTTTTAAATTTCCTTTAAGGTGTGTACTAAAATTTACAATGGGAGGTAACTTAGCCGCTAACTCTTTATTTGCCGGTAAAAATTTAAGCAAGTCTGCTTTTGGAAGGCTGCTGTTAAAAATAGTAATATCGTAACCAAGGTTAACGGTATCGGTAACATTGTATAAAATAGCTTTTGCATTAATAAGCGTTCCATCCAAAGCAGCCAGTTGCAACGATGGAATATTTAATTGTTTTAAAGTGCCGTTTATTATGGTGGAAAGTTTGATGAGCTTGTCTTTAAATTTTTGCTCGGGCATGTATTTTTTTACAGATGGCATCAGCATGTAAACATCATTTACTGCTACAACTGTATTTTTAAGCTGCACATTTACCTCGCTATTTTGCGGCGTTGTGTTTATTTTTTTTATATCCCCGTATTTTAAAACCAGCGTATGTTGAATTAAACTCTGTGGCGTTTTAATAAACAATTGAGTAGCTTCAATTCCTTTATTGCTGTAGCGGATATTGGCATGAGTGCTATCAATTGTAAAACCACTTTTATCTTTAAATGCCAGTTGATTGATATTGGCAATTATGCTATCCGCAGTATAATAAATGTTGCCTGCGTTCACCTGTATGTTATTCAATCCAATGTGGGCATAATCAAAACCTGCTGCCGGTGCAACATTGTTATTATCGAATACTACAGCATCATTTTTTAACTGCAGTTTATTAATGGTAATTTTCCAATTACTGGTAACTGCTAAAGTATCCGCCGTTGTTAAACGGGTAATTTTGGGAGCAGTAAATTGAATAAAAGAACTGTCTAAAAAAATACTTTCCAATACTGCTTTTTCTTTAGCAAGATCAAGGTCTATTTTAGTTGCGCCAACATGTTGTATTTTATTGGCGTAATACATTCCATTTACCTTGTTTTGGTAAGCAATATTTATATCTTTCAGGTTTATGCTGGTTGCTCTAAAAAATAAATCAACAGCAGTTGTATCAATGCGATTGGTGGCAGGTGTTTCTTTTGAAGTCGTCATAAAAAAATTAATTCCCGCTGCAGAAAAATCATCAATGCCAAACTGCATCCTGTCTGGCTGAAACTGATCAAGTGTTGCGTGTGCATTTTTAATATGGGTTGTAAATTCATTACCGCCATATTTATCAGTAAATTTTAGCCGCACATCATTTAGCAATAGTTGCTGCAAAGTAATTTTTAAAGCAGCTGTATCTAAAGTTGTTGTGGGTTGTTGCACAGCACCTGAAAATGCATTGATGATAAACTGGTAATTAAAAGCAGTATCATTTTCAGCTCTTGTAATATGGGCGTATATATTTTTAAAACCTGCTTTGCGGATAAATATATCGCCACTAATTAATTTCAGCATATTAATATCTATCGCAACCTGCTCACCAAACAACAAGGTGTCTTTGTGTTCATCTTCCAGGTAAACATCTTTTAATTCAATCCATTTAGGCAAACTATAATCCAGTGAGCCTATAATAACTTTTGTTTTAATTTTTTCCTGTAAATAGGATTGTACCTTGTTTTTGATAAAATTTTTGCCCGGGCGGGTGTTGATGAAAATTAATGTTAGGATTACAATGATCACCATTATACCAAGCAGATACAACATAATTTTTCCAACCTTTTTTAATTTTGTTTTTGTTGTCATTCCGCTTGCTACAGTTTCTTATAATTTTTTTTTAAACAGCTTTAAGTTGTAAAAAATGTGTTTATCTATTAAAGATATAAAAATATTGTGCCTGATTTTTTTGACCTGTTTATAGGGAAACAAATTCAATAAATAAAATCACGAGTGCAATTATACCTTTAAATGTGGAAAAAACGCTACAGTTGGCCGGATGGTTATTTATATGCGCTCATTTTAAACTTACTTAACCTGATTCTCTTAAATTGTGCTTACAAAAAAATAATTATGAAAATGTATACAATAAAACTATTTGTTTTTTCACTATGTATGGCAGCAGGCCTTGGTTGTATCGCACAAAAAAAGCCCACAACAAATGAAGGATTAAAGACCCTTGCTATTGCAGATATCCAAAGCAATTATGAAGCGTACCGCAAAACAGCACTTCAAATTTGGGGTTTTGCAGAGGTTGGGTATAAGGAAGAAAAAAGCTCCGCCCTGCTGCAACAAACTTTAACTGACAATGGCTTTACGGTAGATAAGGGAGTGGCCGGTATTCCCACAGCATTTATTGCATCTTACGGAAGTGGAAAACCAGTAATTGCTATCCTGGCAGAATTTGATGCCTTGCCCGGTTTATCCCAGGAAGCCATACCCGAAAAAAAGCCCATTGTAAACCAGGCAGCAGGACATGGTTGCGGTCATCATTTGTTTGGTACTGCTTCTGTTGCTGCAGGTATAGAAATAAAAAAGCTGATAGAACAAAAAAAGTTTACGGGCACTATAAGAGTGTATGGTTGTCCGGCAGAAGAGGGTGGCTCAGGCAAAGTTTTTTTGGTAAGAACAGGATTGTTTAATGATGTGGATGTAGCCATTCACTGGCATCCTGGCGATAACAACAGCGTAACCATGCAGAGTGCCTTGGCCAACAAATCTGCCAAGTTTCGTTTTCATGGCTTGTCGGCCCATGCCTCCGCCTCACCTGAAAAGGGAAGATCTGCATTGGATGCTGTGGAAGCAATGGATAATATGGTGAATATGATGAGAGAGCATATACCGCAGGAAACAAGGATTCATTATGTAATTACCAATGGTGGCAAAGCGCCCAATGTGGTGCCTGATTTTGCAGAAGTATATTACTACGTTCGTCATCCAAAAAGAGAGGAGGTGGTGAAAATTTTTGACCGTGTAGTGAAGGCTGCACAGGGTGCTGCAGTAGGAACTGAAACTACGATGGAGTATGAAATTATCGGCGGCACACATGACCTGATGTTAAACCACACGCTGGCAGAAGCAATGCAGTTAAACCTCGAAAAAGTTGGAGGGGTAAACCTTTCCTTACCCGAACTGGAATTTGGAAAAAAGATACAGGCTACATTTGGTTCTACGCCGCCAGCACTTGAAACTGCTGCGCTGGTAAAACCACTAAAAGCAGAAGGGCCGTCCGGTGGCGGATCAACGGATGTAGGCGATGTTAGTTATACCGTTCCAACAGTGGGTATGAGTGCTGCCACCTGGATACCCGGAACCCCTGCCCATAGCTGGCAGGCGGTAGCGTGTGGCGGAACAGAAATCGGCACAAAGGGTATGATGGCCGCCGCAAAAACAATGGCCTTAACGGCGATTGATTTATTTACAACACCGGCTTTAATTGAAAAGGCAAAACAGGAATTTGTAAAAGATAAAGGCGACTACCAATACAAACCATTGTTAGGTGATATTAAACCAGCGTTAAATTACAGGGATTAATTACTTAAAACTTGTCAATAAAAAAGCTTCTGTACAGGAAGCTTTTTTATTAAATGGAAATATTCAATTAATTTTTTGCATGCACAAAATCTGTTCTTGCATAAGTGCCCGGCTCCGCATGGTCACCTTTTTTAAACCGTACATCAACAAAATTAATTCCCTTTATTTCTGTAAGATTATAAGTTAGTTCTGCCAGGTAGGCATCAGCACCGCTTGAGCCGGTTTGTTCGGTGAGATAAGTGCTTTTAGGGATGCTGATAAAAATACTGTCATTGGATATTTTTTTTAAAACCAGGTGTATATCCGGATACAGGTCGTTCATTATCTGCAGCATGTTTGTAGCAGTGAGCGAATCTGGGGCAATAGTCCTGTTCTTAATCATTAACAATCCTTTTGCAGGGTCAACGTCGCTCGACCAAAAATAATGACTGTCTGTGATGATACTGGTAGTATCCGGCTTTACTGCTATCGCTGTAGTGTCAACAGTTACAGCGGCTTTTTCAGGTTGCTTTGTATTGCATGAAATTAATATTACAATCACTGTTAGCCACAAGAAGTTCTTTTTCATAACTATATTTTAAATGTTACGATCGGCATATCCGAACAAACAAAATCATCCATTTGTTTCAACACAAAATTAAACTACTTCTATAATTGAAATATGATAATTGTCATAAAATATTCTGACAGCCAATGGTAATTTTTTGGGTTATGAAGTGGCCGTTGTGATTTGCTTTCAAACTTTTTACTAACTTAGTTCTTACACAACAAAGCGAACAAGGATACAGTGTAGCTCCCCGTTGTGATTTGCTTTCAAACTTTTTACTAACTTAGTTCTTACACAACTTTATAAGAGCAATTGCTCCTGTGAGAATTGTTGTGATTTGCTTTCAAACTTTTTACTAACTTAGTTCTTACACAACACCATGTTTGGGCAAACCGGCTAACGCCGCGTTGTGATTTGCTTTCAAACTTTTTACTAACTTAGTTCTTACACAACTTTAATATTATTTCATAAGTAAAAAAAACGTTGTGATTTGCTTTCAAACTTTTTACTAACTTAGTTCTTACACAACACATCGCAGCCCGGCGTATCGGTTCATGTGTTGTGATTTGCTTTCAAACTTTTTACTAACTTAGTTCTTACACAACAGCATTTCTGTATCTCCGCTTTCTTCTTTTGTTGTGATTTGCTTTCAAACTTTTTACTAACTTAGTTCTTACACAACCTAATTTTTTTCCTTGCATCAGAACTTGCCGTTGTGATTTGCTTTCAAACTTTTTACTAACTTAGTTCTTACACAACAGATAAGTATGGAGGCTACACAATTTGCGTGTTGTGATTTGCTTTCAAACTTTTTACTAACTTAGTTCTTACACAACAAAAATCAACTACAAAAAATTCACCCACTTGTTGTGATTTGCTTTCAAACTTTTTACTAACTTAGTTCTTACACAACAGGGTAAGTAATTTAATTGAAGATGCCCCGTTGTGATTTGCTTTCAAACTTTTTACTAACTTAGTTCTTACACAACATAAAATAACTGACTACAATGCCAGTATGGGTTGTGATTTGCTTTCAAACTTTTTACTAACTTAGTTCTTACACAACAGGTACTGTTGTAAACAATGCACCCGGTGTGTTGTGATTTGCTTTCAAACTTTTTACTAACTTAGTTCTTACACAACCGCAGTTGATGCACTTACAGTGGTACCAGCGTT
>JANXSR010000398.1 GCA_025352625.1 Ferruginibacter sp.
CTTTTTTGATGCAGGACGAATTACCATATATCAGGACCATCAAAAAATCAGCCGTCACACATTTTATATCAACTCAGTTTGTAATACAGCATTTTTTACTGACATTTTATTATCAGCAAATTCTTTTGCGGCCTTAATAAAATTTACAAATACTGGTTGCGGATTTTCTACCGTACTTTTTAATTCAGGATGGTATTGAACGCCGATAAAGAAAGGATGATCCTGCAACTCAATTATTTCTACCAGGCCGGTGCCGGGATTTTTTCCACTGGCGATCATACCAGCTTTTTCAAACTCTTCCAGGTAGGCATTGTTAAATTCCCAGCGATGACGATGCCTTTCGCTGATGGGAGATTGTCCATAAATAGCATATGCCAGTGTACCTTCTTTAAGGTCGCATGGATAAGCACCCAGGCGCATGGTGCCACCTTTTGCTTTCACTTTCTTTTGTGCTGCCATCAGGTCAATTACCGGATGTTTGGTATCAGCCTGCATCTCTGTACTATTGGCATCTTTATAACCCAATACATTTCTTGCAAATTCAATAGCCGCCATTTGCATTCCTAAACAAATACCAAAAAAAGGCAACTTATTTTCACGGGCAAATTTCACTGCAACAATTTTGCCTTCTACACCACGCATACCAAAACCCGGTGCTACTAGTAGTCCATCAAGTCCACCTAATTTTTCCTGCACATTATCTTCTGTAATAGTTTCACTGTGTACATTAACGATGTTTACTTTGCATTCATTGATTGCACCGGCATGAACAAAAGATTCTAAAATAGATTTATAGGCATCCTGCAGTTCAATATATTTTCCAATAAGGCCAATATTAATTTTGCCGGAAGGATATTTTAATTTATCTAAAAATTCTTTCCACTTTGTAAGTTCAGGCGCTGCATAACCATTAATGTGTAACTTCTTCAATGTAATTACATCCAACCCTTCTTGTAGCATTTTTAAAGGAACTTCGTAAATAGAATTGGCATCCATTGCCTCAATCACTGCTTCTGTTTTTACATTACAGAATAAAGCTATTTTTTTTCTAAGATCTAAATTTAATGAGCGTTCTGTTCTGCAAACAATAATATCCGGATGCACGCCATTCTCACTCATCATTTTTACACTATGCTGGGTTGGTTTTGTTTTTAATTCTTTCGCAGCCTTTAAATAAGGAATTAAAGTAAGGTGCACCACCAAACAGTCTTCCTCTTCCATCTGCCATTGTAACTGGCGCACAGCTTCCACAAAAGGCAAGCTCTCAATATCACCAACGGTGCCGCCAATTTCTGTAATTACAATATCATATTCGCCCGTGTTGCCTATTAATAACATCCTGCGTTTTATCTCATCAGTAATATGAGGTACCACCTGCACGGTCTTTCCAAGATAAGCACCTTCTCTTTCCTGGTTAATTACGGTTTGATATATACGTCCGGTAGTAACATTGTTTGCCTGCGAAGTATGTATGTTTAAGAAACGTTCGTAGTGCCCAAGATCAAGATCGGTTTCTGCGCCATCTTCAGTAACATAACATTCTCCATGCTCATAGGGGTTTAATGTACCGGGATCCACATTGATGTAAGGATCAAATTTTTGGATGGTTACCTTCAATCCTCTTGCCTGTAATAATTTAGCAAGCGAAGCTGCTATAATACCTTTACCTAATGAGGAGGTAACTCCACCGGTTACAAAAATATACTTGGCCGTTTTCATGTAATTATCAATTTTGAATTTGTCATAATTTGATGGATGAAAATAAAATAATGTTTGTTGTTGTTCAATCTGCTACCTGCGCTAACTTTCAACAAAACAAACATCCATTACACAGCAAAATTTACATTGTAATTTTTTCAATCCGTAATGACCAGCGGAAAATAGAAAGATAAAATATCCGTGAAGTCGGGCAAAAATACAGCAAAAATTCCGGAGGAGAAAATTTAGCAAAAGGAATTGTTGAAAAACAAGGTGGAAAAAATTGAAACCCTTACCTGTCAAACATTTCACCACAATAAAAATGATATGGCCAAAGTAAATACCGGATGATTTCAATACGGCTAAATGAAAACAACTATAAACTTTACTACAAAACTTTTGTTTAGCATCAAGTTGGGTTGTACTTTTAGCCGTCTTTAAAAAGAATGGTATGTTCAATATATAAACAAAATTTTATGGGTGATATTAAAGAAAGTTTTAAGGCAAAAGCTGATGTAGTGGGTGCAGAAATAAAAGCACTGCTAAAAGAACACGGCGATAAAAAAATCGGCGAAGTAACCCTGAGCCAGATTTACCAGGGTATGAGGGGAATAACCGGCCTTGTTTCTGAAACTTCTTTATTAGATGCCCAGGAAGGTATCCGTTTTAGAGGTTATACCATTCCTGAACTGGCAGAAAAATTACCCAAAGTCAAAAACGGCACTGAGACGCTGCCGGAAGGATTGTTTCACCTGATGTTATTGGGCGAACTGCCCACTGAAGAAGATGTACAACATGTAACGGCCTTGTGGCAACGCCGCAGCCATGTACCCAATCATGTATTCGCAACCATCGAAGCTTTGCCCGTAAATACGCACCCGATGACACAATTTGTAGTTGCCATTATGGCTTTACAAACAGAAAGCAGTTTTGCCAAACGGTATGCTGCCGGCATGAGCAAAAAGGATTATTGGGAAGCCACTTTTGATGATGCAATGGACCTGGTAGCCCGTTTGCCAAGAGTTGCTGCCTATATATACAGACGTAAATATAAAGGTGGAGAACACATACAACCCAATGGCTTATTAGACTGGTCGGGAAACTTTGCCCACATGATGGGATACGATAGTGAAGAATTTAAAGAATTAATGCGTTTATATATGACCATTCATGCAGACCATGAAGGGGGTAATGTATCCGCACATACCACTCATTTGGTAGGTTCTGCACTTAGCGACCCTTACCTTTCTTTTGCCGCCGGTATGAATGGATTGGCTGGTCCACTGCATGGTTTAGCTAACCAGGAAGTTATAAAATGGATATATGACATGAGGGAGGAACTTGGTGTAGAAACCCCCTCAAAAGAACAGATAGAAGAATATGTAAAGAAAACGCTGAGTGAAGGAAAAGTGGTACCTG
This sequence comes from Ferruginibacter sp., assembly GCA_025352625.1. Lineage (GTDB taxonomy): Bacteria > Bacteroidota > Bacteroidia > Chitinophagales > Chitinophagaceae > Ferruginibacter. The sequence goes on from JANXSR010000398.1 coordinate 3,118, forward strand.
GTTACGGCCATGCTGTTTTGCGCAAAACAGATCCCCGCTTTACGGCACAAATGGAATTTGGTAAAAAACATTTGCCCGACGACCCCCTGGTAAACACCGTTTGGAATATTTATGAAGTAGTGCCCCCTTTATTAAAATCACTGGGCAAAGTAAAAAATCCATGGCCAAATGTAGATGCTCACAGTGGCGCCTTATTGGTGCATTACGGCATGGTGGAATATGAATTTTACACTGTATTGTTTGGTGTATCAAGGGCACTCGGTGTATTGGCAAGTCTCTGCTGGGACCGTGCTTTGGGCTTCCCGTTAGAGCGTCCAAAATCTGTTACAACAGACCTTGTAAAAAAATGGCTGGAAGGAAAAGATGAAATATGGGGTGATTAATAATCTCTTTCTGCAGAAGGAAAACTTTAGGGAAACACTAATTACGATCTTATTAATACTTTTAATTAAAGCGAAAACGGAAAGGATTTTATCTTTCCGTTTTTTTATACCTGCCATTTTATTATTAAAAAAAAGAGGTACCTGCTTAAAAAGCAAAATAAAAATGTATCGGTGTCGCATTTTTTAACTTCCTACTATTTTGTAGAATATGATTTTGAATATTTATGTTTGTATGGAGGTTTAACTCATTATTTATATCACATAGTAACATAAAATACAAAAGGCTATCCTCGTAATAATGGGATAGCCTTTTGTAGTAAAATATAAAAATTTATTTGAAGTATGTATTCTTTAAAAAGGTATAATACTTGTTTGAAACATGTTTTTTAAGAAGCGCCAACAGTTCTTTATTTAACTGCGATTGTGTCTGTTGTGTTGTGTTTTTCATAGGTGGTTGAGGTTTTGTTTATTGTTTTTGATAGTATTAAAAATCAAATTACTTTCATTTATCAATACTTGCTTTATTTGCTCTGTTTTCTTATCTGTAACTGTTGCCAGTATTTTTGCATTTACATCAATAAAATCTATTATAACGTCACGGATGAAAATCGCTTCTTCAAAATTTTCCGTGTCTTCTGCTTCAAATTGTTTTAAGTTATATTCAACAAGCCATTGGGATATTTCGTTTTCAAAATCCTTTTTCATTTTATTTATTTGGTTCGTCCTTATGACATAAGTGGGTATCGGAAGAAGTAAAAGAAAAACAACGGATTATTTGGGAATTTATTTTACACAATACCTTTCGTTATTAATTCAACCGTTTAAAAACTATTATTTTGCTGAGTATTCCCTGTCGCCAAATTTCATTTCAGGCAATTTGTAACTTTTTTATAAATTGCATTACCTGCTAATTAATTTAGTATTATCTTTAGCCCTGATACCAGTCAGCCGTTGAATTTTTCATAATTTTATCTTTTAAATCAATTACCAGGTTGATGTATGCAATAGTAGATATAGAAACGACCGGTGGTCATGCCTCTGCAAATGGCATCACAGAAATCGCCGTTTATATTCATGATGGTAAAAAAGTGGTAAAGCATTTTGAAACGCTTATTAATCCCTTACAAAAAATACCTGCTTACATTACGGCACTTACAGGCATTGATAATTATATGGTAGCAGATGCCCCATTGTTTGAAGACATTGCGGCAACTTTATATCAATTGCTGAATGATACCATATTTGTTGCTCACAATGTAAACTTCGATTATTCATTTGTAAAGCATCACCTGAAGGCTGCTGGGTACGAATTGGCAGAAAAAAAACTATGTACCGTACGATTGAGTAGAAAAACATTTCCTGGTTTACCATCTTATAGCCTGGGCAATTTATGCCGTTCGCTTTCTTTACCGATTGATAACCGCCACCGGGCCGGCGGAGATGCAAAGGCCACTGTAAAATTATTAGAGCATTGCATAGCAAATGGCGGCGACGAACACATTGCCCAAATGCTGAAGAAATCTTCAGCAGAACAATGGCTGCCACTACATTTAACCAAAGCGGATATTTTAAAATTATCAGCAGGGCCTGGGGTATATTATTTTCATGATGCTAAAGATAAAATTGTTTATGTAGGCAAAGCCATCAACATTAAAAAAAGAGTAAGCAGTCATTTTACACACAATAATCCGGATAGAAAACGGCAGAATTTTTTACGCACCATCTGCAAAATAACCTGTAAGGAATGCGCCACCGAACTGGAAGCCATTGTTCTGGAAAGTGCCGAAATAAGGAGGTTGTGGCCCAAATACAATTACAGCCAAAAGCAACCGGCACAAAAATTTGCTTTGTATATGTTTGAGGATGGCCGTGGCTACCAGCGTTTGGCCATTGATAAAAAGAAAAAAAATGTTCCCTCTTTATACTGCTTTAATTTATTACACGAAGGTTTGGTGATGCTTAAAAAAATGGCAGAAGAATTTGAACTGCATGAGAAATTATGTTTTATTGATAAAACGCCTTTTTCTGAACTTGACTATATAGCATTGGAATCTCCATTTATCTACAACAAAAAAATAAAAATTGCTGTGGAGGCACTGGAAGAAAAGTTACCCACATTTGCCGTGATGGATAAAGGTATAAAAGAAGAAGAAAAATTATGTTTGTTAATTGAACGGGGAAGTTTTTGGGGAATGGGCTATATGCCTTCTGATACTGTCATTACTTCAACGACTGAACTGAAAACTTATTTAAATCCATATACAGATAACGATATCATCCGAAACAGTATCTATTCATTTATAGAAAAAAATCCTGACAAGCTAATTAATCTTTTTATATAGAAATTTATAATAAATAATCTTGCTTCAAATTGAAATATTTTTTAATCAATTAATAAAAATAACCGATTTGAAAGTTGTATGGTTTAAACTTCTATCTTTATTTTAAATTCGTAACACTACTTCTTTAAATCACTATATCCGCACAAAAAATGAAAATATTTTATTTATCGCCATTAAAAATAGTATTGATATTTTTTCTAAGTTGCATTATTTTAATTTCTTGTAATAAAGATGACGCCCCACTTCCCATTATAAATTATAAAGGAGATTTCACTATTTTAGAAGAAGTAGGCGACACATTGCTTCCTACTGATACATGTTATGCATATAGAAGAATTAGGTTTAATGCCTCTAAAGACTTTATAACTTTTAACTGGGTAGTAGGTGACCCGATAAACACATTTTCTACACGTTCTTTTGACTTAGCATTTTCAGGAAGTAATAAAATTAATGTCAAATTAAATGGATTACTTAGAGATAAAAAAGATACTTCTATTTCAAAAACTTTGGTTATTTACCAACCGAGAGAATTAACTTCTCCGCTGGTAGGCAGTTATTTGGGCAGTAACACAGATAACTTAAAAGATACATTTACTGTCTCAATAAGATATTGGTTTGGATCAAGGTATCCATGGTGGTCGGATGGTGCATATTCAATAGACAATCTTCCAAAAAATTATAGGGATACGACACAAAATTTTAATGAATACTACCGCCCTGAAATTGAGGGAATTGTATCTTCAACAGGGTATAAAAATTTATTTTTTGACAAAACTGCAAATATTCCAGCACAAGGAATTAAAGGATATGCAAGTTTGCATAGGGGAATTCGAGATACATTAATAGTTAATTATACCGTTTTGGATATGCAAAAATATAATTTAGATAATTCCCTTGTTACTATAAAAAAACAATTTGTTGGGATAAAAAAATAAGAATCATTTCTGAATTAAAAAGCAAAAATATTTTACTCACCCGTTAAACCACAATTATTATGAAAAAAAATTTACTTGTATTCATTCTTTTTTTATCCTTTGCAAAACAATCGAGCAGCCAATGTCTCGCTAAGGGTATTACTACAAATCCTTCAGCTCCAGTTAACAATGAACTCCCTTCTAATAAAAATCTTTATTTTGATTGGACTCAACAATTTTATAATAATAATTCAACTTGCCAGCCTAATGCACAAGTCGAGTCCCCTTTTTATAAAATCGATAATTTAGAAGCATTAAGAACATCTAAAGATATGCTCCCTGTTGACGGTTGGGAGCTTATAAGAAGGGAATTCGGCTATACAGATGCAAATATTTTGAAACCTGATGTTCCTCAGCACACTTATTTCATTTTATATAATAAATTTACAGGCGTTTTAAGGATATTATTAAAAGTCTGCAGAGGAATAGATTATAATGGGGCAAAAATTACGCTAAAATTTGATGCGTCTTCTTCTTGGCAAACAGCATTATTATCTCTAACTGATGGAATAGCAAAACCTTTGGCTACAACACATGTTGCCAATCCTGCTGCACAATCTGTTTCAGTTTATATAAATGATGATACAAAATGGTTTTACGCTGATTTTCCAATGGCGTATGATGCTTGTACTTGTCAATATGCTTCAAAGTTAAACATAGTAAGTAATTTGATTGCTTCATCAACAATAGATCTTCAAGGCTCAATTACTGGTAAAATAACTTCAATAACTAATGGAGTTGGCACTGTTGCAAATGACGGAAAATATAGCTTTAAAGATTTTGCGAGTAGCACAGAAAAATTTTCCAAAACATATGATAATGTAGATAAAATGATTACAGAATCAAAAAATATAACTAACGCTTTATTTGGGTCATCTTCCTCACAATCTACTGCCCTTACTACATTTCAAACAGCGTTAAAAGCCAATGATTTTTTAAAAGCTGGCTTGGCAGCTGTTCCATGGTTAAAGGCCGCTGTGTCCCTATTTGATATATTTATAGGAGGAGGTAAAGCATCACCTCAGCCAGTACAGATTATGCCTTTAGCAGTTAATTTGGCTGTAAAATTGAGTGGTTCTATATCAACTTCAAATCAATATCACGCTATTAGTTTTACAACACCAGGAAGTCTAAATGCACAAAATGACCCTGCCGTATATCCATTTTACAATGAAGTATTGGGAGTATTTAATTTGTTAAACGTACCAACATTTATTGATAATTGGTCTTTTACACAGAGCGGACCATTTCCTAGCGCTTACAAGCATACATATTACCTTAAAGAGCCAATAAGATATGTTGTTAATCCTGCAAGTGGCTTGGTTTTGCAAGACGCACAAATTGCATATGAAGCAATTCCTCAAGTAGCAACTATAACTGGTGAGCCAGTAACTTTACCCTTAAATTTTGCAAGTAATGGTTTTACATTTCCAGAAAGTAAAGATGCAGTTACTGGTCATTATACTTACAGAACTGAATATATAAATACCAGCTGCTTAGGCAATGACCATAGATTTTATTTTGCCTTTCCTGCGAATCCGACTGGAGGTGTACCTAAAATGTATATTAAATTATTACTAAACTTTAAAAAAGTAAATGACCCTAATGGCCAAAATGTTTTACAAGTTTTAACGTTTCCAATATTGATAGAAGGTCATCTTTCGGGTACTCCTGCTGGGCTTGTTGCTTTTAATCCTGCGGCTTGTGTCGGAGGCATGTTTGTTCAGGCAAATACGGCAGATATTAATACCTTTTGTTCAAGCACAACATATAAAGCAAACCGTGGCAGTAGGGTTGCAACGAAAGATAGCATTGTGAATAATAATTCAGAATCGATTACTATTTTCCCAAATCCTGTGAATGATAAAATTAATGTTACTATGAATTCTCATGAAACAATTAAAAATGTTTTATTAGTTAATCTATCCGGTCAAACACTTCTATCAAAAAAATATAGTTTTCAATCA
>JANXSR010000082.1 GCA_025352625.1 Ferruginibacter sp.
GCTTGCTGCTGAACTTGGTGGTGATAAGATTCGTGTAAACACGGTGAACCCCGATGCAGTGATAGCAGACAGCAATATATGGGCAGGCGGCTGGGCTGAGGGCCGTGCAAAAGCTTATGGTATCACCGTTGCAGAGTTGCCTGCGTATTATGCAAAACGCACATTGCTCAACGAAACCATTTTACCCATTGACATTGCCAACGCCTGCTTTGCTTTTGTTGGTGGATTGTTGAGTAAATCAACCGGCAATGCATTGAATGTTGATGGGGGAGTGGCGGCTGGATTTTTACGCTAATCCTGAACCACAAAGGCACGAAGACAGTAAGGAGCACCAAGCATTGTGTTTCTTAGTGCCTTGGAGACTTAGTGGTTCAAAAAAATAATTTTATCATGCAACGTGTAGCATTCAAAATGCAACTCTTTAAAGGTTGTGAAGCAGAATATAAAAGGAGACACAAAGCTTTATGGCCGGAGCTCATCAGCTTACTAAAACAAAGTGGTGTAAAAGATTATTCTATTTTTTTAGATGAAGAAACAAATGCATTGTTTGGATATCTTACCATTGACGATACAACCAGGCTGGATGAATTACCGGCTGATCCGGTGATGAAGAAATGGTGGGCTTACATGAAAGATCTCATGGAAACGAATGAAGACAATTCGCCGGTTAGTGTTGGGTTGAAGGAGGTGTTTTACTTGCAATGAACATTTCATTGAACCACTAAGGCACTAAGGCGTAAAGACACACAAAGGAAATAAAGGAACACAAAGAGATATGTTTGTAAAGCTTTCTGATAAAGAAGAGTATTTGGCAAAACAGATTGTCGACATTGCTGTCCGGATTCATAAAGAATTGGGACCTGGGTTATTGGAAAGTGTTTACGAAAAGTGCTTCTATTACGAATTGGGAAATAGAAATATACTATATCAAAAGCAAAAAGAGGTTCCGGTCATTTACCAAACCTTGATTATTGATGAAGGATTACGACTGGATTTATTGGTAGAAGATTTAATAATAGTAGAGTTTAAAGCGCAGGAAAATTATCATCCGGTTTGGGAGGCTCAGCTATTAAGCTATCTAAAACTAACGGGCAAGCGCTTAGGTTTCCTGATCAATTTTCATGTACCCTTAATGAAAGATGGAATAAAAAGAATGATACTTTAATGAACCACAAAGTCGCTAAGGCACAAAGAAACACAAAGCTTAGTGCTTGGAACCACAAAGTCGCTAAGGCACAAAGAAACACAAAGCTTAGTCCTTGGAACCACAAAGTCGCTAAGGCACAAAGAAACACAAAGATTAGTGCTTGGAACCACAAAGTCGCTAAGGCACAAAGAAACACAAAGCTTAGTGCTTGGAACCACAAAGTCGCTAAGGCACAAAGAAACACAAAGCTTAGTGCCGCTTAGTGTCTTTCTGCCTTCGTGGTTCAAATTCGCCTTAGTGGTTCAAATAAAAAACGATATGCAAATGGAAAAATTTAAAATTGAAGAACACAATCATTCGCTGCAAAAAGAGCACCAACGCAGGTTTGATTTTATTGCTTCAGAAGTAAGCAATACAGAAGCCATCATTCAAAAGTTAATGGAGTTCCAGGTAGCCATACCAAGCTGGGCGCTGGGTACGGGCGGCACAAGGTTTGGCCGTTTCCCTGGTGGCGGCGAACCCCGTAACCTGGAAGAGAAGATTGAAGACATCGGTTTACTGCATGCCTTGAACAATTCAAGCGGTGCCATCTCCCTGCACATTCCATGGGATATACCTGAGAATGCAGCAAACATAAAAGCCCTGGCTGCACAGCATGGATTAAAATTCGATGCCATGAACTCCAATACTTTCCAGGACCAGCCCGGGCAAGAGTTGAGTTATAAATATGGTTCACTGCAAAACGTAAACAAAGCCATCCGCAAGCAAGCCATCGATCACAATATTGAAGTAATAAAATATGGTATTGAACTAGGCTCGGAATCACTCACGGTTTGGTTAAGTGATGGCAGTTGTTTTCCCGGCCAGTTAAATTTTAGAAAAGCTTTTCAAAACACACTGGAAAGCCTGGAAGAAATTTATGCAGCCTTACCCAACGACTGGAAAATGTTTTTAGAGTATAAAGCGTTCGAGCCCAATTTTTATTCAACCACAGTAGGCGATTGGGGACAATCTTTTACCTACGTCAACAAGCTTGGGCCAAAAGCCTTTACGCTGGTGGATTTAGGTCATCATTTGCCCAATGCCAATATTGAACAGATCGTTTCGCTGTTGCTGATGGAAGGTAAACTGGGCGGCTTTCATTTCAACGATTCAAAATATGGGGATGATGATTTAACGGTGGGCAGCATCAAACCGTACCAACTATTTTTAATTTTTAATGAACTGGTAGAAGGCATGGATGCCAAAGGCATGAACCACGCCAATGGCATCGGCTGGATGATTGATGCATCGCACAATGTAAAGGATCCATTGGAAGATTTACTGCAATCGGTAGAAGCCATCATGATTACCTATGCGCAGGCGTTGCTGGTTGACAGAACAAAATTGCAGGAAGCACAAAACAACAATGATGTGGTAACAGCACAGGAAATATTGCAGCAGGCTTTCCGCACCGACACCCGTGCATTGGTTGCAGAAGCAAGGCTGAGAGCCGGAGCAGCATTGAATCCGCTGGCGGTATTTAGGGATGAAAAAATAAGAGAAGGGTTGATAAAGCAAAGAGGGTTGAAGACAGTGGCGACGGGATTGTAGGATGGCGTTGGGCTAAAGCTGTTTAAAGTATACACTAAGAATAAGGTTAGCGGTTTTAAGATGGATATTTCTACTAAGGTTATAAGAGCCCAACCTTAGTAGAAATATTCAATAACAATGAATCAACCTTATTACTTTATTATAAAATGGGGCTGCAACTAAAGTATTATAACAAGTTTGATGAAATAAAAATCTTCAAGTGGTTGAACGGAAATATAAAAAGTGAAGTATCCATATATTGACCATTCACCAGTCACAACTCACCACAGAGCCACTCACCAATGAACAACACTCCGGTCATAGCAATCTTCGACATCGGCAAAACAAATAAAAAGTTATTGTTGTTTGATGAGCACTATCAACTGGTGCAGGAAACAAGTAAACAGTTTATAGAAATTAAAGATGAGGATGGGTTTGAATGTGAAGATGTACAGGCCTTAACAATATGGATCAAAGATTCTTTTGATGCATTATTGGCCGATGAAAAATTTACCGTTAAAGCCGTCAACTTTTCCGCCTACGGCGCCAGTTTTGTTTACCTTGATGAGGCGTTGAATGTTTGTCTTCCTTTGTATAATTATTTGAAGCCCTTCGCCCCGAAATTGCAACAACAGTTTTATGACAGATATGGTGGAGAAAGTTTGCTAGCCAAACAAACAGCTTCGCCAGTATTGGGTAATTTAAATTCGGGCATGCAGTTGTATCGTTTAAAATACGAGCAACCTGCGGCTTTTGCCCGTATCAAATATGCACTCCACCTGCCGCAATATTTGAGTTTTATTATGACCAATAAAATCTATGCAGATATTACCAGCATTGGCTGCCATACCAATTTATGGGATTTTGAAAAGAACCAATACCACGACTGGGTTAAACAGGAAGGTGTTGATACAAAATTACCGGCTGTGCTTAACTGTGAGTCCATAGCAGGTTATACAAATAACACGATTCCTGTTGGTGTTGGTTTGCATGATAGCTCTGCGGCGCTGATCCCTTACCTGGCTGCTTTTCATGAACCATTTATTTTATTATCAACCGGCACCTGGTGTATTAGTTTAAACCCATTTAACCAGGCGCCACTTACCACAGAAGAGCTGGAAAACGACTGCCTTTGTTACATGACGTTTGAAGGCAAACCTGTAAAAGCCTCCCGCTTGTTTGCAGGGTACGAGCATGAGCAACAGGTAAAAAGAATTGCCGAATATTTTAAGCAGGATACGAATCATTATAAAACCATTCCTTTTGATGCAGCTATTATTGCACAGCTAAAAATCAAATTTCCATCTCAAAATAGTAGCGTCAATTTAAAAGCTTCTGCCTTTACGCAAAGGGAGCTTACTCAATTTAAAACGGGAGAGGAAGCTTATCACCGGTTGATGATGGATATAATAGTGCAGCAAGTATACTCAACACAATTGGTATTAAAAGATACAGGCGTAAATAGGATTTTTGTGGATGGAGGATTTGGCAGAAATGCTATTTACATGAATTTGCTAGCATTAAATTTTCCCGAACTGGAAGTATTTGCAGCATCAATGGCGCAGGCAACCGCAGTTGGTACTGCTTTATCTATACACAAAGCATGGAACAAAAAAGCCTTGCCCAGTGATATTATTGAACTGAAATATTTTTCGGCAGCACATTAAAAGTATAAAGTAGCAGTTAAGTAATGGATCATTTACTTGCCATAAAAAATCATCCGGTCTTTTTCACCTTGCTTCTGTAATTTTAAATAAATAAAATCGGTTTAGCAATCCTGAATCTTGTTATAATAAATGGGGGATAATAATTTCATATTGATTTCATCTAAGCAAATGCAGGAGCGTTTTACAGCTATCCTGCTTTCTGCAGGGTTTACCAATGAACGGGCAAATCAATGTGCTGCAATATTTACCGCCAACAGTGTGGATGGCATTTATACGCATGGCGTAAATCGATTTCCCCGCTTTGTTCAATATGTAAAAGATGGGTATATATTACCTAATGAAACACCGGTATTAAAAAATAAATTCGGTGGTATTGAGCAGTGGGATGGTAATTTAGGGCCGGGCCCTTTAAATGCACAACATGCAACCAACAAGGCTATCAACCTGGCGCAGCAACATGGCATTGGTTGCGTGGCACTGGCAAATACCAACCACTGGATGCGGGGCGGAACCTATGGATGGCAGGCCGCAAAAGCAGGCTTTGTTTTTATTGGGTGGACAAACACTACCGGCATCATGCCAGCATGGGGAGCTATTGATCCAAAGCTGGGCAATAACCCATTGGTGTTTGCATTGCCATTTAAAGAAGAGGCAATTGTGTTGGATATGGCGATGTCACAATATTCTTATGGGGCCATGGAGTTAGCAGTTTTAAAAAACGAACGCTTGGCTGTTGCCGGTGGCTATAACAACAAGGGAGAACTAACAAATGATCCGGCTGCAATCCTCTCCTCCAAACGGCCCTTGCCGGTAGGCTATTGGAAAGGTGCTGGTTTATCTTTGTTGCTGGATATTTTAGCAACTGTTTTATCAGGCGGATTATCAACGCAACAAATAACTGCAAAAGAAGCAGAGTATAGTTTATCGCAGGTGTTCATTGCCATTGATATTTCAAAGTTGGGTAACCACTCATTAATTACAAAAACAATCGACAACATTATTGAAGATTACCAGCAATCTGTTGCAGATAATGCATCACAAAAAATAACGTATCCCGGGCAACGTGTTTTGCAAACAAGGCAACACAATCTTGCCAATGGAATACCGGTAGTAAAAAAAGTGTGGGAGCAGGTGCAGGAATTGTAAACAAAAATTAGATAAACTGTTTCAGACTATACAGTAAATTTGAAGCGTGCATGTAGTAAAATGATGATTATGAAAGTTGGATTATTTATACCCTGTTATGTTGACCAGTTTTATCCGCAGGTAGCCATCGCAACATTACATTTATTAGAAAAATTGGGTGTGGATGTTTCTTACCCTTCAAATCAAACCTGCTGTGGACAACCCATGGCCAACTCAGGTTTTGAAAAATTGACCAAAGGCTGCGATGAACTCTTTGTAAAAAATTTTGCAGCATTTGATTACATTGTTTGCCCGTCTGGAAGCTGCACCCTGCACATTAAAGAACATTTGCATGATGAACAGAACGAAGCAGCAGCAACTGGCATCCGCAAAAAAATATATGAGCTTACAGAGTTTATGGTAGATGTGTTGAAGGTAGAAAAACTGGAAGCCAGCTTTCCGCACAAAGTAGGCATGCACCAAAGTTGTCATGGACAGCGGGGTTTAAAAATTTCGCAGATGAGTGAATTGGTTGCAGTACCTTTTTCAAAACCCGGCAAACTATTGCAACTGGTAAAAGGTATTGAGTTGATTGAACTAAGTCGTGCCGATGAATGTTGTGGCTTTGGTGGAACCTTCTGTGTTTTTGAAGAAGCCGTAAGTGCAAAGATGGGAAAAGACAGGGTGGCCGATCATATTAACCAGGGGGCCGAATTTATAACCGCTGCCGATATGAGTTGCCTGATGCACATGGAAGGCATTTTAAAAAGACAAAAAAGCAAGGTGCAGGTGAAGCATATTGCAGAGATACTCAACAGCCAGTTATGAGTTATGAATGATGAATAATGAATGTCTTGAAATATTTTTTTGTCCGGGCTAAGAAGCTGTGTGGTATTTCATTGGCGTCGCACTCTTGTGCATTTTTTCTTTGCTGAACTTTTACCAAAGCGAAGTTAGGCGGCTGTAATATGTAAGTCTTTGCAAGTAATAAGACAACCTATTTTGACTTTTAAATTTTGACTTTTGATTTTAAAAACATGCAAAACAACAACAAAGATCATGCAACACTGGCAGCTACATTTAATGTAGATGAACCACGGGTTGACTGGCATGATGAAACATTATGGTTCGTGCGGCAGAAGCGTGATAAGGCGGTGCAGGTGCTGCCTGAATGGGAAGCATTGAGAGAAGCAGCTTCTCAAATAAAAAACAATGTACTGTCTAACTTAAACGAATACCTGCTTCAATTTGAAAAGAACGCAACGCAAAATGGCATCACCATACATTGGGCTGCAGATGATAAAGAACATAACCAGCTTATACATTCCATATTGCAGCAAAATGAAATCAACCGGATAGTAAAAAGCAAATCCATGTTAACAGAAGAATGCCATCTGAATGATTATTTAAAATCAGTGGGTGTTGATGTAGTGGACACTGATTTGGGAGAGCGCATTGTGCAGCTGGCGGATGAAGCACCCAGCCATATTGTATTGCCCTGCATCCACTGGAAAAAAGAAGAGATAGGCGAACTATTTCATCAATACCTCGGCACACCAAAAGGCAATGCCGATCCGCAATTTTTAACCGGTGCTGCGAGGGAACATTTAAGGGAAAAATTTTTAACCCGTCGTGCTGCTATCACAGGCGTAAACTTTGCCATTGCACAAACAGGAGAGTTTGTAGTGTGCACCAATGAAGGCAATGCCGACATGGGCGCTCACCTTGCCGATGTGCACATCGCCTGTATGGGCATAGAAAAAATTATTCCGCTGCAAAAACACCTGGGTGTGTTTCTGCGCATACTTACAAGAAGCGCCACCGGCCAACCGATCACTACTTATAGCAGTCATTTTAGACAACCACGACAAGGGCAACAATTGCACATAATAATTGTTGACAATGGCCGCAGCCGTCAACTGGGCCGGGAAGATTTTCGCAATTCCTTAAAGTGTATCCGTTGTGCAGCCTGCTTCAATACCTGTCCTGTTTACAGAAGGAGTGGCGGCCATAGTTATCATACCGCCATTGCGGGTCCTATTGGTTCTATATTGGCGCCCAACCTGGATATGAAGCAATATGCCGACCTGCCTTTTGCCTCAACATTGTGTGGTTCCTGCACCAATGTGTGCCCTGTTAAAATTGATATTCACCAGCAATTGTACAAGTGGCGGCAGGTATTGGTAAAAGATGGTCATGCACCCACAGCAAAAATAATTGCCATGAAGGGAATGGCAGCAACCTTGTCAAGTCCGGGTGTTTACAGGCTCGCAGGAAAGATGGGGAGATGGGTCGTTAAACACCTTCCATTTGTGGTGAACAATAAATTAAATCCCTGGTACAAACAAAGGGATTTGCCAG
>JANXSR010000151.1 GCA_025352625.1 Ferruginibacter sp.
TTGATCAGGGCACAGGCCGATCATTTTTTTGCTATTTCAGAAAACCTGAATTTGGACTCTTTAATTAAAGTTGGATACAAAGAAATTCATAAAGACCTGTATTTAGTGCCTATCGAAATTGGCAGTATTGTAAGGCTGAACAATGTTTATTTTGATTTTGATAAATGGTTTCTGCGGCCTGAATCTTTTGTAGAACTGGACAGGGTGGTAAAAATGCTGGAAGAAAATCCTGCTGTAGAAATTGAGATGAGTGCCCACACTGATAGTTGGGGTAGCGATGACTATAATTTTAAACTAAGCGATAACAGGGCAAAGTCAGTGGTTGAGTATATTCTTTCCAAGGGCATTCCATCTGGCAGAATTATTTCTCACGGTTATGGCGAAACAAAGCCGGTTGTACCTAATGATACCTACGACAACAGGCAATTGAACAGAAGGGTAGAGTTCACTATTTTGAAGAATTAAAAAATGTAAAAAGATGATAAATTTACTCGATCGGATTTTTATTTTTTGTCTTACTAAATTCTTTAAGTAGTACAGACAGACAGAAATAAAATCACAGAAATGAAAATAGCCGATACCTATTGGCTATTGAATTCATCACAAGCATTCTTATTTGGATGAGGTTATGCTGTGAGTAAAAGCAGGGTGAAACTGTTGCAAAGTATCTCTTAAATATTCCCTGTCAAGATGGGTGTAAATTTCTGTAGTGGTAATGCTTTCGTGCCCCAGCATTTCCTGCACTGCACGTAAATCAGCGCCACCTTCCACCAGGTGTGTAGCAAAAGAATGGCGAAAAGTATGAGGCGAAATAGTTTTGTTTATTCCTGCCAGCCTCGCCATCTCTTTAATGATTAAAAAAATCATCACTCTGCTTAATTTACTTCCTCTGCGATTTAAAAATAAAATATCATCGTTGCCAGGTTTAACAAAAATGTGTACACGAATATCATTGCGGTAAATATTGATGTATTTAATGGCATCGCTGCCAATTGGTACCAATCTTTCTTTATCGCCTTTGCCAATCACCCTGATAAAACCTACATCCAGGTACAGGCAACTAATTCGCAGGTTTACTAGTTCGCTCACCCGTAGTCCGCAACTGTAAAGGGTTTCCAGCATCGCTTTGTTTCGGCCACCTTCAGGTTTACTTAGGTCAAGCTGGCCAATAATTTTTTCTATTTCATCAAAACTTAAAATGTCTGGTAATGTTCTTTTTAATTTGGGCGATTCCAGCAAAGCAGATGGGTCAATAGTAATTATCTGTTCCAGCAAACAATATTTAAAAAAACTTTTAAGTCCTGAAATAATTCGTGCCTGAGAACCGGCAGTCATACCTAGCTCATTGATCCATCGGATAAATAATTCAAGGTCTTTTAATTCAATCTGTGAGGGCGTTTTTAAGTCACTGGCAGCAGATAAAAAGGAACTCAGTTTTTCAATATCATGCAGGTAGGCTTCTACAGAATTATCGCTCAGCGATTTTTCTAATTGCAGGTAGGCTTTAAAACCTTTTTTGTATGTATGCCACATGCTTATATTTTTGTTAGCCAATTTTGATATTTGGAAAGTTGATTTTTAAATTGTTTCCTTTAATTTCGTTTTACTACAGCAATATTAAATCAATAATGATAGTTAACCTTCGCTCATTCAGTAAAAAAGTATTGGTATATAAAAAATCAATGCGTTCGTTTTTAACCAGACTGGAAAATAGGCCACCCACTACAATCAATAAAATGGTCGATCATGCCGATAGGGAAGTTTGGCAGGAAATTGATTGCCTTAGTTGTGGCAATTGTTGTAAAAAGATGACGCCGACTTTTACACCCAAAGACATTAATCGTATTTCGGCGCATTTAGAAATGACACCTGTGGCTTTTAAAGAAAAATGGTTAACCTTCGATAAAAATGACAAAGACTGGCAAAATAAAAAGCAACCCTGTCAGTTTTTTAACATGGCCGATAACAAATGTTCTATCTATGCAGTGCGGCCGACAGATTGTGCAGGCTTTCCACATCTTACCAAAAAAAAAGTAACAGAATATCTCCATGTTCACAGGCAAAATATTCAATATTGCCCTGCTACTTTTAAATGGGTTGAAAAAATGCAGGCCATGGCAAAAAATGGTTTTACTACAAATACACGTCCTCAATAAAAAAATAAGCTGTTGGCTCATTAACAGGTATTATAACCGATAAAATATCAAATTGAATTCTTTTCCATTGCGGAAATAAATAGAGGTATTGTTCGGCAGCATTAATAAGGTTCTCTATTTTTTTCTTGCCAACTTTTTCTTCCGGAAAGCCAAATTTTTTTGATCTCCTGGTTTTGATTTCAATAAAATGTAACGTATTGTTTTTTATTGCAATAATGTCCACCTCCCAATGGCTATATCGCCAGTTTTTTTCCAAAATCTCATAACCCGTCTGTAGCAAATAATCAGCGCCCAATTTTTCTCCTTCAATACCAGTATGGTTATGCGTTGCCATTATCAAATATAAATTAACTGTAGCAGTTGAAAAGCTTTTTTCAAAATATTGCCTTCCTGATATTATTACTTATTTTTGTTTCTGATAAATAAATAAAATGAAAAAAAGTAAATCAATTGTTGTAAGTTTTATACTGCTGGTTTTAATGGCTTCTTTATATAGAATATTACCTGGAAGACCCCTGGGCTTTGCTCCGCAAATAGCTATGGCATTGTTTGCAGGTAGTATTGTAAGAGATAAAAAATATGCTTTTTTGTTGCCATTGTTTTCCATGCTGGTCTCGGATATTTTGTACGAAGTATTGTTTCAGTTTAAAATATCTGTAGTGCCGGGCTTTTATAGTGGGCAATTAATTAACTATGTATTGTTTGTTGGCTTAACTGTAGTTGGTTTCGCCATAAAAAAAACGAATCCTGTACAAATTTTTGCCGGTTCGATCGCTGGTGCCACCATTTACTACCTGCTGAGTAATTTTACCGTTTGGATTGGCGGAGGTTTAGATATTACCAACCAGCCTTACCCAAAAACAATGACGGGCTTGCTGCATTGTTATGCAGAAGCGATTCCTTTTTACCGTGGCAGCCTTTATGCTACACTTATTTTTAGTGTTATTTTGTTTGGCGGTTATTACCTCATTAATAGGTATTTTAATCAAAAGCCAGCTTTAGTAAAACTATAAATTTATCTTATACAAAATAAAATGCCACTACATTTTGAAGTGGCATTTTTTGTGAAGTAAATATCTGATTTAATTTTTTATTCGGGCTAAAAAGCCATCACGCCAAGTAGACCTTTTATCAGCATGATTTCAATTTGGTTTTTGCCTGCGGTAAAACAACTGCTGTATTTTAAAAGTCAACTGCCATTGAGCTCAGTTATAAAAGTTACACTTCTTTTTCATACACTTCATCAACCAATAAATTTTTGCCATCTGCGGCAGTAGTTGCCAATTCATCGCAACGGTTATTTAACGGATTGTTAGCGTGGCCTTTTACCCAAACAAAATTGACTGTAAATTTTTTTGCCAGTTCATGGTAATGTTTCCAAAGATCTTTGTTTTTTTTGCCACCTTTAAAATCTGTTTTGATCCAGTTCTTTAACCAGCCTTTCTCTACTGAATTTACCACATACTGGCTGTCAGAATAAACTGTAACAGGCAGTTCATTTTTTTTAATAGCTTCCAGTCCTGCAATTACAGCAAGAAGTTCCATGCGGTTGTTGGTAGTATGCCGGTAGCCCTGAGATAATTCTTTGCGATGATTGCCAAACAATAAAATAGCACCATAACCACCAGGCCCGGGATTGCCTCTTGATGAACCATCTGTATAAAGCTGAATTTTATCTTGCATCAATAATTTTTTATAATAGTGCTAAGTCACTAATAAAATCGAAAATAGTAAAATTATAATGAAGAATAATTGTAAGGAGGTATTTATTGTAGTGATGTTGTTTAACCTCAAATGGTTAGTTGTACGGGTAGTGTTTAGGCATCTATCCGGAGAGATTGAGATTTACGCAAAAGCTTTTAATATAACTCCAAATACTCATTTTATTGTTGTTTAATTTATTGGTATGTTGCTTTGGCCCAGATCATTTGTTTATAAAAATGCAACCAGTTGTGCTTTTTTGGTGTCATCTTTCAAACTGCAAATGAAGCATGGTTTATTATTACTGGTGATTTGTTTGGCTCAATTTTCCTGCAAAAAGGAAACAATATTTTCGAACGAAGGTGTTATTACAGGTGTTGATGTCAGGCTATGTACTTGTGTTGTAACTTGTCCATGCACATGCAGTAGTTTGATTTTTCATTTTACAAACAGGGGAGACACTACCCGTGTAATTTTGGAGAACCTTGGCACAATTCAATTACCCACAGGTGTGCATTATCCGGTTTATATAAAGTTGAATTGGATAAATAGCACCCGCTGTAATATCCAGGCGGTTAAAATAACTGATTATAAAATAGATTAGGCAAAACTGCAAAATCATTACTGTATTTTAGCATTGATACAGGTGTAAAAATGTGCTCAATGCGGAACCAAACTAGATTCGTTATAACTCAATTAACTTTATCTCCTGGAGCCACTTTACGCCGGGCCTGAATTTGTAAAAGTGTTTCTTTTTGTTTCTTCAACTCTTCCGCCTGTTTAGTTACATTATTCCTATTGGTTTCTAAATCGTTTTGAATTTTCTTTGCTTTATTTTGAAGGTCCTCTCCATCTTTAACAAGATTATTGTATTCCTTCTGTGCCTTCTTTACTTGGTCGTCCTGTTTCTTTAGCTCTAAATCCAGCCCATGGTCTTCTGTGTTTGTTTGAAGGGAAGACAATAAGCCAAAAGCTCCAACAGCAGCAATGGCGGGTACATCCCCTCTTGCTGCATTCACTGATGAATCCGAAGCCCCTGGCTCAACTCCAGGTTCCGTAACAATCATCGAAACAATGCTATTGTCTTTGCGGCTCTTTTTATCAATTTTTATATAGGCATCCACCGGTGCATTTCTAAGTTCAGGTATTTTTACATTTCTGAATTCCCAAAAGCCTTTTCTTTCTTTTCCTTTTACGCCACTGTTCTTAAACCGGTTTTTGATAGCTTCTTCTGCTACCGATGGTGCTACCGGCACCTCAACACTATAACCTGGCACCTGTAATTTATTGTATTCAATTTTATCTTCTTTAGGTTGCGCCATGACAGTAGAGAATAGCAGTATGCTTACAGAAATAAGGATAAATTTTTTCATACTTTAATTTTTTTTATTTAAGAAATAATAATTGTTTGAAATTTTTACGATAACGATTCAATATTATTATTACATGCAAGCTACAAGTTTTTCAAAAGCATAAAGTACTAATTTTTATGTTTCATGTATCGTTTTATTAAAATGATACATGAAATATAAAAACAAAAAAAGTGTTCTTAATTTTAAATGGTATGAATTTCTATATTCAATAAATATAAAGGAATGTTGAAAAATATTAACGGCCATTGTCTAAAAAAATAATCAGTGTTATTTACCAGTGAGGTTATAGTTTTTGCTTTTTTACCTCCAAATTATAATTAACTCCAAATTGTAAACTGGCTGCGTAGGTACCGAGATTGCTTTGCCCAAACCAGGTAAACTGTTGATGTGTAACGTGGAAGGTTTGTGAAAAATAAATGGGAGTTATATTATTTTGACGACCAAGGTAAGTTGCGGCAGATACAACCGAACCTCCCAAAGCAATTTTATAACCTATCCGGATAGCACGGTTGGTTTTAAAAACAAAATCGAAATACACACC
>JANXSR010000190.1 GCA_025352625.1 Ferruginibacter sp.
CAGGATAAAGGCAAATGATAAGAAACTATCGCTTTTATTCCAGCGGAATGTTGCTGAACGGCTTTTAATATTCCAAATCCGATTGCCGAGGTAAAAGCGTTAAAG
This sequence comes from Ferruginibacter sp., assembly GCA_025352625.1. Taxonomy (GTDB): domain Bacteria; phylum Bacteroidota; class Bacteroidia; order Chitinophagales; family Chitinophagaceae; genus Ferruginibacter. The sequence goes on from JANXSR010000190.1 coordinate 106, forward strand.
TGTACTATATCCCAATGCTGCTGCGGCAACCTTTTCAACACATTTAACCAGGATTCTATCCATTGATTTCTATACTTGGTATAAATCTCTTTGGTACTTACATTTTTATTAATAATTCCTATTACCCGCACATTATTGAAATGGTAATTTACAGTTCGCAATTCGGCATCTTCATAAAATACAGGGTAATCAGTAAATGCCTGCTGGGGCATTCCAGCAATTACTGTAACTTCATGACCTTGCCGTTGTAAAAAATCTGCAAGCCCTGAAACATAAACTTCTGTACCTCCAAAATTATAAGGATAATAACTGTATGTAGGTAACAAAATATTCATAACCAACGTTTAAGTAAATACTTTATTTTATGGCGAATAAAGTAATCGAACGATTTAATATAACCATATTAATTAGTGAAAAAATCAACCACTGAACCGTTTTTTACCCTTGCTACTGCCAGGCTGGTTTCTTTAATAAAATACAATTCAAGTTTATTTTTATTTCTCCATTGCTGCAAATATTTTACTACGCCATACAAATGTGCGTCGTGCCAGATAATTACCCCTCCTGACTGCTTTACTAATTTCAATCCGTTTTCTGTATCGCTTTTTACATAATACTCACTATGAGCACCGTCAATAAAAACCATATCCATTTTATTATGGTAAGGAGAAAAGTCATATGTTGCAGAATCGCCCCATAGTTGTTTTATATTTTTATGCTCAGCAGTATTAATAAAGCGTTCACCGCTGATTACCTTTCTTGCCAATTGTACATCAACAATTGATGTATCAAGTTCAACTGTATCAGTTTCGGGTGGCAAATTAAGTGTAAAAATTTCGCCTTGTGTATTTAAAAGATTCATTGCCATTGCCCTTGCTGTACGACCGTCAAATGTGCCAATTTCAAAAATTACATTGCACTTATTGTCTTTAAGCAAAGAACAAATAGCTAATAGCTCAAAAGAGCTTGTATTATGAAGCCTGGCTTTTACAGGTGCCACTATAACCTGCAGCTCTTCGTTGTTTAAAAGTTGCGAAAGATGTACATATTTATCCCCAAAATATGGATACCGAAGTGTAAGTAAGATACTCGTCAATCTGTGTCTTGACAATTGAGAAAAAGGAGATGTTACCAACGCTTTTAAAAAAAGAAAAAAGTTTAAAAAGGTATATTTTAGAAAAAAAAACATGTGATTATTGGTTTTATTGCCTCGTGGTTTAAAGAGGGTTTATGACAAAAAAAGCTTGAATTATTCTATCAATGAAATAGACCATTCATAGTATCTTTTAAGGAATAGTTGGTTAATCTAATTGCCTTCACCACCTGCTTAACATCCCTGGTTTTAAAAAAATATTTTACTATGTTAACTAAAAATCTTCTTTTATTTTTATTGGCTAACCATTTCTTTTCCTTGAACGAGAAAGGCAATGACAATTCAATTAATGCATATTTTTGATATAGATAATTATTGTACAGATAACTGTATTCATTCTTATTTTCCTGCGCATCATGTATTCTGTAAAAGGAAAATGCAAAGGGAAACAAAACCAGTTCCGAATAGCAGGCGGCTTTCAAGTTAAAATACATATCATTTGCTGGACCATACTTTTCAGGATATCCTTTCATCTGCTCAAAAAAAGAACGTTTCAAAACTGTTCCGCCTGGTCCTATAACAAGTAATTGCCGATAAAAAAAATGCTGACGAATAGCTTCTGCACCATCAAGACAAAATGCCACGCCTTTTGAATATGACCAATACATTCCAATGCCGGCATCTGGAAATTGTAGCATTGCCTCAATACAATTTTTCAAACCGTCAATCATCAGTGTGTCATCGGAATCGAGGTAGGCTATATAATCCCCTTTTGCATAGCCGGCAGCCCTGTTTCTGTTGGGATAATCACCTAGATTTTTCTCGTTTTGATAATATCGTATACGCTGATCCCTTGCTGCAAAATATTGTATTATTTCAAACGTTTTATCGGTTGAACAATCATCTACTATAACCAATTCAAAATTTGTATAAGATGAAGTTAATACGCTTTCAATAGCTTCTGCAATAAAATTTTCTCTATTATAGGCTGTCATTAAAACACTTACAAACGGTACCTCTTTCTGCATTTAGAAAATAGTATTTATTTTGCAAAAGATTTTCTAATTGAGTCATAAGATCTTATTCCGCTTAACAACTTCGACAAACTCAAATCTGATTCTTTAAAAATTGTTAGCGCTAATTTCAATTTTTTATTTTTGAATGCAAGGCTAAGGATATCCCTTGAATGTTTCCATTGCAAACGATTTTTTATTCTTTCCACCTCTTCTTGATTAAGTGGACAGTTACTGTTAGACAGGCATTCCATATCCAATGGATAGGTTAATCTTAAATACGAAAAACTATCCATCCCATAATTAAATTCCCTCAATGGATGTTGTCTCCATATTACCAGGTCTGGTTCTAGTTTTAGTGTAGGGTAAATAGCAGAAAGCCTTAGCCAAAATTCAGTATCGCTGATATAACGTTGTAAATGAAACCCTCCTACCTTATCAAATATTTCCTTTTTTATAATGGCACCAACAGGGCCATAGCTAAACAATTCTAAGCCATTGTAATGTTGGTGGTATGCTTCTTCTGGTAATAATAATTCCGGGTAAATTATATTCACATCCAAAGTAAATTGAGAAATTCCAAAAGCAGCTTCAGGAAACCGCTCCATTGCATCAACCATTCTTTCTAATC
>JANXSR010000194.1 GCA_025352625.1 Ferruginibacter sp.
ATCATACTTATAAAATTTGTTTTCTTCTTTTGCATTGTTGTATAAAAATAATTCCAATGCTATTTTTTCGGAGGCTGTTAAATTTAAAATCTGTTCTGTCATTCCCCTGTTGGTAGATTGATATTCGTCTTTGAAAGAGTCAAAATCTGCCGTGGATACAAAGTATAATAATTTACCACGGATAAACTTTATATAAAAACCAGGGTCATCAAAATTAAAAGTGCCGTAATTAAAAACAATATCAGAACGGCTGCTGGTATCTGTTATCCTGATTGCGCTATGGCCAAAAGTGGAATACAATTCATCGCCGGGCGTGCAGGTTAGTAATGAAATCCTTATGTGGGACGAATCCTGGGCGAAAGTACTTGTACTATAATTACAAAAAATGATCAGAAAAAAAAAGAAGAATAAGATTTTATTGAATGCTTCTTTTTTTAATTTGGAAATAGGAAAGGCAGTTAATCCAATTTTACGAAGCATTTTTTTCATAATTATTTTTTGTACTTGTAATACGAATGTACAGGAATATTTTTTTGACTTAAAAGTAAAGCTGCACAAACTTGTGCAGCTTTAACGTTTGTTTTTATAAAAGTATTTTCAAAATTGAATGCGTTCCAAAATGGTATGTGGTACAAGAGGGCGATGCAACGATGATCCACATGGCCTCTTAGCCCGGACAAAATAGACAACCACAATTTCAACTGCTGATTTTTAACGGCTGTAATTCGGCGCTTCTTTGGTAATAGCAATGTCATGTGCATGGCTTTCACGCATACCGGCATTGGTTATTTTTACAAAGGTTGCATTTTGCAGAGATTTAATATTGTTAGCACCGCAGTAACCCATACCTGCTCTTAAACCTCCCGTATATTGATATACAATTTCTTTTAACGAGCCCTTAAATGCAACCCGACCTTCAATACCTTCCGGCACAAATTTCTTAATATCGGCTTCCACATCCTGAAAGTAGCGATCGCTGCTGCCTTGTGACATTGCGCCAAGAGAACCCATACCACGATATTGTTTAAATCTTCTTCCTTCGTAAATAATTGTTTCGCCGGGGCTTTCCTCTGTGCCGGCAAAAACATTGCCCATCATCACGCAACTGGCACCAGCGGCCAATGCTTTTACCATATCACCCGTATACCGAATGCCACCATCGCTGATGATGCCTACATTTCTTCCTTTTAATGCAGCGGCGGCTTCCATTACTGCTGTAATTTGTGGTACACCTGTACCGGCAACAATACGTGTTGTACAGATAGAACCAGGTCCTATACCAACCTTTACCGCATCTGCACCAGCATCAGCCAATGCTTTTGCTCCGGCTGCTGTAGCAACATTGCCGGCAATAACCTGTATTCCTTTAAAGGTTTTTTTAATAGCTTTTAGGGCATCAATTACAGGCTTTGTATGGCCATGGGCACTGTCAAGACAAATAATATCAACTCCAGCTTTATGTAATGCAGCAACCCTGTCCAAGGTATCTTTAGTAATGCCTACACCGGCACCCACCAGGAGTCTGCCGAACGAATCTTTTACTGAATTTGGGTGGCTCGTTAATTTTAAAATGTCGCCAAAAGTAACAAGGCCAATCAATTTACCAGCCTTATTTACAACTGGCAATTTTTCAATTTTATTTTTTTTGAAGATAAGTTCAGCTTTTTTAAGATCGGTTCCTTCAGGAGCAGTAATGAGGTTTTCCTTGGTCATTATCGTGCTTACCTTTTCTTTAAAGTTAGTTTCAAAGCGGAGGTCGCGGTTAGTAAGAATACCCAATAATTTTTGTGTAGAATCAACAATGGGAATACCGCCAATCTTATTTTCCCTCATCATCCTGATGGCTTCTCCAATGGTAGCATCGGGACTAAGGGTTAAAGGATCGAGTATCAAACCACTTTCACTGCGTTTTACTTTTCGCACCTGGTCAGACTGCTGTTCGATACTCATGTTTTTATGCAGTATGCCAAGCCCGCCTTCTCTTGCCAATGCAATCGCCAGCTGTGCTTCTGTAACAGTATCCATTGCTGCGCTCAACATAGGCACATTTAAAGTAATTGATTTGGTAAGTTTTGCGGTGATATCTACCTCTCGTGGTAATACTTCTGAATAGGCGGGCATTAGTAAAACGTCATCGAACGTTAAGCCTTCACCAAAAAATTTCTTTGATTTTGTTTGTGCCGGAGTGTTATTTATTATTGCCATAGGCAAAGATAAAAGAAAAAGTAATTGCCCCCAAAAACCCGCCAACTTCTAAAGAGGCCTGGATAGTAAAATTATTTCACGGGATTTAATTGTTGTGTGGTATTATCTGCCTTTTTAATTACTCATTTTATATACCTTTCCCGGTAAACAAGATACAATACCATTCATCTCAAGCATTAACAAAGCTGCTGCCATAGCACTACTGCTTAGGCCGGATTTGAAATAAAGCTGGTCAATTTGAATACTTTCCTGCTCTTGTAAAATATCTACCACTATTTTTTCATCAGGAGTAAATTCAATAAATAATTCTTTCTGTTTTTTGTGGGTTGATTTAGGTGCAGGTTTCCAGTTCATCATTTCAAGTAAATCATCTGCACCGGTTATAAGCGAAGCTTTGTTATTTTTAATTAAGTAATTGCATCCTTCGCTTTTTGCATCTGTTATTTTTCCAGGAATGGCAAAAACATCTTTATTATAACCATTTGCTAATTCTGCCGTAATTAATGAGCCTCCCTTTTTTCCACTTTCAATAACTACCAATGCATCGCACATGCCTGCAACAATTCGGTTACGTTTGGGAAAATTTTGTTTGTCGGGATTAGTTGCACTTAAAAACTCGGTAAGTAACCCTCCCTGCTCGGCCATTTGTTTTGCGAGCGTTTTATTTTGCACAGGATAAATTCTATCAAGACCATGAGCCAGTACGCCCACTGTTGGCAAGTTATTTTTTATCGCTGTTTTATGGGCAATGGTATCAATTCCAAAAGCAAGGCCACTTATAATTAATATATGTTCGTTTTGTAATTCTTCTACCAGTTTTTCACAAATGGCTTTACCATAATCACTATGATTTCTGGTGCCCACAATAGAAATTATTTTGCTACAATTTAAATCTGCTGTACCACGGTAATAAAGTAAGGAAGGGCTGTCGTAACAATTTAATAATCGTTGCGGATAATTTTTGTCTGTTATAAAGAGAGGAGTAATTTTATATTTTTCAATAAATTTTATTTCTGCTTCACTGCTTGTAAAATCCTGAAACGATTTAATGCTGTTTGCTCTTACAGTACCAATACCCTCCATATTTTCAAGCGTTGTTCTTTTTGCTTTGAAAACTGATTGAGCATCGCCATACATATTTACCAATGCCTTGGCATGTACATCGCCAATATTGGGTACCAGTGTTAAAGCAATTTGATATAACAGATCATCTGACATGAAACAATACTAATTTGTAAAAGAAGAACAATAATAGAAAATCTTTTTACAAATCTGCAATATCCATAATATTTAATTACTGATGACACTCAATTCAGTTCTTCTGTTAAGTGCTTTGCCTTCTTCGGTAGCATTGTCTGCAATTGGTTTTGCAGCTCCCAATCCTTTATATTGTATGCGGTCTTTGGCAATTTGGTTGCTTGCCAGCAGGTAATTTACAACAGCCAGTGATCTGCCATTTGAAAGAACTAGGTTATCCTGTGGCTTGCCTACATTATCAGTAAAGCCACTGATTAATATTTTCAATTTGGGATTGTCATTCATTAATTGAATAAGCTTGGTTAACTCAACAATTGATTCAGGTTTTAATTCGATTTTTTTACTGTCAAAAAAAATATTTTTTAAAATCACAGATGCGCCGGTTTCAATTGGTTGCAATGGAATATCAGCTGTGTAGACAGAATCACTTTTACTGTTGATATTATAATTTTCTGAAAAGAACAGGTATCCTTTCCTGTTTACATTAAATGCGTAATCTTTCCCTACAGGTAAGGTGGTTAAATAATTGCCTTCTTCATCGGTTTGCACTTTACTTATCAAACGGCGGCTGTTAATGTCTGTAAGTTCAACTGAAGAAGGCAAACCATTGTTGGTTTTGGCATCAAATACTTTTCCTTTTACCCACAATGTTTTGGGAGGTTGCAAATCTTCTCTCAGTTGAAAACTATATAAATCAAGGCCACCTTTACTGTCGTTTCCTTCACTTGCGTAGTAGGCAGTTTTGCCATCTGCGGCCACAATTAAAGAACCTTCTTCATCGATTGTGTTGATTGGATAACCTAAGTTTTCCGGAGTACTCCAGGAACTGTCAGATACTTTTTTTGAAAAGAATAAGTCAGACTGTCCATAGCCCCAATGGCCGTTACTATTAAAAAAGAGAGTCTGATTATCAGCATACATAAAAGAGCAACTTTCATCGCCGCTTGTATTAATGGTAGGGCCAAGATTTTCGGGTCTGCTCCATTTACCGGTAGCGTTTCTGTGGGTTACCCAAAGATCTTTTCCGCCATATGTGCCAGCCTGGTTACTTGAAAAATAGAGGTCTCTTTTATCTGGTGATAACGATGGCGAAGATTCCCAGAAATCAGTATTGATTATAGGACCTATATTTTCAGCTTCGCTCCATCCCATTTTTGTTTTAAAAGAAATATAAAGGTCGCAGCTGCCCTGGCCTTCTGGATAATTACAGCCAGTAAAAATAATCCACTCTCCATCCTGCGAAATGTTTTGTGCGCCTTCATTTAAGTTGGTATTTACTTTTCCTCCCAAAGCTTTTGCTTTACTCCATTTACCATTCACCAAATTACTTTCGTAAAAATCTTCATCACCAGAAATACGCCTGGTGAATATTAATTTTTTGCCATCAATGGTGAGAGATGGATAATATTCCAACGCATCGGAGTTTACACTATCGCCTAAATTTTTTCGGGCAAATACGTAATTATTTGAAGGGTGTTTTTTTTCGTAGTCAATGGCGAATTGATAGGTACTTTTTCGATAGGTTCCTGCTTTTATGCTTGGCGCATTTAACGTGGGGTTGGTAAGAAATTCTGTAGATGCTGCAAGTGCTTTTTGAAACTGACCAATACCTGCCAGCGAAATAGAATAAGGAAGCAAATAAGTTTTTGAATAAACAGAATCCAATTGTAAGGCTCTTTCAAAATCAATAACAGAAGAATCGTATTTTTTTAATTCGGCATATATGCCGGCTTTGGACAGGTAGGCCTCTACAAATTTTGGATCTATCGCAATGGCTTTGTTGATATTGGCAATAGCAACCATGTAATTTTGATCCATGGCGTCTTTGTAGGCTGCTTCATAAATGGCGTAGGCTTTTTTGTTTACTTTTTCAGGATCGTACCATTGGGCATGGGTTGTGTAAGAAATAAAGAATAAAATAGCAAGAAATAGTACTACGTTTTTATAAATAGATTTTTCTTTTTTCATTGATCTGGAATTGTTCGATGAAGATAAAACGAATTACAAAGAAAAAATTGTGATGGCTGTTAAAGTTCGAAAGGCTGAAGGCTTAATACGTAAGGCCCAAAGCTTAAGCTAATTAAAATGGATTAGCCTTATGCTTAAGGCGTTGTACTTTTTTGCCTTTTACTTAAGGCACATTTATGTATTTGTGAATCTGAAGGGATAGTTGCCATTTTGGATTGGCTTTTATATATTCAATGATAATCGGTGTAACAATGGAGGCTTTATCCCATTCCGGCTGTAGATATAGTTTACACTGACTATCCACTTCTGAAGCATATTTTTCCGCCCATTCAAAATCGAACTTGTTGAAGATTACCACTTTTAATTCATTGGCAAAAGGCACTACTTTAGGTAAGGGGGCCTTAAATTTTTTAGGTGATAGACAAATCCAATCCCAGGTACCGCTTAAAGGATGTGAACCGGATGTTTCTATATTGGTTTCAAAACCTTTTGTTTTTAATGCTGCTGTTAGGTTTGTTAAGTTATGCATCAAAGGTTCTCCGCCGGTGATAACTACCAGTTTTGCAGGTGTTGAAGCTACTGTTTTAACGAGGTCTTCCAAACTGATTAAAGGATGTTTTGTTGCATCCCAACTATCTTTTACATCGCACCAAACACAGCCAACATCACAACCACCAAGACGAATGAAATAGGCTGCACGGCCCTGGTGATTACCTTCTCCCTGTATGGTATAAAAGTGCTCCATTACAGGAAGTTGTTGTGTAGATATGGTGAGTGTCTCTGTCATTTTTAAACAAGTAAGTTAGATATCGAACCTTCATAGAATCCCCCTTTAGGAGATAGGGGCTTTTTGCTCGCAGGCATTAAAAGTATTCATCAATAATGCGGCAATTGTCATTAGGCCAACTCCACCGGGCACCGGTGTTATGTAACTGCATTTGGGTGCAACATTGGTAAAATCCACATCACCTTTAATTGCAAAGCCTGATTTTTTTGTGTTGTCTGCCACCCTTGTGATACCTACATCAACCACCACTGCATTTTCTTTTACCATATCAGCTTTTAAAAATCCGGGAATGCCCAACGCCGCTACAATTATATCAGCCTGCAAACATATTTCTTTTAAGTTATGTGTATGGCTATGGCAAACGGTAACTGTACAATTACCCGGATAGGCATTGCGGCTTAATAAAATACTGATGGGTCTGCCAACAATATTACTTCTGCCAATTACCACAGCATGTTTACCTTTTGTGTCAATGTTATAATGTTCCAGCATTAATAAAATGCCATATGGGGTAGCCGGAATAAAAGTGGGTAAACCCTGTACCATTTTTCCTACGCTCATTGGGTGAAAACCATCTACGTCTTTATCAGGGTGTATAAGGTTGATGATAGTAGCTTCGCTGATATGTTTTGGTAATGGGAGTTGTACCAAAATTCCATCTACATCCTTGTCTTCATTTAATTGCTTAACAGTGGTCACCAATACTGCTTCATCAACTGTTTCCGGCAATCTGATAAGGGAACTTTTAAAACCTACCTCTTCGCAACTTTTTACTTTACTAGCCACGTAGGTTTCGCTTGCACCATTGTTACCAATCAATATAGCGGCAAGGTGAGGCGCTTTTTTACCGGCACTTTTTAAAGCGGCAGTTTTAATTTTTATAGCATCTTTTACAGCCTGCGATACAATTTTTCCATCTAAAATTTGCATGGTGCAAAAGTAACTACAAATGATATATTCTACTTCAATTGTAAATATTTCATTATATTAGTTGTTATAAAAGTACCCGTTTTGAAAAAATATATTTGTACTACAGCATTTTTATTTTTTTTAATATTAACTGTTTTTTCGCAATCCTTGCGGCAACCGGTTTCCGCAATTTATCTTGGTTTGGCATCGTATAGTACGCAACACCAGGATGTTTTTTCTTATTTGAATAACCAGGCTGCTTTAGCCCAAATAAAAAATGTTACAACAGGAGTGTATGGCGAAAGAAGATTTTTGTTAAGTGCTACGAGCTTATATACTGCGGCAGTTGCCTTGCCCACAAAAGATGGAAATTTTGGTATTAATGTAAAATACAGCGGCTTTAAAAACTTCAATGAAAATCAAATAGGATTGACGTATGCCCGTAGTTTGAGTAAAAAAGTTGATGTGGGTATTCAGTTTAATTATTACGGTTACCGGGTTCCTGCTTACAATAGTGCCAATACTATTAATGTTGAAGTGGGGGCTATTATTCATTTAACAGATCTGTTAAATATGGGGCTGCATGTTTACAATCCAATTGGGGGCAGATTTTCTAATACGAATGAAAAACTTACAACAGCCTACACCGTTGGATTGGGGTATGATGTGAGTGATAATTTTTTTGTGGGTACAGAAATTGTGAAGGAAGAGAATTTCCCCGTCAATGTAAATACTGGCATACAATACCGTTTTATGAAGCAGTTTTTTGCCAGAGCAGGTATAGCATCGGCAACTTCAACCGGCTACACAGGCATTGGTATTAGTTGGAAAAATTTGAGGTTGGATATTTCCGGCAGTTATCATCCTCAATTAGGTTTATCGCCTGGTTTATTATTAATAATGAATTTTGGAAAGGTGACAACCGCATCAACAAATGAATAATATTAGAAAAAATAGTAAGTTTTTTTTTGCTGCTATATTTAGCATCAGTCATTATTTTTTGGTATATCTTATTTTTACTATGGCCCCTTTTTGTTTGTTGGCACAAGTTCCAGAAGTACCGCCCGGTAAAATAGAACAGCAGTTGGAGGCTGTAACAGAAATTAATAATGACAATGAAACTGAGGATGATTCTTTCCTGCAGCAACTTCAACAATTTTTAAAAGACCCCGTAAATCTGAATACTGCTGATGCCACACTCTTAAAAGAATTGGTGATACTTTCTCCGGTACAAATTCAAAATTTTATTTCGTACAGAAATTTATTTGGAAAGTTTATTAGCATCTACGAATTACAGGCAGTGCCTGGTTGGGACATACGAATGATACAGCGGTTACGGCCATATGTTACGATTGCTTATAGCCAATCATTAACCACCTCATTTAGAGAAAGAATGAATGGAGGAATCAATGAAATTTTGATAAGAGCATCGCAGGTGTTGGAAAAATCAAAAGGATATAAAATGGATGCCGGCTCTGGAAATAATTTTTACCCGGGATCTCCACAAAAATTATTTGTGCGATACAAATATCAATTCAAAAACCTGTTGCAATTTGGAGTTGTGGGCGAAAAGGATGCCGGCGAGGAATTTTTTAAAGGCAGTCAAAAGCGAGGTTTTGATTTTTATTCAGTACATCTTTTTGCAAGAAATATCGGGATAATAAAATCGCTGGCTGTAGGCGACTTTTCTGTTAATTTGGGGCAAGGCTTAACCCAATGGCAAAATCTTGCTTTTAAAAAAGGCCCGGATGTAACTAATATTAAAAGACAATTGTCTGTATTGCGTCCTTATAATTCTGCTGGCGAAATAAATTTCCATCGAGGTATAGGAATAACACTTTCAAAAAATAATTGGGAAACAACTGTGTTTGCATCTTACAAAAAGGTAGATGCAAATTTTGTTGTTGATACTTTGAATAATGAAGACTATATTTCTTCTTTGCAAACCTCTGGACTGCATAGAACACAAAGCGAAGTAGAAGATAAAGGTTCGCAACAACAATTTGCTGTTGGAGGAAACCTATCTTATTCTAATAGCCATCTGCATGTTGGAATTAATGCCATTCAATACCATTTTAAATTTCCCGTAAATAAATCTGCCGAACCCTATAATCTTTATTCACTTTCAGGAAAAAATTTGGGTAATTACAGTATTGATTATAGTTATACATATAAGAATCTTCATTTTTTTGGAGAAGCGGCTGCTACCAATCATTTTAATAAAGCATTTATAAATGGTTTAATTATTAGCCTTGATGCAAAAATTGACATGAGTTTATTGTACAGAAATATCTCCCAACAATACCAGTCTTTGTATACCAATGCTTTTACTGAAAATACTTATCCTACTAATGAGAAGGGAATTTATTCAGGCATAAGTATCCGGCCAAATGATTCATGGCATATTGATGCTTATGTAGATTTTTATAAGTTTCCCTGGCTTAAATATTTGGTTGATGCGCCTTCTGTTGGAGCCGACTACCTGGCACAAGCAACTTACAGACCTAACAAGCAGTTAGAAATGTATATACGTTACAAAAGCGAGGCGAAATCAAAAAACTTTAATCCCGATATTTTACCATTGTCATTTGTAATTAATAAGCCAAGAAAAAATGTTCGGCTTCAGGTAAGCTACAGAATAAATTCCGCGATTACTTTACGCAATAGGGTAGATATTGTTTGGTTTGATAAAAACGGAAGAGATGCGCAGAATGGATTTTTATCATATGCGGATATTATTTATAAGCCAATGCTAAAAAAATATTCAGCCAATTTGCGATTACAATATTTCGAAACCGGTGGTTACGATAGCCGGATGTATGCTTACGAAAACGATGTATTGTATAGTTATTCAATCCCTGTTTTTTATGATAAGGGATTTAGGTATTATGTCAATTTTAATTACGACATAAATAATAAAATAACGATTTGGTTGAGGTGGGCACAAACTGTTTATAAAGATAAAACTGCCATTGGTAGCGGGCTTGATGAAATTATGGGGAATAAAAAATCAGAATTGAAAATGCAGGTGCTGTACCTGTTTTAGATTTTAGGGTTATTGTATCTACCTATTTTAAAAGGAAAATAGAAAGAGTAAAATTTCTTTATATAAATTATTCTACAACCGATTTCATACATTTGCTAACAAGCTTTTAATCATCTTAATAATAACCAGGCATTAAATTTATATCATGTCCGATCAACAAGTACCCAGTCAAATAAATATCGAAATATCAGAAGAGGTTTCAGAGGGTGAATATGCAAACCTTGCTATTATTACCCACAGCCACGCAGAGTTTGTGATTGATTTTGTTAATGTAATGCCCGGTACACCTAAAAGCAAAGTGAAAAGTCGTATTATTTTAACTCCTTTTCATGCCAAACGTTTTATGAAAGCGATGTTAGAAAATGTAAAAAAGTTTGAAGCTGCAAACGGAATAATTCAGGATATGGAAGCCCTTGAAATTCCGTTTACATTTGGCGGCCCTACTGCCCAGGCATAGTAGAGTAAGTATCTATATTAATCCTCCATCTGCAAAACTAAAATAGCCTTCTTCACTAACTATCAGATGGTCCATTACTAATATGTCAAGATAGCGTGCAGCCATTTTTATTTTTTCTGTTAACTCTTCATCAGCTTTGCTGGGTCTTAAATTGCCTGAAGGATGATTGTGACATAATACAAGGGAGGTAGCTCCCTGTTCCAAAGCAATTCTTAAAATTATTCTGGGATCCGCTACTGTACCGGTAAGGCCTCCACGGCTAATAATTTCAAAGTGATTGATTTTATTGGCTTTGTTCAAAAATAATACAGCAAAAACTTCATAGCCAAAATCTTTAATCCTTGTTCGCATGTATTGCGCAATGTCAGCACTTGTTTTTATAACTGTTTTCTCTAAAGCTGCTGTGGCATGCCTTCTTCTTCCAAGTTCTAACGCAGCTGCAATGGTAATTGCCTTTGCTTCGCCAATGCCCTTAATTTTTTGAAAATCTTTTAAGGAAAGTTTACCTAATTCATTTAGGTTTTGTCCACCCAATTTTAAAACATCTTTTGCCAGTTCTACTGCGGATTTTTCTTTATTGCCATTGTTTATTAAAATTGCCAGCAATTCCGAGTCGCTTAAAATTGCAGCACCCTTTTTTAATAATTTTTCCCGTGGCCTGTCGTCAATAGCCCAGTTTTTTATAGACGTGGAAGTTTTGTTGATATTTTCCATTGCATAAATTTAAACATCAATGATTATACGATAGTTTTGCAACATCTTAATTTTCCTTCATCTTCCAATTGAATTAATATGTCATACAACGCAAAGCTATTTTCCGGCACTGGTTCTCAATATCTTTCGGAGGCCATTGCCGAAAAATTTGGTGAACCATTAGGTAAAGTAAATATACAACGCTTTAGTGATGGTGAAATTGGGGTTGAATTTCAGGAAAGTATTCGTGGGCAGTTTGTTTTTCTAATTCAAAGCACTTTTTCTCCAACAGATAATTTGATGGAATTATTATTGATGATTGATGCTGCTAAAAGAGCTTCGGCGTACAAAGTAATAGCAGTAATGCCTTATTACGGTTACGCAAGGCAGGATAGGAAAGATAGGCCAAGGGTAGCGATTGGCTCTAAGCTGGTTGCAAACATGCTTACTGCAGCAGGAGCCGACAGGGTTGTTACCATGGATTTACATGCTCCGCAGATACAAGGCTATTTCGATATTCCTGTTGATCACCTTGATTCTTCAGCTATTTTTATTCCATATATTGAAAGTTTGAAATTAGAGAACCTAACATTTGCCGCCCCTGATGTAGGAAGTGCAAATCGTATAAGAGAAATTGCTACTTATTTTGAAAGCGAAATGGTTATATGCGATAAACATAGAAAAAGGGCCAATGAAATTGCCAGTATGGTTGTTATTGGAGATGTGGCTGACAGGGATATTGTATTAATAGATGATATATGTGACACCGGCGGTACACTCGCTAAAAGTGCAGGGCTTTTGAAAGAAAAAGGAGCCCGCAGTGTAAGGGCTTTTTGTACGCATCCCGTTTTGAGTGGAAAGGCATATGAAAATATTGAAAACAGTGTATTGGAAGAACTGGTAGTTTGCGACACTATCCCTCTGAAACAACATGGAGGAAAAATACGTGTGGTTTCAACTGCAGAACTTTTCGCCATTGCCATACGCAATGCATTAGAAAATAAGAGTATTAATAGCTTGTTTTTGAGAAGCAGGATGGCTAGTAAAAATAGTTGATAACCGGATAATGAGATATTTTTACGGAATTATGGGATAGCTAAATTATCGATTATCCATTTTACTAATTATCCATTAATTCCCTACCTTTGCGCCTCATAAAAAATTTATAATAATGAAAACAATTACAATCGAAGGACAAATCAGGACCGAATTTGGCAAAAAAGCCACCCGCCAACTTCGCCTTGAGGAAAAAGTGCCAGCTGTAATTTACGGAGGTGCTATGGAGATCAATTTTGCCGCTCCTGCAACAGCTTTTAAAAACATCGTTTACACACCCGACTTTAATGTTGTAGATGCTACAATTGATGGAAAGGCTTACAGGTGTGTATTGAAAGACCTTCAGTTTGATAAAGTAAGTGATCAGTTAATTCATGTTGACTTTTTAGAATTGGTTGACGATAAGAAAGTAACTGTTACACTGCCTATTAAATTTACCGGAGCACCTGCTGGCGTTAAAGCTGGTGGTAAACTGGTAACTAAAATGAAAAGCTTAAAAGTTAAATTATTACCTAAATATTTACGTGAAAATATCGAGTTGGATATCACCAATCTGGCATTGAACGAAAATATACGTGTACAGGATGTTAAGGCTGACAATATGGAAATTATGAATTCGCCCCGTATTCCTATAGCTTCTATTACAATGACACGTCAATTGAAACAGGAAGAAGCTGCTGCACCTAAGGCTGCCGCTGCTCCTGCCGCAAAAGCTGCTGCACCTGCTGCTGCAAAAGCTGCACCTGCTGCAAAAAAATAATCTTGAATGAAATAATAAAAATGCCCTGATTTATCAGGGCATTTTTATTATTTGGCAACTATAAACTTTAATTACCTTTGCCCACCTAAATAAATATTATATCATGGGAATGGATAGAAATACAGTGATTGGATTTGTGTTAATTGGTTTGCTTTTGATGGGCATGTTTTATTTTAATAATAAAGGTAACGCAGCTTTTCAGGCAGAACAAAAACGAATGGAAGATTCGATTCAAAGGGCAAAGCCAAAAGTTGACATCGTTAAATTGAAAGCAGATTCGCTAAGGTTCGATTCAGCCCGCAGAGAAAAATCTGTTGGTGGTTTACAACAAGCAGCATCTGCCACAGAAGAGTTAACCACAATAGAAAATGAAGTAATTAAAATTACTTTTACCAACAGAGGAGGGCAACCTAAAACAGTTGAGCTTAAAAATTATAAAACACTTGATGGGAAACCTGTTATAATACAAAAAGGCGATTTTAATAAAATTTCTTACGATATCAATTCTGGGGATAACCAAACAGCGCATACTGCAGATTTAGCTTTTGTTACAAGTACAAAAACCGATAATGCTGATAAAAGCCAAACCATCAGTTTTAGTATTAAAGATTCTGTAGGTAAACAAATTATCCATCAGTATATAATGCATCCTAATGATTACATACTGGACTTTGCAATTAAAATGGAAGGAGCCGATAAACTGGTATCACAAAATACCATTAATCTTCAATGGCAAACACAAACCAATCAGATTGAAAAAGATCATGAATATGAGAAACAACAGACTCATATTTGTTATTTAGCTGATGGTAATTTTGATTTTACAATGCTGGGAAATTCTGGTGATGATAAAAAGTTTGATAAACCAGTTGATTGGCTTTCTGTAAAGCAACAGTTTTTTGTGAGTGCTTTAGTAAATAAAAGTAAATTTCAAAATGCAGAGATTAAATGGACTGTTCCGTCAGATACTTCTTTACATATTATTGCTCAAACTATCGCAAATTGTAGAATTAGCCTTCCAACCGGAAGCACAGCAAGTGTGCCTTTGCAATTGTATTATGGCCCAAGCGATTATCATGTATTAAAAGCTTACAATAATAAAATGGAAAATATTGTGCCTTATGGCAGTGGTATTTTTGCATTTGTAAAATATATTAACCGGCATGTATTATTACCTGTATTTGATTTGCTAAGGAAAAATGTAGCAAGCATGGGTATTGTAATTTTATTACTGACACTTTTCATCCGTTTACTTACTTCTCCCATTTTGTACAAAAGTTATGTAAGTGGAGCAAAGATGAAAGCATTAAAACCTGAAATTGACAAATTAAAGGAAAAGCATGGTGAGGATAAGCAGGCATTTAGTATGGATCAAATGAAGCTATGGAAGACCGCAGGGGTAAGTCCATTAGGCGGATGCTTACCGGCGGTATTACAGATTCCTATATTTATGTCGCTGTATTATTTCTTTCAGTCAAATATTTCTTTAAGGGGACAGAATTTTCTATGGGCAAAAGATCTGGCAGCATATGATTCTATTTACAACCTGCCTTTTAATATTCCTTTTTATGGAGATCATGTAAGTTTATTTACCCTTACCGCTGTTATAACAAGTTTGCTGATATCAATTTACAGTATGAGTAATATGCAGGATAACTCTAATCCTGTTATGAAATACATGCCTTACATATTCCCTGTTTTATTATTGGGGGTATTTAATAAACTGCCTTCTGCACTTACATGGTACTATACTATTTCAAATACAATCACCCTTATTTTACAAATTGTAATTCAGAAATATATTATTGATCATGATAAAATATTGGCCCAGATTGAAGAAAATAGAAAGAAGCCGGTAAAGCAAAGTAAACTTCAGGAAAGAATTCAGGCAATGCAGGATTCAAATAAGAAGGTTCAGGATATGAAGGCAAAGAATACAAAGAAATAAATAATCGTTAAAATATCAAGCCTGCAACTTCTTTTAAGGTTGCAGGCTTTTTTTTATTAACAGAGTTCAATATTTTTGGCACGAGATTTTGGTACCTTTAGTTAAATATAAATAAATGAAAAT
>JANXSR010000207.1 GCA_025352625.1 Ferruginibacter sp.
AATATGCTTTGCAGTAATCGCTAAGAGGATTTGAAACTAAGTTTAAAGAGGCCAATAATTTATTGTCTCCCTCTGATATTGACAAGTTGAAATCAGCCTTATGATTTCTTATCAAATCTAACTGGTTTATCAAAGCAGAAATATAGGGCTGAAATACAGTGTCAGCCTGTTTAACTGTAATAGCGGATTTTTTATTAGCAGTTAAATTTTCAATAGTGAAAACACAGGTGTCGACACTGGCCGCATCGAATACAGAATAATTAAAAAGAACAAATTCCTTAATGGTTACATTTTCCAACATAAATTTTCTTAACGGCTCAGAATGAATATTCTTCAAAAAGGTATTCGGAGTAATAAATGCAAGCAGTCCATTTGTGGCTAACAGCCTTACAGAAGTTTCAATAAAAAGCTGGTAAGTATCAATCTTATATTTTGCACTTTGAAATTTTTTAAGTGCATAGTCAAATACCTCCCTTGTTTCAAGATTTTGTAACATCACATAAGGAGGGTTCCCAATAACGACATCAAATCCCTTTTTTCCATATTCAACGCTTGGCTCATTAATAAAGCCGCCCTTTTTTATGATTAGTTCCTTCGCCTTTTCTTCCTGTTCTTTTGCCTGGTCAATTATTTTTTTATTATGCCATTTTAATTCTTCAGAGGCACTAATTTTTGTGATTTTGAAAACTTCTGGGAATGCTCTCTGCCAGTTGAATGGTTTTATTTTTCTCTCATCGCCATAATCAATCTGTCCATCATAGTAATCCGTATCCACCAAACTGTTGCCGCTTTTAATATTGCTGTCAAGCGTGGGCAGCACCCGTTCGCCAAACCTCATTTCAGCATTAATGCTGCTGCCGGTTTCGCCTTCCATACATTTTAGCAGCAGACTTAGTTTGGTAACTTCCACGGCCTGCGTATCAATATCCACCCCGTAAATATTGTTGAGTAAAATTTGCTTTTTTAAGGCAGTGGTTAAATTACCATCTGGTGTAAGCGGCAGTTTGTTACGCTCTTTAATGGCATCGGTGCGTTGCTTTTCGTTGTAGTCTTTGTTGTTTTGCGCAATGGCGGTTTGGGTTTCAAAGGCGGGCTTGTAATACTGCAAATGCCAGTTTAATAAATACTGGTAAGCACCCAATAAAAAACTTCCGCTGCCACAGGCTGGGTCAACAATTTTTAGTTTTGCAATGTCGGCAGGCTTTTTATCAGCGGCCAGTTTGCCCACTGTATTTTCTACAATGTATTCAACAATATATTGTGGCGTGTAATACACGCCGCCCGCTTTACGTACTTCTGGCTTCTCTTCAATGGTGGCTCTGTGCCCCGGCGAAAGTTTTATCTGCTTGCCTAAAAATTGTTCGTAAGCACTGCCTAAAATTTCTACACTCAGCACACTAAACTCGTACGGACTGATGGGATAATACAATTCGCCGATAACAGATTTAATGGTCTTATTGTCAATCAGTACATGAAGGCTGATGTTGTCTTTTTTAAAATCAAACAGGCCGCTGTTGTATTTACTGTCGGCTTCTTTAAAATAGGAAACAGGTTTTGATAAAAATTATCTCCCTTTAAAGAGGCTTTTAAGCGGCCATATTCTTCCACCCCACGATCTTCTGCAATGCGTAAAAATATAATGCGGTCAAGCGTTTGTTGTACTACAAAATTCAGTTCATCTTCGGTAAGTGTTTCATTGCGCAGTGCAATGTTTAGGGCTAATTCTTTTCTCCATTCATCAAGGCTGGTTAAAAATTCCTTATCTACCGTGGCAGTGCCTTTTTTATTTTTATCTGCCGTAATAAATTTATCAAAGCTGCCTTTTAACACCCGTTCTTTAGAGAAGGTATCCCAAATAAAATCAAACTCCTTTACGTAATCTTTATAGGTAATGTACTTTATTCGTCCAACGGAGGGCTTGTCAGTTGGGTTGGGTTTTTTATTGCAATCATAAATAGCAAACTCTTCAAAATCGGTTAATATGCTAACTGGCATTTTAGCACTCCATGCATAACGGCGTATCTGGTAAGCAGGCAGCACTTCGTCTTTAACCATCACGCTGGGCTTTTTGGCCTCCACAAAAAATAGCCGTTTGCCACCAGCCAGTTTAAAAGAATAGTCCGGCGCTTTGGTAGCAGCACCCACTTTCACCCTGTCTTCATGTATCACTTCGCGGTATGCTTCCGCATTGCCCTGGCTGTTATCCATATCCCAGCCCAGTGCTTTAAAAAAGGGATCAATAAAATCACGGCGTGTTTGTGTTTCGTTGTACTCAGTTTTTTTGTAAGACAAAATTTGTTCTTCAAAACGCTGAACGAGTTCTTCTATCTTTTTTAATGCTGCTTCTTTGTTTATCATCAGTGGGTATAAGTATTTTCAAATATAGTGCTTAAACTGTTGTTGCAGATATTGGGGGTGCATTTAAAATTGTTGCAGACTTCAGGGTTGCCAACCTTTCGAAATCTACTGCTGGCTAGGACAATCCCACAAAAGGTTGGCAACCCTTTGTGGCAATTTTAAATGCACCAGATATTGGTATTTCTATTTACCCTTGTTCATGTCCTCTTGTTTGCATTACTTTTAAATTACGCTGCTAATTATTTATCATCCTCCATATATTAATCAATAAAAATTACCTGCCCGTAAACTTGCATTTGTTATAAATTGATAGTATGTTAGTAGTCGATTCTTATCCTAAGAATTATCCCCCTTCCCCTTCTCCGCAAAAATTATTTTAAGTAGCACATCCATCACCGAAATTGGCCGCAAATTTTTTATAATTAAAGCATTTAATTTATGCGCCTGCACATACATTCTCCGCCTTAAGATTAATAAAAAAATTAATCATACAGGGCCAAGCCGAAAACCCAATTAAAGAGTAGGCAATTAAAAATAATAACGATGCAAGAAAATATTTTTACAGTTGATCTGGGAAATCTGAAGATTTCTGTTGATCAGCGCAATGAAATTAATGCCGCCGTGCAAACTGCAGTTACCGGGGTACTTGCTAAAACCGGCATCAGCAATAAAGTAGTGTTGTTTCCTATTAACCGCTGGCCAAAAGGGCCAATTATTTGGGGCATCATAGCCCGCCCATGGGATGATTTTGGTATTAAAGATTTCAACCAGATTATTGGCTGAACCCATCATTAAAATTATACGTGATGAAAAGTAAAGAAAGTGTACTGTGTCCCAGCAGCCGGGCTCAAAAAGGAGCCCGGCTGCTGGGTATTCGCCAGGAAGATGGACGGGTGGCCATTCTTCCACAACCCTTGCTGATTAATAACGCTTTTATTGAAGAAGCCAATAAGCACTCGCATGCTGAACAACAGTTTCGGTTCACCAACAAATGTGTTGAATCGGGCTGCAAACAATGGACGGGCACCCGGTGTGGTGTGGCAGATACTATTGTAGGTGTTATGAACGATCTGCAAACCAGCGATGAATTGCCGGCATGTGCCATACGGCCACAATGCAGGTGGTTTAAACAAAACGGGGCAGATGCATGTAAGGTGTGCCCCTTTGTTATTACAGAAACCACCAGCGAAGACTGGCAGTTAAACCCTGCTGAAATATAGTGTTGCTATTATTATTATTTTGAAAAAGCAGTAAAATATTACGTCTCTGAAACAGCCTGTATTTTTTGCAGTTATACAGTGTTATGCCGTTTTTAAGAAGGCATTAACCCATGGCAACTGCTACTTATTTTAAGCAACTAAATTGATGATGAAAATAACAACATTACTATTTGCCCTGGCTATATTAATTGATAGCTGTAACAATGCCGAAGAAACTACTACCCAGCAAACTACAGTAGATAGTGCAGTAGCTGTAGTAGATTCAGCACAAAAAATAGATGTAGACACAACTACTAAAACACCGCCTGTAAAGCCGCCGGTGATGGTTGATAGTACTGTAAAGAAAGATCCAGCTACGGCCAAAAAAGATTCGGTAATAAAGACAGTTACAACCAACACAAAAAAATCGGCCGTATTGGGCTATTCGTATTTTACCAATATGAAGCAGGATGAAACAAGAAGCATTTATGCGCAGGTGATGGCAGTAAATGTAAAAGAGGCTGTCAACAAACTGACAGAGCAAATAAAAGAAGATTTGCAAAATGCCAACACACAGGTAAAGCCGGAAAGAAAGTCGGATACCGCCAGTTATTTAACCGGCATCAATATTTATTATTACAAGTGGCTTACCATTACACTAAATGATCCGGATAGTAATTTTAGGATTGACTCATTGGGCAACAGCCAGCGCCAGTTGATTGATACAGCCGACGGAGAAAAGAGTGTATGGCAATGGGCCGTTACGCCAAAAACAAGTGTTCGTTATGCCAGGCTTTTTTTAAAAGTAGTGGCCGAAAAAGAAGATGGCACTGTGAAGCCCATAGATACAAGAGAGTTTAATATCAGCATACAACTGGAAACAAATTTCTGGAGAACGCTGGTTGACTGGCTGAGAAAAAATCCGGAGAAATTACTGGTACTTATTTTAATACCGATAGTAAGTTATTTTGGTAAAAAAATATTCGACCGATACAAGTCGAAAAACAACAATGCTGATGGAAACGGATAGTGTTTGAGGTGAGTAGTGAGTGGTGAGTTGTGAGCAGTTACCGAATCCTCAGACATACATCACTCACCACCCACTACTCACCATTCACCTGTAACTTAACCCAGGTATGTTTTCATAATTTCCAAAGCGCTTAAACCCACACAACATGAGTTACCAGTTATTGAAACAAGATGTACTTTTTTACCAGCGCTTTTTAAAAGCCAACGGATTTTATACAGCCCGACTGGATGGCAGCTGGGGGCCAAAAACGGATGCCGCCGATGCGGCATTTGTGCAGCAAAGTGAAAGCATTAAGCTACGGTTTGGCGCTGTAGATGCAAGAAGTGAAAGTAATATCATTACCCTTGTGCCGCAAGCACAAATTGCTGCAAGAAAATTTATTACCATCCTTACAGACCAGGGTAAAGATGTACGTCTTTTATCGGGCACCCGTACTTATGCAGAACAGGATGCCTTATACAGGCAGGGAAGAAATGGTAACACCCAACCTAAAGTAACCAATGCAAAAGGTGGACAAAGCAATCATAATTTTGGTATTGCCTGGGACATTGGTTTATTTGAAAATGGTAAATACATACTGGCCGACAGTAAATACAAACAATTGCCTGCAATGGTATTGCCGGAGTTAACAGAACTGGAATGGGGCGGCAGCTGGATTAGTTTTCCTGACTTTCCGCACTACCAGTTAAAAGCAGTTTCGGAAAGCGTTGCTACTGTGAGGGGGCTTTTTGAGAGCGGTGCTGCCTATGTATAGTAACTTTTAAACGAAAATAACAGCAGGTAATTACTACCTGTTATCAATGTACTTATTTGCTTAAGCGATGGTAAGTATTTTTAAATAAAGTCATATCCAAACTTATTATTATAAATATCTTCTTCGGCATAACCCTGCCACCCTAAACTTTCTCTATGTATATTTGCAGCCGCTTTGGTAAAAGCTACATAGCAGTACCACTGTTGAATGGAGCGTCGCCAATGTCGCCCGATAAGAGATAAACTGCCGGTAACAAAAACTAAAAAACATAAACACATTTTCATGTATCGTTCTCATACCTGCGGCGAATTAAGAATCGCCGATACAAAAAAAGAAATTACCCTTAGTGGCTGGGTGCAAACCATCCGTAAGTTTGGCAGCATTACGTTTGTTGATTTGCGTGACAGGTATGGTATTACGCAATTGCTGTTTTCAGAAAACCTGAATGCGCAGTTGGATGCCAATCCGCTGGGCCGTGAGTTTGTATTACAGGTGAAAGGGATCGTTAACGAACGAAGCAACAAAAATGCAAATATCCCCACAGGTGAAATTGAAATTGCAGTGAGTGAATTTACCATTCTAAATAAATCGGCGGTGCCTCCTTTTTCTATTCAGGATGATACTGATGGCGGTGATGAACTGCGGATGAAATACCGCTTTTTAGATTTGCGCCGTAATATGGTGAAGAAGAATTTGGAACTGCGCTATGCTGTTGGCAGAAGCACAAGAAACTATTTGCATGAAAATAATTTCATGGATATTGAAACCCCTTTCTTAATTAAATCTACTCCGGAAGGTGCAAGAGATTTTGTGGTGCCAAGCCGAATGAACCCTGGACAATTTTATGCATTGCCCCAAAGCCCGCAAACGTTTAAGCAATTGCTGATGGTGAGTGGGTACGACCGCTACTACCAGATTGTAAAATGTTTTAGGGATGAAGATTTGCGTGCCGACCGTCAGCCTGAATTTACACAGATAGATTGTGAAATGAGTTTTGTTGAGCAGGAGGATATTCTGAATATGTTTGAAGGGTTGGTTAAACGTATTTTTAAAGATGTAAAAAATATAGACTACACCAATATTGTTGAACGCATGACATGGGAAGATGCAATGTGGCATTTTGGAAATGACAAACCCGATATTCGTTTTGATATAAAAATTGCCAACTTAAAATTTCCTCAACATACTTTTCCAACAAAGGCTGCACAATCAGCATTGATTGATGGCGCTTCGTTTGGTGTTTTTGATGATGCAGAAACTGTACTGGCGATTGCTGTACCCGGTTGCAGCGAATACACCCGCAAACAAACAGATGAATTGACGGAGTGGGTTAAACGTCCGCAAATTGGAATGAAGGGACTGGTATTTATTAAATGTACTGCTGATGGTACTTTTAAAAGCAGCGTAGATAAATTTTATGATGCCGAAAGATTAAAAGCCATTGCTACAGCAGCCAATGCTAAAGCAGGTGATTTAATTTTAATATTGGCCGGTGCTGAAGAAAAAACCCGTAAAGCCACCAGCGACCTGCGGATGTACATGGCGGATAAATTAGGTATGCGCAAAACAGACGAATTTAAATTATTGTGGGTACTGGATTTTCCGCTGTTTGAATATGCTGAAGATGACAATCGTTGGGTAGCGAGGCACCATCCGTTTACGTCTCCCAAGCCTGACCATATTGATATCATGATCAACAACAATCCGGTGATTGAAGATGCAGCCAAATACCTGGAACATCCCTATGCCGGTATTAAAGCCAATGCATACGACATGGTATTAAATGGCAACGAAATTGGCGGCGGATCTATCCGTATTTTTCAACGGGCATTGCAGGAAAAAATGTTTGCAGCCCTCGGTATGGATGCAGAAGAACAGCAGCACAAGTTTGGCTTTTTGCTGGGTGCTTTTGAATACGGCGCTCCGCCACATGGCGGACTGGCTTTTGGTTTCGACCGTTTGTGTGCCATCCTTGGTGGCAGCGAAAGTATCCGTGATTTTATCGCCTTCCCTAAAAATAATAGTGGCCGGGATGTAATGCTGGATGCACCAAGTACCATTGATGCCAAACAGTTTGAGGAATTACAGATTAAGCTGGATTTGAAATAGTTTATTTATAAAAAATATACACAAAGCCCTGTTGACATTGTTAGCAGGGCTTTGTGTTGATATCCTTCCGTACAACTATTTGAGATCTCCGCTTACTACCACATTTTTTATTTTACTTTGTGTAAATGAAAAAAATATTTTCTGTAGCATTTATAATTCTGTTTAGTTCTGCTATTATAGCACAAACAGACAGTATTGTATTCTCTAAATTTACAACCGCACAAAACCGTACTAAGTTTTATAACAACCTTATCCATAATTCCATCACAAAAAATTTATCGCTGCACCTTGCAGACACTACAGAAGAAAACTGGCAGGAGGCATTTTATGCCATGGAACTTATTTTTTACAAAGAGCCATGGACAATGGCCAAATTAAAAATAGCAGCAGACAGCCTTAAAAAAAGAACCATCGATTTTCAGAAAACTTTTCTGGAACTGGTATACGCCAACAAGCTAAAAAATTTCATGCCACAGGCAGACGAATTATTTAATACAACTGTTAACGGTAAAGTTTTTGCCATGTGTGCAGAATACCTGTTACTTACAGATACTTCCCGCAATAATAAAAACTATGTGGGTAAAATTGTTTCAAAACGAAGGAACCAGCTAAATACCGGCGATGATTTTATTGCGGTATCCGGACTAACCCGACACCTGGAAAATATTGACAAAATAAAAAAAATCAGCCTGCCTGTTTTCTTTAAACCGCTTTTTAAAAAAGAGTATCTAAAAGGTAATACAATTGTTTACAGCATACAACGTAAAAACAGAAATTACCCCGGCCTCGTATTGATTAAAGATACCGGAGGCAATTTTGTAACCAACAGCAATGGCGTTATTTTTACTGTTTCGCAACTGGCAAAAAGTTTAAGCAGTCTTCCCTTCTACATAACCAATGGCAATACGCCACAGGGTATTTTTAGAATGGATGGTTTTGACAAAAGCAGGAGCAATTTTATTGGCCCAACAGAAAACATTCAGCTAACCATGCCGGCCGAAACTTCCATTAAACATTTTTTAAAAGACAGCTCCATTACTGATACGGTATGGAGAAAAGAATGGTATGGTAAATTATTGCCCAAGAGCCTGTTTGCTTACGACCCCTTGTATGAAAGTTTTTATGCAGGCACTATTGGTCGTACAGAAATAATTGCCCACGGAACAGCTGTTGATCCGGAGTATTATAAGGGTCAATCATACTATCCTTACACGCCTACTGCCGGTTGTTTATGTACCAAAGAAATATGGGATGCTACCGGCAAACGCATAGTAAGCGACCAGAAGAAATTAGCCGATGCTGTAAAAAAAGCGGGTGGAGCCA
Source organism: Ferruginibacter sp. (assembly GCA_025352625.1). Classification (GTDB taxonomy): domain Bacteria; phylum Bacteroidota; class Bacteroidia; order Chitinophagales; family Chitinophagaceae; genus Ferruginibacter. The sequence continues at coordinate 8,774 of JANXSR010000207.1, forward strand.
ATGGCTATCTAATTGTGCTTGAACTGGATGATACCGAAAAAGCAGTTACCGCCGAAGAAATTTTACCTTACCTAAAATAAGGAGCGTATTTTAAATTACAAATACTATTTAAAAATAAACTTCTTATTATCCGCCGCGGCGTAAATAGGGGCAAAACAATTTACCTTTATGGTATGAGTGTAGCCCCTTTAGCAGAAAGAATGCGCCCTAATACATTGGATGAACTGGTTGGTCAGCAACACCTGACAGGCAAGGGCAGTATCTTACGCACTGCCATTGAACAAGGTAAACTTCCATCACTGATATTGTGGGGACCACCGGGAGTTGGTAAAACCACTATTGCTAATATTATAGCACACACTTTACAAGTTCCATTTTATACGCTCAGCGCCATTTCATCAGGTGTAAAAGAAGTACGTGAAGTAATTGAAGATGCTAAAACAAAACCAGGTGCCATTCTTTTTATTGATGAAATTCACCGCTTTAATAAAGGCCAGCAGGATGCCTTGTTGGGCGCTGTTGAAAAAGGAATTATCCGCTTAATTGGCGCTACTACAGAAAACCCTTCGTTTGAAGTAAACAGTGCCTTGCTAAGTCGTTGCCAGGTATATGTGTTAAAGGCCCTTGATAAAAAAGAACTGGTTCAGCTGTTGCAGGAAGTCTTAAAAAAAGACACCGTATTACACCAAAAAAATATTGTTTTAAAAGAAACGGATGCGTTACTAACCATTAGTGGTGGCGATGCCCGAAAGCTGCTGAATCTTTTAGAACTTGTAACCGATGTATTGGATACCAACGCAGTTATCACTGATGATAAAGTAATGGAAATTGCCCAGCAACGAATTGCTTTGTACGATAAAAAAGGAGAACAGCATTACGACATTATTTCTGCCTTTATTAAAAGTATGCGGGGCAGCGATCCCAATGGTGCTGTGTATTGGCTGGCAAGAATGATTGAGGGTGGCGAAGATGTAAAATTTATTGCCAGGCGCATGGTGATATTTGCAAGTGAAGATATTGGCAATGCAAATCCCAACGCACAATTGCTTGCTACCAGTACGTTTCAGGCGGTTAGCATGATTGGTTACCCCGAAAGCAGGATCATACTTTCGCAATGTGCTACTTACCTTGCCGGCAGTGCCAAAAGCAATGCTGCTGTAGTTGCCATAAGTGCCGCTTCTGCGGCAGTTAAACAAACGGGCGACCTGTCTGTGCCATTGCATTTGCGCAATGCCCCAACAAAACTAATGAAGGAAATGAGTTATGGCAAAGACTATAAATATGCTCACCAGTTTGAGGACAATTTCACTTTGCAGGAATATCTGCCTGATCAATTAAAAGGCACCGCTTTTTATATGCCCCAAAAAAATGCAAGAGAAGAGGAAATGAGAAAATTTTTAAAAGAAAGATGGAAAGGAAAATATGGATATTAAAAAAGATATTACCACAAGAGCAGATATAGAAAAGCTGATCGTTCAGTTTTATGAAGCAGTGAAAAAAGATCCTGCAATTGGTTTTATTTTTACGGGAGCTGTACCAATTAACTGGGAGCACCATGTTCCACTAATTGTTGATTTTTGGGAAACTATTTTGCTTGATAATATGGTTTATAAAAAAAATGCTATGGAGGTTCATTATAACCTCAACAAAAAAATTCCCTTAAAAAAAGAATATTTTGCAAGTTGGCTGTTATTATTTTGCAGCACAGTTGATGATTTGTTTACCGGAAAAACTGCAACGCTGGCAAAAACACGGGCTGCCTCAATTGCTGCAGTAATGGAATTTAAAATGAATGGCAACGATAAAAGCCGGCTCTAATAAAATAAATAAAATGCACGGGATAGCACTAAGTAAATCTACTATGTTATAGAAGAATAAATACATTGAAAAATATACCAACGCTACAATTACTCATGTTAACACTACGCTGGAAATATCAATCTTTTGAAGAGCTAACTACCTTACAACTCTACACCATCTTACAATTAAGAATAGAAGTATTTTCAGTTGAGCAAAATTGTGTGTACCAGGATGCTGACAATAAAGATTTAAAGAGTTTTCATTTATCTGCCTGGGATAACAATGTGCTGGTTGCCTATTGTCGAATTCTTCCGCCCGGTGTTTCTTACAAAGATGCCAGTATTGGCAGGGTTGTAACTGGCTTACCTTATAGAAAAACCGGCGCCGGCCGGGAGTTAATGCAAAGGGCCATCACTGCTGCATTACAACAGTTTAATTGTTCCGAAATTACTATCAGCGCCCAGCTGTACCTTAAACGTTTTTATGAATCGCTTGGTTTTAAACCCTTAGGTGAAACTTACCTGGAAGATGGCATTCCTCACATTGAAATGTACTACACAGCATAATTTTCTTTATTAAACAATATTTAACAACTGCCTTCGTTTTATTTTGGCAGATACATAGATTGTAACGCTCATTTAAAGGAGTTTATAAATATAGTATCGCATCCAATATCCAAAACCCCTGAAGGCATGAAAAAACGTTTACACTATTTTATTTATAGAGGTCTTTTGTTCTTTCTGCTTACAGTTTTTATTGTAAGATCTGCTAAAGCCCAACACATCAGGCTGGGCGGAGAAAAAATGAATGTTGAAATAGGATTAAATTTTGGACCCACATTTTTTTTAGGCGACCTGGGTGGTCACCGTGGTTATGGAACAACATTCGTTAAAGATTTAAATCTTCCACTGACAAAATTAATGAAAGGTGCATTTTTAAGTATCCATGCAAATGAATGGCTGGGCTTAAGATTTGCTGCACAATATACTTACCTCGCCGGAGAGGATAAAATTATAGTAACCGACGGAAGAGCTGAATCATACAGAAAATTTCGTAACCTGGATTTTAGGAGTGATGTATGGGAAGCATATACAGCGATTGAAATATTTCCATTAATGATGCTGCAACGAAATAATGAAGATTATCAGCCCCTGCTAAGGCCCTATGTTTTTGGAGGTATAGGTCTTTTTCATTTTAATCCGCAAGGTTCAATTACCGACCAAAATGGAGATAAAGGCTGGTATTATTTACACCCCTTGCACACAGAGGGGGAGGGTTTTGCAGAATATCCCAACCGAAAGAACTACTCGCTGACACAGCTAAATATGCCAATGGGTGCAGGAGTAAAATATTTATTGTCAGGTAATATGAATATCGGTATTGAATTGTTGTATAGAAAAACATTTACTGATTATATAGATGATGTAAGCACTACTTATATAGATCCATCTTTATTCAATAAATATTTGCCTGCAGCTGATGCCAATATTGCATTGCAGATTCATGATAAAGCACCGGGTACACTGACACGTACAGATCCGGGTTTTCAACGGGGCAATTCAAAAAATAACGATGCTTACTTTTCGTTTTTATTTAAACTGGGCATAAACCTCGGAGCAAGCAGTGAACATAGTCCAAGATTAGTTAACCAAATGAGATGCCCTGAAAGATTTTAAATACTAATAACAAACAAATATCAATTATGAAAAACAATTTACAAACCAACCCGATCTTATTTAAGATGGTACTGCTGGTAACCTGCTTTATGCTGGTAATGTTGTACAACAAATCACAAGGCGGATAAAAAGATTACGATCATTTTATAAAAATAAGTTACCAGTAAGCAACCCATAAATTGTGATGCTGAATAACTGCACGAGACTATCCCTCTGGTGATCAAAAACTAATGGCAAAGCGATAGAACGGAAATAATACCCAGTAGCTGTGTGTACTTGTATACGCTTGCTCACCCCTGAAACCACAATTCTAATTTCCAGACTGTCCTTTGTCATTTTTTAATTCTGTATACAAATATTTTCCGGTAAAGCTTTCTTTCACTTTTACCAGGTTTTCAGGTACACCTTCAAACAATACCAATCCCCCACCATCGCCACCTTCGGGGCCAATATCAATAATATGAT
>JANXSR010000292.1 GCA_025352625.1 Ferruginibacter sp.
GCCGGATAAGGAAGGACAAATGTATCATGCAACTGCAGATGGCTTATACCTGATACCAACTGCCGAAGTACCTGTTACCAATATTTACAGAGACGAAATTATTAAAGAAGCGGAACTGCCAATAAAGATGACGGCTTATACGCCTTGTTTTAGAAGAGAGGCAGGAAGTTTTGGAAGTGATGTAAGAGGATTGAACAGGGTTCACCAGTTTGATAAAGTGGAAATTATACAACTGGTACATCCTGAAAAAAGTTACCCCGTGCTGGAAGAAATGGTGACGCATGTAGAGATACTTTTGCAATCACTTGAATTACCCTATCGCATACTTCGTTTATGCGGTGGCGATATGGGCTTTACAAGTGCCCTCACTTACGACTTTGAGGTGTTTAGTGCAGCCCAGCAAAAATGGCTGGAAGTAAGTTCTGTAAGTAATTTTGAAAACTTTCAAACAAACCGAATGAAGATTCGATATAAAAATGCAGAAGGTAAAACCACCTTGCTACATTCATTAAATGGTTCATCACTGGCACTGCCAAGGATTGTTGCATGCCTGTTGGAAAACAACCAGACAGATGCTGGTATAGAATTACCAAAAGTGTTGCATAGATACTTTGGTAACTCAATAATTAGTTAAAATATGCGCCACTAAGAAAATTATAACAAGTGCTGCCGGTAACGGCAGCACTTGTAGTTTGTCTTGTTTTTTATTTAATACCCAAATCTTAAATAATAATGAAAATATTATTGTTGCTTATAACCAACCTTCATAAAAAGTTAATTAAATAACAAACCAAATCGAAAGGAGACTACAAATAAAAATTGGGCGTTAAACCATAACCAGTTTCAGCAGTCAATGCTAACTGAATTTATTTACACCAATAAAAATTGTACATGCCGTTATCCAATCGTTTAAAAAATCAACATCTTTTGTGGCGGGCGGGTTTTGGCCCGATGGCTGAAAATGCTGCCAGTCTGGATGGTATTACAGCAAAACAACTATGGGAACTATTGCTAAAAACGTCTGAAAAAAGCCCGAAAAAAATAGAAGTTGCCGACAACTTAATTGATGGATTGGTAAAAGGAGTAGACGACCTGGTACAACTGGAAAAACTTAGTAAAGAACAAAAAAGGGCCATTCAAAAACAGTCAAGAGAAGATCTTAAAACATTGAATATTCGCTGGATGGATGAGATGATTAACAGTGAAGCACAATTGAGAGAGAAGATGAGTTTGTTTTGGCATGGGCATTTTGCATGCAGGGTTATCAATATTTATTTTCAGCAACAATTATTAAACATTGTGAGAACCAATGCTTTTGCAAAATTTGGTGATCTTTTAAGGGAAGTAAGCAAGAGCCCCGGCATGTTACAATTTTTAAACAACCAGCAAAATAAAAAACAACATCCCAACGAAAATTTTGCACGGGAAGTGATGGAATTATTTACACTGGGCCGGGGAAATTATACAGAAAACGATGTGAAGGAAGCTGCGAGAGCCTTTACAGGCTGGGGCTTTAATTTGCAAGGCGAATTTGTGTTTCGACCATTTCAGCATGATGCAGGAAGCAAAACCTTTTTGGGCAAAACAGGCAATTTTGACGGAGATGACATCATTGATATTTTGTTGGAACAAAAGCAGACAGCAATCTTCATCACCAAAAAAATATACTGCTTTTTTGTAAATGAAAAACCAGATGATGCAAAAATTGGATGGTTGGCTAACCGGTTTTACGAAAGTAGTTATGATATTAAAAAACTGATGAACGATATTTTTACCAGTGACTGGTTTTATGAAGAAAAAAATATTGGTACAAAAATAAAATCGCCTGTTGAACTGATTGCAGGCATCCGGAGATTGTTGCCCCTCACATTACAAAATGAAAGTACCCAATTGTTATTTCAAAGAGCATTGGGGCAAATACTTTTTTACCCGCCCAATGTAGCAGGCTGGCCGGGAGGTAAAAGCTGGATAGACAGCAGCACACTAATGCTGAGGTTAAGAATACCACAAATAATTACTGCAAATGAAACCATTAACATACGCCCAAAAAGCGACGATGACACTATGATGGGGCAAATGATGCAGGATAGAATTGCAGATAAATTCAATCAATCTTATGCTGACAAAGGAGCCGCTGCAGAGGTGGATTGGAGTAGTGTTGCCACTATATTTGAAAGCGTACCAAGAGAAAATTTATTACCAAAAATTTCAGATACTATTCTGCAAACTAAAAGCAGGGTGAGTAATATTTTGTTAGCTGTATATCTGAACAATGAAAATAGAGAAAATTATATTAAAAGCGTCATCATTAATTTAATGAGTACACCCGAATACCAGTTGTGTTAATGGATTCATTTAACTAAGTTTTTCAATCCTCTAAACAAGAATTTTTACATCTTTTAATTTTTAATTATGCTAATAAAGCGCAAACAATTTTTACAGGTTGGTTCATTGGCTACAGCATCTTTTATGTTACCCAAATTTTTAAAGGCTTTAGAAAAACCTATGATGGTGCCGACTGGCAATAAGGTGGTAGTGGTAATTCAGTTTAGTGGCGGCAATGATGGGTTGAATACAGTAATCCCCATACAAAATGATATTTATTACAGAGAGCGTCCAAAGCTTGGTATTGCAAAACAACAGGCAGTGCGGCTTACTGATGAAGTGGGCTTAAATCCGGCGTTAGCAGCATTTAAAGATTTATATGCCGATGGCAGTTTGGGTATTTTAAACAATGTTGGTTATCCCAATCCTGATCGGTCGCATTTCAGAAGTATGGATATCTGGCAAACTGCCAGCAGCAGTAGTGATTACACTAATACAGGATGGATAGGGCGATACCTGGATGCACAATGTAACGGTTGTATAAAGCCGACACAGGCACTGGAAATTGATGACATTTTAAGCCTTGCACTAAAAGGCGAAACCAACAATGGGCTTGCTTTTAAAGATCCACGAAGATTATACAGCACGAGTAACGAAAAATATTTTAAAGACATAGCTGCGGATCATCACAAAGGAGAAGAAACGGCAGACTACCTGTACAAAACAATGAGTGAAACACTTAGCAGTGCCGATTATATTTTTCAGCAAAGCAAGTTGTATCCAACCGTTGAAACATATCCTTCAACGGGCCTTGGTAAAGACCTTAAAACTATTGCAACCCTTATTAAAAGTGATATTAATACCAAAGTATACTATGTTTCATTGGGAAGTTTTGACACACATGTAAACCAGCAGGAGCAACAGAAAAGATTATTCACTGAATTAAATGATGCGATAAAAGCCTTTTGCAATGATCTAAAAAAAAGCAATCGTTTTCAGGATGTATTGATGATGACCTTTAGTGAATTTGGCAGAAGGGTTTCGCAAAATGCAAGTGGCGGCACAGATCATGGAACGGCCAATAATATGTTTTTCATTAGCGGAGGTTTAAAAGAAAAAGGAATACTGAACGCCTTGCCTGACCTGGCTGATCTTAACGAAGGCGATCTTAAACACACAGTAGATTTTAAAGACGTGTATGCTACGGTTTTAAATAAATGGCTGGGAGCAAATGATAAACTTATTTTAGGAAAACAGTGCAATTACTTACAATTTATATAATTAAGAAGGCGGCTTTTGACCGCTTTCTTAATTTGGTTGGTAGTTGATTTATTTTTTTAATGCAGTTCTGTAAAGCATTAAACCCATAACCGCAAAAAATAATACTCCCAAAATAAAATATCCACCAGTGCTTAAAAGTTCAGTTAAAGAATGTTCCAACGTAATTTTCCTTAAAAATTTATCACCTCCATCACTACCGGAAAGAAAAGCAATAATTACACCCGCTACAGCACCTCCGGCAACAAGGCCTGTAGCAAAAAGACTTCCTTTTCCTAATTCCTCTTCTTCGCTGCTACCAATAATATTTTCTTTTTTCTTTTTAATATCCACCAGCCCCTTAATTGCACCACCAATAAAAATAGGTAAGGTGGTAGATAATGGGAGGTAGGCACCTACAGCAAAGCTTAATGATTTTATACCACATAGTTCCATAACAACAGCTACAAAAACACCCACAAAAACATACTGCCAATCAAGGTTAAAAGAAAGAATACCTTTAATTAAAGTTGCCATTAAAGTTGCCTGTGGCGCAGGATATTTTTCAGTACCAATGGCATGGTGAATACCTTGTGCCAGCATTTCGCTGGTAGGCTTGTCTAAATATTTAATGGTAATACCAATAACTATGGAAGAAACAATAGCACCGATAAATAAAGCTATTTGCTGATTACGAGGCGTTGCGCCAACAATATATCCACTCTTTAAATCCTGTGATGTTCCACCGGCATTGGCCGCAGCAATACAAATCATTCCACCTACCACCAATACCAAAGGTTCGTAGGCACTCCCCGTCCAGCCTATTGCCATAAAAATTAAACTGGTTCCCATAACAGTCGCTATGGTCATGCCACTTATTGGATTGTTGGAAGAGCCAATAAGGCCAACAATTCTTGATGAAACGGTAACAAACAAAGCACCAAAAATAATAACCAATATGCCTATTAATAATTTTTGTAAAACGCTTTCGCCGGGTACCTGTGGTAAAAGCGCAATCAGGGCAATTAGTCCTAAACTGCCAAAACCAACTACTTTAATGTTGAGGTCTTTTTCAGTTCTTAAGACAAGATTATTTTCAGCATCTGCAGATTTATTTTTGATAGAACTTACACTTCCCTTGATGGATTTAACAATGGTTGGTATTGTTTTAAACAAGGTGATGATGCCGCCAGCAGCAACAGCACCTGCACCAATTTGCCTAATGAAAGCATAATAAATGGCAGCCGGGTAATCAGCAAAAGTATGCGTGGCAGCATTCCAACCACCTTTGCCGCCATCTTTTGCCAGATCGGCCAGGTAACCCAGTTTATGTAGTTGTGTAGCAATAGTATCAGCTGGTACTAATGAAGATAATAGCGGTATAAAAACGAGCCAGCTCAGTACACCACCGGCCACCAAAACGCCGGCAATTTTTGGTCCTATGATATAACCTACCCCTAAATATTCAGGCGTTATTTCTCCACTCACTTGGGCAGAAGGGAAAAACTTATTGATCTGTTTTGTAGCATACACGGGTGTTTCAGCAATGATGTGTAATATTTTTTGAAGTATTGCATAACTGAAAGCAACACCGAGTCCCCAGAAAGCTGTTCGTGCAAAATCACCTCCTTTTTCGCCTGCTTTTAAAACATCACCACAAGCAGTTCCTTCCGGGTAGGGAAGTGTTTCATGCTCGTTTACAATCAATGCTTTTCTTAAAGGAATCATCAGTAAAGTACCCAGCATACCCCCAACAATTGCTAATATCAAAATGGTGAGATAATTAAAATATGAAGCACTGTCTGGTGATGACAGAAACAAAAAACCAGGCAACGTAAATGCAACGCCGGCTGCTATACTTTCACCTGCACTTCCGGTAGTTTGAATAATGTTGTTTTCAAGAATGGTTGTTTTAAAATATTTTCTTCCTAACGTAATGGCGATAACTGCAATTGGGATAGAAGCAGAAACAGTTAGCCCCGCTTTCAATGCCAGGTAAACTGTGGCAGCACCGAATATTACCCCGAATAAACTTCCTAATAAAATTGACTTTACCGTCAATTCTTTCATAATTGTTTGAGGAGATACAAATGGTTGGAATAGTTTTTTCTCAGACATGAAAAGTTGTTTTTAAAAAAAGTAAATGCGATGGATTAAAATTTTCTGACTTTATTTAAAAGCAAAAAATATATAATTTACATTTCTGTTAAAAAATTAATTATTCTGTGCAGTTGCTTCATCAACTACTTTTGATAATCGCCTTTTGTAAAAATAAAAATTATATTACTCTTCACTCAAGTTCATCATTTTCTTTAGTCGGTTAGATAACAAAAGAAGAATTATTCCCGCTATGCCAGCCATTACAACAAACAACATAAAAAACTCATGAAGATTTGAAATCTGGTATCCAAGAAAAGAAGTTGTTTTCCCTTCTGAGGGATAGAGTGAACTTAAAACACCAGCCAGTTTATTACCACCTGCATTCCCCAAAAACCATACTGCCATTAGCAGGGAAGCAAAACGAAGCGGCGATAATTTATTGAACAATGAAAGCCCAATCGGGGAAAGACACAACTCGCCCAAAGTGTGTAACAGATACATTCCCGTAAGCCAGATCATACTCACCTGTACATTGGATTGCACATCTTTTACGCCATAAGCGATCCAGAAATAACCCGAAGCCAGTAAAATAAGACCCAAGCCCATTTTAGCCGGAGTGGAGGGTTGTTTTTTTCCCATTTTTAGCCAAATCCACGCTAGGATGGGTGCCAGTATAATGATGAAAGCTGAGTTAAAAGATTGAAAATAGCTGGACGGCATGGTGTAGCCAGGCCATAAATTGAGATTGGTTTGACGGTCTGCAAAAAACACCAGTGAAGCACCGGTTTGCTCGTAAGCACCCCAAAAGAAAATAACAAAAACTGCTATAATTACCATTACCCATATTCGCTGCTTTTCATGAGCAGTAAGGTTTTTATCAGAAAAAATGAGGATAATAATAAACAGAAAACTTGCCGAAAGAAGATAGAAAAGATAACTCCATTTTGTATCGAGATACATAGCGCCAATCATAACTGCAGCAAATAGCAAAGTACCTATCGCAATATAAACTGGGTTAAGCCAGAGGGCCGATGGTTTTTTAACCAACTTGTGTTCAATACCTCTTAAAGGATCAACAACCACCGGTGTGGATCCCGGCGTTAAACCAAGAATATTTCCATCCGGAGATTTTACGTATTTATCATGAAAAAGTTTTTGGATCAGTAGGCTCAATAACATTGCTACACATCCAACCAAAAAAGCCCATCTAAAATCTGCCGGGTTACCCGTCTGCCCCACCAGTCCGCAAATAAGTGGCCCTGCCATTCCTCCAACATTAATGCCCATGTAAAAAATAGTATATGCAGCATCTTTACGATTATCACCTTCCGGGTAAAGTTGTCCAACCAGCGAAGAAATATTTGGTTTAAAAAAGCCATTACCTGCAATCATAAAGCCAAGGCCAGAATAAAAAAGAACCTGTGACAAACCCGGGGAAGAAGCATAAACAGACCCACAAAAAAATAAAATCAACTCACCAGTTGCCATTACTAAACCACCAACCAAAATGGATCTTTTATTACCCCAGAAACGATCGGCAATATACCCACCCAACAAAGGAGATAAATAAATAAAGCCGATATAACTACCATAAAGGTTGGAAGAAAAATGATCATCAAAAAGTAAGGCCTTGGTCATAAAGAGTATCAGCATTGCCCTCATGCCATAGAAGTTGAACCGCTCCCACATTTCTGTTGCAAACAGTACGTACAATCCTTTTGGGTGGCCTGCGGTTTTTACTTGTTCACTCATATATTATTTTTATGGTGCTGATAAATAATTTTATCACTCAAAGTAGTAAATTTCTTTTGAGTACAGCAAAACCTACATGGCTATTTCTTAAAAAAAGGTTGTAACAGCAGCCGTTCATAAACTTTTTATTGTTTACAGTAGTAGCTGTTTTAAATTCGCACACCCAAGTAACCTCTTAAAAAATAAATTAATTAAATGAAAATATTATTAGTCGGCGGCGGAGGTAGAGAGCATACGTTGGCATGGAAAATAAGTCAAAGCAAATTGTGTGACAAGTTATTCATAGCACCCGGCAATGCAGGCACAACACAGTTTGGCGAAAATGTAGCCATTACAGTAAATGATTTTGAAGCACTTGCCCAGTTTTGTATAAATAACTCTATAGCAATGCTGATAGTTGGTCCGGAAGAACCATTGGTAAAAGGAATTTACAATTTTTTTAAAGAAAATCCTTCCACTGCTCATATACAGGTAATAGGCCCTTCAAAGCAAGCATCACAATTAGAAGGAAGCAAAGCTTTTGCGAAAGCTTTTATGGACAGGCACAATATCCCAACAGCAAAGTATAAAGAATTTGATGCAGCTTCCTATGAGGAGGGGATGCAGTATATACGAAATCACCCGCTGCCAATAGTATTAAAAGCAGATGGGCTTGCTGCCGGTAAAGGAGTAATTATTTGTAACAATCACATTGAGGCGTTGGCTGAGTTTCAATTAATGATACAACATTCCAAATTTGGGGAAGCTGGTAAAAGAGTGGTGGTAGAACAGTTTTTGGATGGCATAGAAGTAAGCGTATTTGTATTAACTGATGGTAAAAATTATGTAGTGTTACCGGAAGCAAAAGACTACAAAAAAATTGGTGTTGGAGATAAAGGCCCAAACACTGGAGGTATGGGTGCTGTTAGTCCTGTGCCATTTGTAACAGCGGCCTATATGGAAACAGTTACACAAAAAATTATTAAACCTACCATTGACGGGTTACAAAAAGAATCGCTTGATTATAAAGGATTTGTTTTTATAGGCTTGATTAATGTAGAAGGGGAACCTTTTGTGATTGAATACAATTGCCGCCTGGGCGATCCGGAAACAGAAGTAATTATTCCCAGAATTGAAAATGACCTGATAGAAGTTTTATCGGCTACAGCACAGCAGCGTTTAAACGAAATTGATATTGCTATAAGTAAACAAACTGTGGTGGCAGTAATGGCGGTAAGTGGAGGTTATCCTAATGAACATGAGACCGGAAAAGTTATAACAGGATTAACCGACAGTGTGTTAGAAGGAACAATTATTTTTCATGCTGGTACAAAACAGGAGGGAGACAAGGTGTTAACCAACGGGGGAAGAGTGCTTGCTGTAACTTCTTTTGGTAATAACATTGCGGAGGCTGCAGAACAATCAAACTATATGTTGGAGCAAATTCATTTTGATGGCATTTATTACAGGGAAGATATCGGATACGAATTCAGGTAATCTAATTAACTGGTTTTATACAACAGGTGCACTCATTTAAAAGAACATTGGCTAATTATAACGATAGAACTTGTAAAGTAGCAAATAGCTAAATAAGTTAGTGAAAAAATTTTGTGGCACGATTTTAATGATTTACAGCCGTAATAAAAGTTTCTGTAAAATGTTGAAAAATAAAGTGTTTGCCATTGTTAATTCAAATAATTTAGTTCAACTTTGTCCACATTACTTACATTTTTTTTTCTCTTTATAAATTATGGGTCTCTTTAATTTTTTCACACAGGAAATTGCCATGGATTTGGGCACCGCAAATACCCTGATAATCTTTAACGATGAAGTAGTTGTAAATGAACCTTCCATCGTAGCCCTTGATAGAAACAACCCCAAAAATATTTTGGCTGTGGGAAAAAAGGCATTGATGATGCACGAAAAAACCCATGAAAGTATAAGAACTGTTCGTCCATTAAAAGATGGTGTAATTGCCGACTTTAATGCCGCCGAATTAATGATAAGGGAAATGATCAAAATGATCTACCCAAAAAAGCCCCTGTTTGCTCCCAGTTGGCGCATGATGATTTGCATACCAAGCAGTATTACCGAAGTAGAAAAACGTGCAGTAAGAGATAGTGCTGAACAGGCAGGAGCTAAAGAAGTTTACCTTTTGCACGAACCAATGGC
>JANXSR010000318.1 GCA_025352625.1 Ferruginibacter sp.
GGCATTGCCACCTAATGTAATGGTAGTGCCATTGGTTTGTGCAAAACAACTGGCTGCAAGGCAAACGCCGATGAGAACTGTAAACAGTAGTTTCGCAGAAAATGCAGTTTTATTTTTAGTGGTCATGGAGATATTTTTTTAATAAAAGATAAAATCAAATATACCCAATAAACACCTATAGCGTTACTGTTGTTTAATGACCAGCCCATTTGGTTACAATATTGAAATTACTAACCTGTCGATATAAAACAAACCGGCGAACAAAAAAGAAGGCGTTACGGAGAAGGCAAAAGATAGCCATGTTATGATGAAGCTGTTAGTTTTACAGCGCAGCTTTTAAGTTACTTAGGTATTCGTGCAGCACATAATTCATTAAACCAATGCGATCCAGAGAAGGCCACCATTGTATACCGTCCTGAACGGGGCCTTCATTCATTTTATAATTTGTTGGGGCGGCTATCGGATTAAAGCCCTGTGCTTGAAATAATTTTATAGCCCTCGGCATATGAATAGCATCGGTAACAATAATTAAAGTAGATTTTTTACTGTAATGGCCCGCTAACTCACTGGCTTCTTCTTTAGTGGTGCTGGGCAAATTAAGTGTTTCCAGCTTGTCTGCGGCAACCCCTAAAACAATAGCAGCCCTTTTGGTAACCTGTGCCTGGGTTTCTAAACCAAGTGGAGAATATCCAGAGCAAATAATAACACTGTTTTTTATCATTCTGTGAATCCTGATGGCCTCTGCCAACCTCCCTAATGCACACCATCCAATTTGTGCATTGGCGGGTAATCGCTTGTCTAATACATACCCGCTTCCCAACACATGAATCAATACTTTTTCTGAATCATTAAAATTATTTTGCTGCGTGTAAGGCAGGTACTTACTTTCTAACCTTCCTGCCAGGTAAGTGGGTAAATAGGCAGTGGAAGAACATAAAAAAAGCACCACCGTAACACTTAATAAAATGATTGCAGTTTTTCTTTTTTTATACCTGTAAAAAATAAACGCAAATAACAGCAATAACACCAGCAAATTCAGCACAGTAAATTCGCCCTTAAGATTATATAAAAAGTGAGCCATCAAAATAAAGAATGAAAACGAAGTTATTAAATAAGTACTGCTTTTATCAGCTCAATTTATTACCCGCATACCGGCCGTATTTTTTGTAAGCAACAGTTAATAATGTGCAAATTAACCAGGTAAAAAACAGGTTCTCCTGCTTAAACCATTTGGGTGAAATAATCGGGTTACATAAAATGGTAAAGAAATACAACGTCGCCGGTAAAGGCGTGTTTTGGCTGGTCTTTTATTTCAAGTTGAATAAAGAGCGTGGCTTTGGTGGTGCCTCTTAGGTTGATGATAGATTTAAGCGAAACCCTGCACCGCACTTCGCTGTTTACAAGTACGGCCTGCCCAAATTTGAGCTGCTCTATCCCGTAATTTACTTCCATCTTAAGGTTCTGCACCTCTGCAATCTGTTTCCAAAAAAAGGGCACAAGAGAAAGTGTGAGGTAGCCGTGTGCAATGGTAGTTTTAAAAGGGCTTTCTGTTTTGGCTCTTTCTGCATCCACATGTATCCACTGGTGGTCGAGGGTGGCATCGGCGAAGTTGTTTATCTGATCCTGGGTTATTTGATGCCAGGAAGACACCCCTATTTCTTTGCCTAAATGCAATTCGAATTCTGCATAACTTTTTATCACTACCATAATGCTAAGGTAATGAAATGATTTGTTTTGCAATATTTTTGAACCCCTCACAGCGGATGCTCCTCTTTAAATTAATGAAGGTTTGCATTTGCGCAAGGCTTATTTATTATGGCATACATTTAATCACAAAAAGCATACTTCAAACAATTAATAACCCGCTAACACTGTGGTTACCCGTTGCATTTTAAATATCTTTCCCCACTGTAAACCTTGTCTTGATAAGTAACTGTTGCCTTAGTGGCACCCCCTCTGGAGCAGGGTGATTTTTTTTAAACTTTATTTAGCAGTAAACATACCTGAAAAGTAGCGGGATAAATTTGCCAGTAAACAAAACAATGTAATCAACCCGTTTCCACAATAAGAAAAACTAAATATAAAATTCTAGTTATATTTAAGGTATCAAAGAATTGCCCCCTGTCACTTATTTGAAAATATAAATTGAGGTCCGATAATGCATTGTATAAACTGAAAATGAAAATAATCATGATGCCTGTTAAAATAATATTTGTATTCATTTTATTATTTTCTTTTCAAAATTCTCATGCACAAAGCAGGGCTATCGACAGCCTTCAACGGATAATTGATGAAGGGCATAATGATATTGAAAATAACAAAGCGCTGAATGCTATTGCCACTGAATATACCCGTATTGATATGGCAAAAGCTAAAAATTATTTGTATAGTTCCATCCATCTTGCCGGGGTACTTAAAAATTCAATACTGCTTAGTTATGCCTACTCACAAATGATAACCATACAAATGAATACTGGTAAAAAAGACAGTGCCGAATATTATTTACAGTTACTTAAAAACCTTAGTTCCGGTGATGTTCCGGAAAATGTAAAAGCTAATTTTAATCTTGCTGCCGGGCTATTTTATAAAAAACAGGGCAATTTTAAAGAAGCGCTTCCCTACATGATTCAATCGTTAACCAATTATATAGCCGCAGAAAAAAAGAGTCCGTCGGTCGCAGGTAAAACATCCATAGCAGGGCAATACCTAAATGTGGGCAACACCAATATGGACATTGGCAATTATAAAGAAGCCCTTCGTTACCATTTAAGAGGGCTTGCTATTTTTGAGGAGTTGGCCAATATACGAGGTATTGCATTTTGCAACCAAAGTATCGGTAGCGATTTTATTCATATTGGCCAGTATAGCCAGGCCCTGCCTTACATTACAAAATCAATTACACTTAAAAATGAATTGAATGATAAAAGGGGTATTGCTACTGCTAATGGAGATTTAGCTTTAATCAATAAGGGGCTGGGAGAATATGATAAAGCTATTTTTTATTTGAACGATGCAGTACTATCTTTTCATGAATTGAAACTTATCCCTGATGAAGCAAAAGCTGATATGGAATTAGCGAAAATATATGTTTTAAAAAATGATGGCGGGCAGGCAGCCCAGTATTTTGAAACAGCAAAAAATCTTGCCATTCAATTAAAAGACAGCACGTTGGTAATTGCTGTTGATGCAGAAATTATTGCCACGCAAAACAGTATTACTTTGCAAAAGAAAGCAGAGCAAAAGCTGATGGTAAACCTGCAAAACTCCATTGAAATGGAAGATAAAAGTAAAGAGCTTTCCTCTTACCAATACCTGGCAGATTATTATACCAATAAAAAAGAATTTGAAAAGGCATTGGAATATACCAATAAACTGCACCAGGTAAACGACAGCCTTCGAAGCAGGGATGTTCAATTACAGATTAAAAAAATGGAAGAGCAATTTAACTTCGAAAAAAAGGAGAAGGAAATTGTGCTGCTAAAAAAAGATAAGGAATTAAATCTTGTAAGCCTGCAAAATCAAAAATCATTTCAATATGGTGCAATTATTTTTTTGGCGATGCTACTTATTATTGGGTTTCTTGCTATAAACAGGTACAGGGTGGTACAACGTGCAAAGCGGCTTATCGATATGGAAAAAATGCGCAATACTATTGCCCGGGATCTGCACGATGATATTGGCTCTACCCTTACCAGTATAAATATCCTAAGTAAGGTAGCATTGCAACAACAGGCTACCGGAGATACAATGATGGGCGCCAACATGCAAAAAATAAAAGACCGTTCTTCTGCCATCATGGAAAGTATGAGTGATATTGTATGGGCCATTAATCCACAAAACGATACGTTTGAGCAAATGATCTTTCGCATGAAAGAGTTTACTGCAGAGATATTGGAACCGCTCAATATTAATTACACTTTTAAAGAGACGGGCAACTTTTCAAGCATAAAATTCGACATCAAAAAAAGAAAAGAATTTTACCTGCTTTTTAAAGAGGTGGTAAATAACGCGGCAAAATACAGTAAGTGTAATAACCTGCATATTAAATTGGAACTAGATACGCTATTGCTTAATCTTACAGTAACAGATGACGGAATTGGTTTTAATAAGCAGGTAGTTAAAAGTGGTAATGGGTTGGGTAACATAAATGACCGTGCTGCTGCTATGGGGGCTACAATAAAAATAGAAACAGCTATAGGCAAAGGAGCAAGTATAGCATTGGATGTACCCATCACATGATTGAGGTATAGGTACTAAAAAATAATTGAACTATTTTGTAACCGGCTTTTAATAATAATTCAAATGCAGATTGGTGTTGTATTATATGAGGATAATGATAACCTGCGGGAAAGCTTGTGTAACCTGATTATATTGGCCGATAATTTATTGTTACTCGGCAATTATGCAAGGGCAGATGAAGTTGTAAAACAGGCTACCGAACTACATCCGGATGTAATACTTATGGATATTGATATGCCGGGCATGAATGGGATTGAAGCCGTTAAGAGGATACGTACATTTAACCAACAGGTACAAATTATTATGCTTACGGTATTTGATGATAACCTTCATGTGCTGGATGCTATTTGTGCCGGTGCTTCTGGTTACCTGCTAAAAAAACATATTTCCGACAGGTTATTAGATGCCATAACACAGGTACTGCAAGGTGAGGCCCCCATGTCTCCGGGCATTGCCCGTATGGTAATACAAAAGATGCAGCAAACTGCAAAGCCTGTTGATAATATTTATCAGCTTACCCAGCGTGAAAAAGAAATCCTCAGCAATCTTTCAAAAGGCAATAGTTATAAACTGATTGCTGCAGATCTTTTTATCAGTATTGATACAGTAAGGACCCACATAAAAAATATCTACGAAAAATTACAGGTACATAGCCAGGTGGAAGCCGTTTCTAAAGCGGTGAAAGAGCGGTTGGTTTAATCTCCTTTTTACTTATTACTATGTTTTAATTCAAACGTAAATGGTCAATATTTCACGTTTAACGTTTTGACAATTCATCCTACTAAACCTTCTAAATATCACATCATCATGTGATACCGGCAAAGCATTTCATTTACAATCTTTACACTTCAACATTAAAAACAAATTATTATGCGAACGCTAACCTTAGTAATACTCACCCTGTCTGTTATTATTTCTTCCTGTACCAAAAGTCCTGTTACTACTACCCCACCTATTGTTGCTGTTGGGCCAATTACAATCACTGGGATTTCACCCGCCATACCTTATGCCGATGATGAAATTACCATAACAGGTACGGGTTTTAATATTGACAAAACAAAGGATACAGTTGACTTTGGAACCGGCGACCCTGTGTCAGGAATCTTTGGTCCTTATACACAAGGACTAACCACAGCAAGCAAAGCTGTAGTGATAAGTGCCAGCACTACTCAATTGGTTATAAAAGCAGTAAATTCCGATTCATCTGTATCATCCGGTTTAGATTATCAACTTTTTAAAAGAGCAAATATTGGACTCAATGCACTAAACCGGATCAGGGTTAGATCAGGTGGTTTAAAAGCAATCTCTACTCTTACTCCTTTTAAACAATTGCCTTATGCAGAAATAGATGGAGTAGCGTTAAAAGGTTTTTGGCTGGGACCCAATAATTATAATATGGCCCCGAATGACAGTGTTAGTTTGACGCTATATGGAGTAAACACCAACAATGGATGCGACAATAAAATTACCTTAAGTTGTAATAAAGCGCTATGCACTTTTGTAGATAATTATCTCACCTTTAATGGAACCAGCCCTCAATGCAAGTGCGACGACTTCGGTACAACAGTTTATGGTTGTGCCGGGACTCTTTTTCAAGGAAAATTGATAAGTTACAACCCACAACTTCATTTGGCTAATATTCATTTTCTCGTTCCTGACAACTTTTTTGGTACACCTGTTAATACAGTTATCAATTCAAGTATTTTAATAAAAATGCAGTTTACAAATGCAGATGGCAAATCAAGAAGTAAGTCAGTTGTTTGCTGGACTTACCCAAGGCATTAATGCTGGCTTACAGAATGTAATCCGTTAATTCATTCGCAGTTTAACGGGCAACTATATTAAAAAACTTCCGTTGCTTTGCTTCCGGGATTGGTATATCTTCCATCACAGAAAACCTTTTCTTCCATGGTCGGCGCCTTCACCGACCACGTTCACCATAGAATGCTTCACCAAATGTGTAAGCATCTAAAACTAATTCATATGCTTTAATTAAAGTTGTTGGCTATTACTTTATTTGTAAGGTAATTCATTTTGACACATGTCGGTGGGACACCAGTTGTAGGGTGGAAGTGTTTATGCCAACCTTGGAAATAAAAAGCATACTGCAAACAATTAATAACCCCCAACACTGTGGTTATTCATTGTATTTTAAATATCTTTCCCCTCTGTAAACCTTGTCTTGATAAGTAACTGTTGCCTTAGTGCCGCCGTTTGCCAATAATTCGAAATTTACTTTTGGAAATACAAAACCCGATTCAAAATTATTGTTGCCGGTGTACTTTAGTGCAGCTGTTAATTGACCATTTCTTTTCATAAATAATAAATCATCCTTCCTGATAAACTCAAAGTTGTAATTAGCTTCCATCCTGTAATACCCTGTAATTTTATTATACACTGCTGCATCAAGCGGAAATTCTTTACTCATCACAATATTAAAATTAACCTCATTTACGTCTGCAGCGTTTTTATGAATGTCTAAAATTCTTTTTACTGCCTGTGGGGCTGATGCCCATTTATCTTTATCAAGATATTTATCTCCTTTAAAATAAATTTGGGTAATCAAATCCTCCTGACTGTCGCTGGAAACCCGAATATGTATGTGTGCCGGCCGCCACGATGCTTCATCTGCAGGAGTAGCTTTATAAGGAACAGGAACAATAGTTTTGAAACTGTATTTACCATCCGCACCTGCTTTTAATGCGCCACGAAACAAATATCCATCTGAAGTATTATCGTACATTTCATTTTCATCGCATTGCCAAATTTCAATAACCGCGTCTTTCAAAGGTGTGGTACCATCATCTTTAAAAATAATACCACTTAAATGTAGCGGTATACCTTTTGAACCGGAAGGAACAATATTATCTCTCATTGGTGCACCGGGTCTGTAAAATGGCCCCAGTATATCTGTCGTGGTTGGTGTATCGCCTACATAATTTTTACCATTCCAGTGTACCCTTCCAAATGCACCCACACTAATGGCCATTAATGAAGTATTTGCAATAAAAGTTCTCCTTTTCATTTTAATTAAATTTAAGTTGGTTAGGGGATCAATATAGATAAATGAATGAGTGTTAGTAGTGTACTTATTGAAGTCATTAATCCGTTACGTGTTCTGCTGCCTGATATTTTCGGGTTGGTGACAAGGTGCTGAGAGTTAACAAACAGCTTTCTGTTTGCCTTACATTTTTTAGCGGGCAGGCCTTAAAATAAAATGTATTTCAGAAGATATCAAAAAATATAAAACATTTTTTCAAATCGCTGCAAAAAAACATTTCACCCATACACTCCTGTGATTGCGGAAGATTAAACTATTTTAGCCATACAGCTGCCACAGCAGTAAAATAAGGCGAAACATCGTTAAATTGGAAGGGAAACGGGAAGCCACTGAATTTGTAACAGCAGGAAAATTAAAACCGAAAGCTAACGGCAAATTAGTCTTATAAAATAAATAATACACCAAATATGAACCGACGTTTGTTTTTAAGAAATACTGCTATGGCAGGTACAGGCATCATTGCCGGAGCCAATGCATTGAAGGGTTTACCAACCAATTATTTCCCCACAGCAACGCCGGTTTCATTAATGGGGCAACGTTTTGTTACGCTTTGTTTTATGATACGCACTACTCCCTGGGAAGTTTCCCGTGATGTAAAATTGCATCCCCGGGATGAGGCCAACTGGCACACATTGGAAGGTGTTCGTGCCATGAGAGAATCATTTGCAAAAAACAATCCCCATGGGCGGCTTACCTGGGGCTTTACATTGAATGCGCTGGAAGATAAACGTAAAAATTATGCTGAGATCCGTGACTATGTTGCCGGCTGTCAGAAAAAATATGGCGATGAAGTGTCGTATTTCCCGGGTTATTTCCCTGCCATGTATTTACCCCGGGAAAGGGTCAATAGAGAGATCACTGAAGCCATTCAAATCATCACGAATTTTGTTGGCAACGGCTACAGGCCGCAGGCAATCATGGGCGGATTTTTATCCGCTGATAGTTTGAAGTATTTAGCTGAAAAGGAGAAGATACATGTTGCCCATGCTGTTATCTGGAGCCAGCACAATATTGATGGCGGTGGTGCGGATGGTTCGCCCTCTTACCCGTTTTATCCTTCTACAGAACATTTCTGCAAGCCCGCCCAGGGCAAAGCCGATTTTATAGATTGTGTTAACCTGGATGGATGGACGATGGATTTCATCTGTGCCCGTCAAAGCGGCTCCAACGGACATGAGCTTACAGGATTTAACAGCCGCCGTGGCGTTGGGCCTATTGAAACCTATGTTGGCTGGGGGTTAGAGCTGGGTCACAAGGAAGTGATGCATACACAAGCTTTACATTTTGATAAAGGGTTTGAGTTAAACGGGTTTGGCTGGGTTACCAATATCTGGGAGGTACAGATGTATTACGAAATGGGCAAAGACATCATTTGTAATGCGCTGGAGATGTGGGTTGGCGATACCATCAAGCGCTGGCCGGACACCCATTTTGTAACATTTGGTGAGTATGGTAATTTATGGAGGGATCATTACAAAAACAACAATGACTGGAACTATCGGTTTGTTGAACGGGGCTCGGGCTTTGGTGACTCGTATAATAACCTGGAGATGAAATGGTTTATGAATAAGGAATTTCGCCTGGCACTGTTGCATGACTGGCATAAAGATGAACCTGACCGTGTGATAGATTTTACCCGCTATGATTTGACTGCCCATGAACCTGCAGACCCAAGTCCGGATAAGCCCATTAAAAACTGGAGTTTAATCAACCGCATTAATCAGAAAGGATTGAGACCAGAAGATAAACCGATATTGTTGAAGGAACTTGAACAATCAGAAAAAGATCTGATAGCGAAGCATTATCCCGAATTAAATTTTCAGTAATTAAAGCTGGTTATGGTTTTTAAAATTGTCGTGGTCAGGTAAAATAAAATATGCTGCATAGTCACAAAGAGCGCTTTAAAACTGAAGCCACTGTACGGAGGGGATAAATGTTTTCTATTTTTTATTAAACCATTGAATAAATTCCAGAATATTATTGTCAGGGTCGGCAAAATAAACCCAGGTTTCTTCGTTTTCAATCATTAAAGGACCCCGTAAAACAGGAATATTATTTTCTTCCAAAAACTTCATACCTGCTTCCATATCTTCAATTTCCAAACATACATGTGGACAAAATGGTTTTTTGATTTCAGGCTTTTGATAAGGAACTAATAAATCCTGGATCAATTCTAATTTTGAATTGCCATAAGCTAAAAACGAATACGCCTCCTGCTCCTCTTGATTGATCCCTTGAAAAAGAAATGTAAAACCCAACTTTTCGATATACCATTTATTGGCTTTATCAATATCCGAAACCTGGAATGCTGCATGGTCAAAATTCATAGTCTTTTGTTTAAATTTTATTGAATGTATTTAAAATTGTGTCTTTTCGTTATCGAAATATTTTTATATAAATATCCCGGAGTGCAACCAACATGCCGCCAAAATCAAAAATTATATTTTCTATTTTCATTGTAAATTTTCAGGCTGAAATTTCTACATAATTTCCTTCCGGGTCTAAAATAACGCTTTCATAATAACCATCGCCTGTGGTTCTTGGCTCACTAAAAATTGTATAGCCATCACTTCTGAATGTTTCAGTAAATTCATTTACTTTTTCTTTGCTGCCAACTGAAATACAGAAATGTGCAATTCCTTTTGTAAGCCCTCTTTGCCCGATAGCTGGTTCGATGCCAGGTTTATTCATCAATTCCAAACGGGTTTTGTCGTTGCCAAAATAAATAAAGTAAGCTGTGTATTGCTTCTTTTCATTGGTATATTTTTCACCGGAACTGGTGTCAAAATATTTCAAATAAAAAGTTCTCATGATTTCCAGGTTGTCAACCCAAATGGCAAGATGTTCTATTTTCATTTTTATAGGTCTTTGTTTATTGCAAACTTAGCCCTGTTTCAAAAAAAAGGTTTTAATTGAATTCTCTATTTTTACCACTAAATTGTCTTAATAAGGCAAGTAATATAAAAATGCAGGTAAAATGGGTAATAAAAAATCAACTTTACAAATATTAAAAACAAAGACGGATGCGTCATTGATGGTGTTTCATTACCAGTTTCCTGATGTTTGCCAGCACTCCTGGTGGCACCATCATGAGGAACTTGAAATTGTATATATTCCTTCCGGGAAGGGGACGCTTTTTATTGGAAATAGCAATTACAAATATCAAAATGGGGTACTTGTACTTTTAAATTCCAATATTACGCATCGAAGCTTCGACCAGGGATTTGAAGGCATCCGTTATGAAGAATATGTGGTGCAGATAAGTCCGCAACAAATTGAAAAAATGCTGGAAATATTCCCGGAATTTAAAGGAATTTCCCGGTTGATTGAGGCTTCAAAGAAAGTGGTGGTTTTGCCTTTACATGATGAATATGATTTTGATGAAACTTTCAAAAATCTACTTTTAAAAGCACCTGCTGAAAGACTGTTATCCTATTTCAATATTCTTGAAACCCTTTCCAATGCGAACTTTGAAACATTGGATACCTTTCCCACTTTGAATATCAACAAACACGATACAGAACGCATTGCCAAAGTATTTGATTGTATCGCAACTCATTTTACTGAAGACATCGGTACAAAAGAAGTAGCCAGTATGTTGAATTTTACAGAATCATCATTTTGCAGGTTCTTTTTAAAACATACTCAAAAACCTTTCAAGCAAGTATTAAATGAATACAGGATAATGAACGCCTGTAAATTATTGGCCAATACAAACAAAACAATGGAAATGATAGCCTATGAATCGGGTTATGGAAGCCAGTCTTTTTTTAATAAAATGTTCAAAAAAGTGATGGGAGTAACGCTGCTTGGTTATAGGGCAACAAACTAATATTTCTTCTGCTTAGTTGGTAAATTTTTCAGTATACCCATCTGCGAACAGTCCTCCTATCATGCGCAGGTTCCCTCTTGTTACTAATCTACAATCCGGCAACTAAGATTTAATAGCGAAGTATTATCCAGAACTAAGGTTTTAATAATTACAACCTGTTGTGCTATTACTGCCGTTCATGTAATTTCATTTTGGCAGTGTTCATGCTGTAATTATCTTCAACCTATGTTTACATTTATTGTCTGGATCATTCTCTTTATTCTTTGCTGGCCGCTGGCTATTTTGGCGTTGGTGCTATATCCTGTTTTTTGGATACTCTCCCTCCCCTTCAGGATACTTGGTATTGCAGTGGATGGCGTTTTTGGTTTACTAAAAGGCATCATCATGCTACCAGGCAAAATGCTACAGCGGTAGCACCTGGTTTATAAAATTGGGCAGAGGTAATAACTACTAAGGCGAGGTAACTGAAAAA
>JANXSR010000385.1 GCA_025352625.1 Ferruginibacter sp.
GAGCAGATGGCCTGGTACTGCTCCGTTATTTTGATACCCTTACCAATGAGTTTAAAAAAGTAGAAATGCCAGCGATCTGTTTTACAAAAATTGAGTAGATTTTATGGAATGAAATGATCGCCTTTGTGAAGATATACAGGTTCCGGAGAATATTATTTAATAAAAAATCTAAAAATACCCCCTTTAGGGTATTTTTTATTTAAATATAGTAGCTATTTTTATATCGGTTTTTCATAGGATATTGGATTTTAAACGGGGCTGGATTTTTATCCTGGCCCTTTTTTTATGTTTGGCTGCTTACAATCGGGTAATAAATTGTGGGGTTAAATAATAAAAACTCCAAAACATTCCCCATTTATAAGGCTTCTGAATTATTAATACTCCACTCCTCTTCCAAAATACTCATCTCAACAAGGCTCCACCATTCTCCTTTAAATAGCAATACATCCCTTGAAATACCTTCAATTTTAAACCCTGCTTTTTGATAACATACAATAGCAGCCTTATTAAAATCGTATACCCCCAGGCTTATTCTATGCAGCTTCAGTTCATCAAACCCAATTTTTAAAACTGCTTTTACCATGCCTTTACAACAGCCTTTACCCCTGTTTTCTTCTCCACCAACCAATACCCTGCTTATGCGTCCAGATCTGTTCTTTTTGCTGATACTCCCCAATGAGATATGACCAATGGCCTTCCCTGTAGCAGTATCTACGCCTTTATAAACAAAAACATCCGAATTATTGATATCATTTACATCATCAATGTACCATTCCAGACTTTTTTCAGTAAGCGGAAAGTTGAACAAAGACCCTGACCAGTTCATCAACAACTCATCATCTTTTATCCATTCAATCAACTGATCAAAATCAGTACGATTAAAATATTCTAATTTAATCATCTGTAACCTGGTTTTACCTTTTGTGCAAAATAATAAGTTGCACGAAAGTAAGGGTAGATTAATTACAGAAAAAAAATGTTACCATCAGAGAACATCACTGGTGACCGAAGCATGTAAGCATATTTAAAGAAGATTAAAGTTATAGAGTGCAATTCCGGAGAAATTTTCAATTATCATTTTGGAAACTACCCATATAATTCACTTCTACACTTTAAAACTCGTCTGCCCGAACTAAAGTACAGCGATGCAAACAGGCGAAGTTTCAACGTCCCCACTTGCAGCAATACCAATGCTGTATGCTGCCTTTATTATACTTATCGTTTCAATTCTTATTTAGTAGTTTATTGTTTTTTCAAAATACAAATTTCGTACACTTCCAGTTGTTAGAAAAAAACCGATAATCTTATTTTTTTTATCCCGTGTGAATAAAATATTAAAATCACCATAAAACATATCTCTTATAAATGGAGGGAATTTCATGTCCTCATTTCTTGGGATTTTTACAAGTATCTCGGTGTCATTTGAAGTTATTCTATATTTCGTATCTAATTCGGAACTATAAAATTCTCCTTTATATTCCTGCAATTGTGCTGGAGTTAATTTGATTCTATGTATTTTTTTAAATGTTCTATTAATGTCACCTTCTACGGATAATAAACATTTTTTATTTTTTAAATTTCCAATAAAAGTGCAACTAATTTTACTTTTGAAATCAGAAAAAATAAAATTACTTGATGGCTTAAGAACTGTATTATCAATCTGTAAATTGCCATTTTGATAGTTAAATTCCATAGTCGATTTAGTAGCCATATCGATGTACTCGCCAGCCCATTCTTTTACGATAGTACTGTCAGTTTTGAAAGCTATTTCTTCATCTTCTAAACTCTTATCTATCAAAAAGACATCAGCAACTTTGAGTGATAAAGCTTTTACTCTGATATTTGCAAGATTAGCAAGCAGTATTACAGAAAAATGTTCATCGGGGAATCGGATAAAAATACTGCGGTAACCTGCATCTGATCCACTATGCAGCACTGTCTTGTAACCCTTATATGTTTCAGTATATAAACCAGAAGCATAAGTCTGTGGAGTATTGTTATTTAATACACCAGTTGCCAGCATTGCATTAATAAAATGATTTCCACCAACGTTTTTTGTATAAAAATTTTCGTCCCATTTGGCTAAGTCCTCAACAGTTGTAAAGAGACTTGTAGCACCATACATATCAAATACGGGGATACTTATTTTCCATTTTCCGTTTTCGTCTTTTTTATAAGCCGAAGTTCGATTGGGAGTAATTTCAGTGTGGTCGCTATGAAAATGTGTATTGGTCATGCCAAGAGGCTTGAAGAATACTGAATCTGCATATTCTCTTAATGATACACCGCTAATCCGCTTAACGGCAATACCCAGTAAAGTATAGCCTGTGTTGCAATAATTTTCTTCATCTCCGGGCAAAAAATTTAATGATTTTTGACGGGCGAGCATTTCTAATATATCTTTTTCCGTTATCAAATCATCGTTTCTCCAACCTGCAAAGCCTTGTAGTTCCAATTGGTCCCTAAGTCCACTTGTATGATGCAGAAGATGGTTGAAAGTAATGGTATGCCCAAAATCAGGAACTTCGGGTATGTATTTTCTTATGTCGTCATTTAGATTCAATTTGCCTTCCAGCGAAAGTCGAATAATAGCGGCAGCTGTAAATTGTTTGGAAAGAGAAGCCACATGAAAAATTGAAGAAGGATTAATTTCAATATTATACTCAAAATTGGATATGCCATATCCTTTTTTGTAAATGATTTTTCCGTCTTCTAATATCGCCAAAGCACAACCAGGTGAATTTGCTTTGTTATAGGTATCAAAAATAGCATCTACTTTTTTAGATAATGAGTCAGCTAATTGTGCATTGACAATGTGGAATAAAAAAATTAAGAATAAAGTATAAAAGAATTTTTGTTTCATTATCGAAAATCTATAAGGTTGTTATAAAACTATTTTCATGATTTGTGAACTGTCCAATAAGGTAGCATACAACAAAGGCATAAAGCCATGCTAGTTATTATAATTAGAAGTTTTTAATGAGAAAATTTCTGTAAATAATTAACTACCAAGAGGAAACTAATAATTTATTTCCTCTTGTTTTTAAAACTATTTATATCCCTTTTAAAATAAACACCGATCCGGGTTTAAAACTTGTTTCATAGTTATTAACTGATGAAGACGCATTTACCTGGTTAACGACAGGCTCAGTTGCTTTTGGGGCATCATTATGATTTAAATAGCCAATAAAGATTGCAGGCATCATTGCGATTAAAGCTGCTGTGTAGATTGCAAAAATGAACTTTTTCATGATTTTTAATTTTTAATTTTTAATTGCTTGTTTTAATTTGATAGATCAAAGATAAGAATAAATTTAGTACTGTGCAATATAAAGTACCATTCATTTTATAGTAATAGTTTGTGTTTAATAGTATGCATTAATATAAAATATTCATAATCAAATAATTAAGTGTTATTTATATATTGGACAATGTCTCAAGTACTTTATGAGTGGTAAAATAAAAGGATGAAAAACTTACTTATCTGTAATTAAAATAAGGTTTCAGAAGATTCTCATGTTGTACAAGTAGAGTAATTAGTTCCACAACCGCATGTTTTATTTCTATATATACATCCCGGTTCATGTACAAAACCTGCTATATAAGGGTCTGTAATTTTGGTAGGGTAATTGTACTTTAATTATTTAAACTTCCTCATTAATTAAAAACAAATTTTTATGATAAAAAACACCTTATTGTTAGTAGCAGTGATATGCACTTTAGCTGCCTGCCAAAAAAATTCAGATCAGATGGCTACCATACCCAACAAAATTGATACACTGCCTAACAACATCACGTCTGACTTAACGCTTGATGCAAATACAAGTTATATTCTTGCTGGCAGGGTCTTTGTAAAAAATAATGCCTCCTTAATTATACCAGCAGGCGTTACTGTTTCAGCTTTAAAAAATGATGCTTCGGGGGATAAAAGTATTTTGGTTATCACTAAAGGAGCTAAACTTATGATTAACGGCACACTCGAAAAACCAGTAGTATTTACTTCTGCAGCAACAACAAAGGCTCCCGGAGACTGGGGTGCCATAATTATACTTGGTAAAGCTCCCTCCAATATTGGCACCGGCAATGTAGAAGGATTGACAGTTTCACCCGATACTGAATTTGGAGGCACTATTTCGGATGACAATTCCGGATCTATTAGCTACCTACGGATGGAATATTGTGGTGGCATAAATCCTGATAATGAAAATGAATGGCTGGTGGATAAAGCAAGTGGCTTATGTTTGGAAAGTGTAGGATCTGCAACAACAATAAACAATGTAATGATAGTACATTCAAGGGATGATGCCTTTCAATTTGTTGGTGGCACTGTAAATGCTACTCACTTAATTGGGTACAATAATGGTGATGATGACTTTGATTTTGATTTGGGATATGCCGGTAAATTACAATATCTTTTGTCTTACCGAACTGAACTTACTTCAACACATGCGCTTCGTGCAAATGGTATCGAAACCTATAATGATGAAGTGCCAACATTAAATCTACCACTTACACGTCCGGTTATTTCCAACAGCACTAT
The DNA here is from genome assembly GCA_025352625.1 of Ferruginibacter sp. Classification (GTDB taxonomy): domain Bacteria; phylum Bacteroidota; class Bacteroidia; order Chitinophagales; family Chitinophagaceae; genus Ferruginibacter. Next base: position 4,541 of record JANXSR010000385.1, read on the forward strand.
TATTGGTCCGCAGGGAATGGAAACTGTAAAAACAAATCTTAACCAGGGCGTTTATATCCGTAAAGGAACGAGGTTTGTGTTACAAAACTCTGTTATTGCTGAATACCCGCAGGGAGGTTTAATGGTATGTAACAAAACCCGGCCTGTATTGCTTTCAGATGCAGGATCAGCCTTTAAATATAATCTCGTACACAGTGATAGTGTTAGCCGTACTTTTAGCTGGGATAAAGATTATGCTGTATTTGGAGATCCGGTTTTAAGAGATTTTGCACTAAACACAACCAATAAAAACACACTGATTGAAGATGCCGCTACTTTTAAATTGAAAGCAATGTACGCAGCAAGTGGCCCTGATCTTACTCCGGCAGATGGATCTCCGGCGCTAACAGGCGCAAATTTTGACGGACCTGATTTCACTACATTTTTTACCGCTGTTCCTTATAGAGGAGCTTTCGGCTCAACTAATTGGGCTGCTGCAAGTAATTGGGTAGTTTGGAAGTAAAAATTTTAACCTGGTGAAATATAAAAAACAAATACGACCTATGCTCATGGGTCGTATTTATTTTTGAAATAATTGAAGTGTAACCAGGCAAAGCATATGGGTTGCATATATTTTCTATCCAAATATTTCATTAAGCAACCCTGCCAGGTGAACTCCACCTTTCAACAACTGTGTATTGAGCAAATCAACAAATTTAAAATTGTATAGATAGTCCAGTTTATCATCAGGTTTTACATCCGCATATATCTTTTCTACCGATTGGTAAGAATCATACATCCATGTTTTTACCTCTTGCTTTTGCCACACTTTTCTTTGGCCGTCAGTGGTATGATTTATTGCTGTCGTATATTCCGTATAGCTTAATTGCTGAAAATTTATTAGCTGTTCATCCCATACCCGGTGCAGGTTAGTTGGGGCACCAAACCAGGTCAGTTTTATTTTATTACCACCCAGGTCATCAAACCTGCCAACATGCAAGGGTTGATGAATATCGCCTACAATATGAATCAACAACTTTAAATAAAATGCTTTGTTGGCTGCTGATAATTTTTTGTTTTTTAATTGTCTTACAAGAAAATTAATTTTCGTGTAGGCATCAACGGCAGTGTCGTTATCTAAAAAATCCTTCACTTCCTCCATTGTCATACTTGCCTTAATATTTACATAGTGCCATGGAGAAATATAGGAATAACTTGTATCACTCTTAATAAAATCAGGCCAGTTACTTGCCATGGCAATTGATTCTGTACCTAATATTTTAGAGATGGCTTTTTTAGCATTTGGAGACAAGTAACTATCTGCAATTTGCCCAACAATACGATGTCCCAAAACACCCCATGCCAGGGAGGTAAAGGGTAAATAAAAAAAGCAGCACAACAGGAATATTTTCTTAAAATTTCTCAATAACATAGTTCTATAATTTGTAAGTTTAATTAAAAGCGGCAAGTTACATTTAATACAACTTTGATAATGCTAATTTGCTGAGGAAGGTTTGATGAATTGCCAAAATTTTAAAATCCAAATTTCTGTAAGCAGGTACTTACAGATTTTAATACTATATTAAAAAAATAGTAAAAAGCAAATCGATATAAAATAAAACTTAAAACTATTTTAAAGCCCATCGGTCTTGCAATAGATAGCTAAACTCCTTTTAATGATATTCGTTACTTTTGTAAAAAAAATCGTTTGGAAATCAGTAATCGCAAGG
>JANXSR010000429.1 GCA_025352625.1 Ferruginibacter sp.
CACATTAAAATTAAAAATCATCATATGCAACGCAGAACATTTATAAAAAATTCTTCTATTGCAGCCGCAGGATTAATCTACCAGCCATCGCTGGCTTTTAAAGAAGATCCGTTGCTTGGCCAGGGTAATAAACGTTACCGCATCGATACACACTGGAGTAAAGCGGATGTTGCAAAAAATCCGGTGAACGATTGTCATGAGATGGTGCAGGACAGCAAAGGCAGAATTATCTTGCTCACCAACGAAACAAAAAACAATGTGCTGATGTATGATAAGGCAGGCAAGTTATTAACTACCTGGGGCAGCGAATATCCCGGTGCACATGGCTTAACGCTGTTCAACGAAAATGGAACAGAAGTGTTGTTTATCTGCGACAACAACCGTCACCAGGTTATTAAAACTACCTTGGATGGACGTGTGCTGTTAACGCTCGATTATCCCAAAGAAACAGGCGAGTACACAAAGGCAGAAGAATACGTACCTACAGAAACTGCCATTGCTCCCAACGGGGATATTTATGTAGCAGATGGCTATGGCAAAGATTTTATCATACGCTACGATTCAAAGGGCAAATACATTAGCCATTTTGGCGGCAGAGGAAATGAGGCAAAACATTTATTAAATGCTCACGGTGTATGTGTGGATCAGCGTGCCCCTGCAAAGCCTTGCCTGGTGGTAACAAGCCGTCAGCAAAATGCATTCAAGCGGTATACATTTGAGGGCGTTTATATGGATACCATCCCTTTGCCGGGAGCATGGGTTTGCCGCCCTGTTATAAAAGGTGCATACCTGTATGCGGCAGTATTGCAAAGCAATTCAAATTTGTGGAAGCAATCTGGTTTTGTAACCATACTAGATAAAAATTTTAAAGTAGTTTCCAATCTTGGCGGGTCTGAGCCGAAGTATGCGGATGGTAAACTCGATGAGATGTACCAGACAATAAAATATTTTGATTACCCTCACGATGTGTGTGTGGACGATGAAGAAAATTTATACATCGCTCAATGGAATTCAGGTAAAGTATATCCTTATAAATTATCTCCGGTAATTTAATGAGCAAACTATTTATTTTTAAAACAGAAACATTGTCCGATGTCTTCACCTGCCACAAGGGTAAGAGTTCGTTTGCTTATGCCCCCGTTATTTTTATATTGATGGTGCTTGCAGGTTTTTATTGTGAGGCACAGTCACCGGTGCAACTGGCACCGCCTTTACTAAAATACCATTCCGTATTTTTTAAAAAAACTACAGATGTTGAAATAAAATTTGCACAGCAAGGAACACAAATACACTACACGCTAAACAATCAGCCACCAACGGAGCAAAGTGAAATTTATACCAAATCAATTCACATCAATAAATCATTCACCACTGTAAAAGCCTTCGTTTCCGGTGATGGTTTTTTACCTTCTGAAATGGTGACGGCTACGTTTATCAAAGATGGTATTAAAATTAAGTCGGTACAGCAATCACCTGCCAATGCAAGGTTTCAGGGAAGTGGCGCAAGTACATTAATTGATAATGAAGGCGGCATAACAGACATGAATGCCAGTACCTGGTTGGGTTATCAACAGGATGCTGTAGAAATAAATATGCTGCTCGAAAAGAAACAGGCATTGTCTTCAGTCCTTATTAATTGTTTGCAGAACCAGGGAAGCTGGATTTTTTTACCAGCTCAGATCTCCGTGTTTTATTTTGATGAAAGCAAACAATCATTTGAATTATTGGGGGAGCAATTGAATGTAGCTAATGAAAAAATTTCAACAGCTTCCTGTCAGCCAATCATTATTGCAGCACCCAAAAAGATAAGCACTGAAAAAATAAAAATTATTCTAAAAGGAATAAAAAGCTTACCGGAATGGCATGCTGGCAAAGGACAGCCGGGATGGTTATTCATTGATGAAATAAAACTGTATTAATTTATGCAACGTTTTAAAACAGTATTGTACAATGCCAGTTTTGCTTTCAATTGCATGCTGGTGTTTTTGTTGATTTTTGAAAACCGGTTGTTGTTACCTCCGTGGATACAAACCATTGGCCGCATCCATCCGCTGTTGTTACATTTCCCCATCGTATTGCTGGTGCTGTGTATTTTTTGGGAGCTGTTTGCAGGCTTTAAAACTTCCTTTGTAAGCAACCAGCAACACATTGGTGATGGCCTGTTATTGTTAACTTCTTTCACAGCGGTTATCAGCGCTTTGATGGGGTTGTTATTATCAAGAGAAGATGGCTATTCGCAGGATTCACTGGCCTGGCATAAATGGAGTGGTGTGGCTATTTCGATTGTGTCTTTTGCATGGTATACTTTTAGACAAACCACCCGTCACATAAAAGTTGTAGGAATGCTCACTGCCATCACAGGAATGTTTTTGGTAATTGTTACCGGCCATCTCGGGGCCAATATTACGCATGGCGAAAATTTTGTGATGGCACCGGTTTCAAAAGAAAAGCAGGCACCAAAAGTATTGTTTGAAGATGCAATCATTTATGCCAATATGGTGGAACCGATTTTTAAAGCAAAATGTATTAGCTGCCACAATGATAAAAAAGCCAAAGGAGAATTGGTGATGGAGACATTCAGCAAATTAGTAAAAGGGGGTAAAGATGGAGCCTTATGGGATTCAACAAAAAAGGATGTGGGGTTATTGATGAACAGGATTCACCTGCCGCTGGATAATAAAAAGCACATGCCGCCAACAGGCAAACCACAACTTACCGATGAAGAAGTGGCGATCATTTATCAATGGATACGGAGTGGACCAAACGACACGGCGAAAGTGGCTGAACTGCCTGCAACAGATACGCTGCGTACATTGGCTGCTACCATATTCAACACAATTGAAACAGATGAATACACTTTTAAACCGGCTGATGAAAGTAAGATAAAAGCATTGCGCAATAATTACCGTTTTGTTACACCGCTGGCACTTGGATCTCCTGCATTAGGGGTGGAATTTTTTGGTGCGGCACAATTTAAATCAGCACAACTAAAAGAATTATTACCCGTAAAAGAGCAGGTAGTATCATTAAACTTAAATAAAATGCCGGTAACAGAGGAAGACCTTACTACCATTGCTCAATTTATAAATCTGCGCAAACTAAATTTGTCTTTCACCAATATCAGGGGCAGCGGTTTATCAGCATTAAATGCATTGAAAGAATTAAAACAATTATCCTTATCGGGTACCGGTGTAACTGTAGCCAACCTGAATACTTTAACAGCATTACCTAAGCTAACCCACTTGTACATTTGGACAACACCTGCACAATCGGAGCCGCTGCTTGCGTTACAAAAACAATTAAAAAATACAAAGATTGAAACAGGGTTTGCCGGAGACACTATTATCATAAAGCTAAATCCGCCAATGGTTGAAAATGAAGACCAGATTGTGTTGCAGCCGGTTGCTTTAAAATTAAAGCATTTTGTAAAAGGAGTTACCATTCATTATACTACCGATGGAACTTTACCTGATAGTTTATTATCTCCTGTTTACAAAGGCGATTTTATGATTGATAAAAACATGACTGTAAAAACGAAAGCATTCAAGCCCGGCTGGATCAGCAGCGATGTTACCGAAAAAACTTTTTACAAGGCAGGATATAAAATTGATTCTATTCGTTTTCTACAACCTTCACCCGATTTGCCTTATAAAAGCATGAGTGCAACTATTTTGGCAGATGCTCAAAAAGGGGATCAGAATTTCCGCAGCGGCAAGTGGATTGGTTATAGAGGCATTTCCATGCAGGCCTTGCTTTATTTTGAAACGCCAAAAGAAGTAGCTTCTGTTACAGTAAGCGGCCTGGTTGATATTGGTGGTTATATCATGCCGCCACATCAGGTAGAAGTATGGGGTGGCAATGATCCCGGTCATCTTAGGCTGATAAAAAAAATCAATCCGGAGCAACCGGTTAAAGAAGGTGCTGGTTATATGAAAGGCTACGAATTAATCTTCCCTAAAACAAAAGAAAAATGGATGAAAGTGGTGGTTGTTCCCCTGGCTAAATTACCAGCCTGGCATAAGGGCAAGGGAGATAAGGGCTGGATATTTGTAGATGAGATTTTTTTAAACTAACCAGCGTGAATGGTCAATGGTCAATGGTCAATGGTCAATAGTCAATAGTCAATGGGCAATGGGCAATAGTCAATAGTCAATAGTCAATGGACAAAATAGGAATAGTCTGCCTTCATTGATCTATATTCACCACTGACCATTCACCATTCACCCATTCACAAATACACTGCATGAAAAAAATATTGTCTCTTACCACTTGCCTGTTATTTTTAACCTTATCATCTTTTCTTGCAATACAGGTTACTGCACAAACCAAACCATCCATCAGTAAAGAAACACCAGAGCAAAAATTGAAACGCATGCAATGGTGGACAGATGCCCGTTTTGGTATGTTTATTCATTGGGGTTTGTATGCATTGCCTGCAAGGCACGAATGGGTAAAGAACAAGGAACGCATCACCAACGAAACCTATCAAAAATATTTTGATGAGTTTAATCCCGATCTTTTTGAACCAAAAAAATGGGCAAAAGAAGCCAAGGCCGCCGGTATGAAATACGCCGTGCTCACCACAAAACACCATGAAGGTTTTTGTTTGTTCGATAGCAAGTACACCGATTACAAGGCAACCAAGACAGCTGCAAAAAGAGACCTTGTAAAAGAATATGTAGATGCGTTTAGGGCAGAAGGAATAAAGATAGGTTTCTATTATTCCTTAATTGACTGGCACCATCCTGATTTTACCATTGATGAAGTGCATCCGCAACGTCCGCTGATTAATAGTGATACAGCTTACGCAAGATTGAACAAGGGTAGGGACATGACGAAGTACCGCACCTACTTATACAACCAGGTAACAGAGCTGCTTTCCAATTATGGTAAAATCGATATCCTGTGGCTCGACTTTTCTTTTCCGGGAAAATATGGCAAAGGCAAGGATGACTGGAACTCAGTAGCACTAATAAAACAAATACGAAAATTGCAGCCCGGTATTATTGTTGATAACAGGCTCGACTTGGGTTCCTATTCAGATGGCGAAGACTTTGATACACCCGAACAGGTAAGCCCAAAAGAACTGGAGAAATACAAGGGGAAAACATGGGAAACCTGCCAGACATTTTCGGGTTCGTGGGGTTACTACCGCGATGAAAATTCCTGGAAGACACACCGTGAGTTGTTAGATCTTTTAATTACTTCTACCAGCAATGGTGGCAACTTAATTTTAAATGTTGGCCCTACGGCCCGGGGCGAATTTGATTACCGTGCTACCAATGCATTGGATAGTCTTTCGCAATGGATGCACGCCAACAGCAAAGCTATTTATTACTGCACATTTGCGCCCGGTACATTCCAGGTTCCTGAGAAGGATAAACTTACTTATAATGCTGCAGCAAAGCGGCTTTACGTGCATCTGTTTGAGTATCCTGCGACGGGAAATTTGGTTCTGCCCGGCTATAAAGGCAAGATCAAATATGCACAGTTTTTACATGATAATTCGGAGTTGATAATGAAAGAAGAGGGCAATGATATTTTGTTAACCGTGCCTGTAAAAAAGCCGGGTTATGAAATTCCTGTGGTGGAACTAACATTGAATTAATTATAAAATGGAGAAGCTTTTTAGAATCATTTTGGTTGGTTGTATGTGCCTGTTGCAAAGCTTTTCATTTGCACAGCATCTTTCTTCTGCTACTAAAACAATTGTATTTCTTGGCAACAGCATCACCTGGGCCGGCATGTATGTGACTGAGGTGGAAGCTTACTTAAGGGTTCAATATCCGGGGCGGCAATTCGATATTATTAATGTTGGTTTGCCGAGTGAAACTGTTTCCGGTTTGTCGGAGCCGGGGCATGCTGATGGGCAGTTTCCAAGACCCGATTTGCACGAACGGCTTGCCAGGGTGCTGCAACAAACAAAGCCCGATTTGGTATTTGCCTGCTATGGAATGAATGATGGTATTTACATGCCTTTTGATACAGGGCGTTTTCAAAAATTTAAAGATGGCATCAACTGGATGCATGATGAAGTAGTGAAAACAGGCGCAAGATTAATTCACCTTACTCCGCCGGATTATGATGAAATAAAAGGAAAAAGTATGGGCTATACAAATGTGCTGGATATTTACTCAGGCTGGCTATTGAGTAAAAAGAAATCATCAAAATGGGAGGTGATTGATATTCATACTCCAATGAAAAAATATTTATTACACCACCGAAAGGTTGATTCAACATTCGCACTGGCACCGGATGGTGTGCATCCCGGCGAAGCAGGACATTGGATAATAGCCAAACAAATTTTACAATATTTGGGATTTAAAAAGGTTGCAAAATCTACAGGCATTATAGAAAGTTTGCAACAAATTTCCGATGCACCGGCATTGGTGAAACTTGTAGCCAACCGGCAGAATATGCTGAGAGATGCGTGGCTGACTGCAACAAAACACATTCGTCCAGGGCTGCCTGTGGGGTTGCCTTTAAAAGAAGCGGAGACTAAAGCCGGTGAAGCGTTGCAGGAGATACTAGCGTTGATTCAGCATAAATAAAAAATTATTGGATTAGGTATTTAGCTTGTAAACGAAGGCTGGCTGCGGCCGCGAATAAAAATTTCAGCCTTTTTATTAGTAGCCTTGATTTTTTTTGTTTCTTTTTTTTATCAAGAAAAAAAGAAAATAGGGTTCAACACAAAAGAGTAAAGACATAACTCTATTGTTTATCTTTCACCAACCCGGTAACTTTTTTTCTATAATTACATACCTTGTTCTTTTAAAAAAATATCAATGAGTAATAGTGGATTTAATAAACGCAGGAATTTCTTAAAACAAATCGCCACATTGGGCACCATTGCTTCGCTGGCACCGGATGCAATAAGCGCCCTGCCGATGCCTGCCGCCAATAGTAAAGAAGGGGATGATTACATCTTTTTGTTCCAGGGCGATTCCATTACAGATGGTAACAGAACCCGTAACAACGATTGGAACCATGTGATGGGCCATGGATACCAGTACATTATTGCAAGCAAGCTTTGGTATGATTTTCCGGCAAAAGGATTTCACTTTTTTAACCGTGGCATCAGTGGTAATAAAGTGATGGATTTGGCAGCCCGCTGGCAAACCGATACCATTGATTTAAAACCAAACCTGTTAAGTATTTTAGTTGGCATTAATGATATTGATACCCTGTTGCATGGCGATAAAAAATTTACCGCAGCACTCTATGAGCAGGAATATCGGTTGTTGCTGAAACAAACAAAACAACAGTTACCCGACACACAGCTGGTACTTTGCGAACCTTTTATTTTGCCCGTGGGAAGGATAAAAGACAGGTGGGTTGAGTATGCCGGTGAAATTGAAAAACGTAGAAAAATAGTTAGGCAATTGAGCGTAGAATTCAATGCCCTGTTTGTTGAATTTCAAACTGCTTTTAATAATGCCTTATTAAAAGCACCGGCCGATTATTGGATATGGGATGGCATTCATCCAATGCCTGCGGGGCATGAGTTGATGGCATTAGAATGGACAAAGCAAGTGAGCACGAAATTAAAGTTCATCAGGTGATCGGTTTTTTTCTCAGTGGTTAAGTCCTGGGGCACTGCATTCTTTCACAGTTATAAAATTGCTTCCGTGAAACCCCGACGCAGCAAAGAGCTTCGGATAGTCGGCTATCATATTCCATTTATTTTATTGGCAGGCGGTTGCATTAAACAAATCACTTTAGTTACATTACATTTTGATTTATACAATTATCAGTATTGAACTAGTAAAGATTTTAACTTCGAAACGTATTCAAAGTCGGGGTTTCACGGAAGTTAACTTCTACTTGTTGTGTATGCCGTGAAAACCCCGCCCGGACGAAACTCAACTAAATACAACGCTTCGAAGCCGTTGTTGGTCTTATTGACCAACAACCGAAGCGTACAACATAAAAACTGCGACTAAAAATAGTATCTTTCATCAATGGAAAAATACCCAATATACTGGCCTCAGTTTTACACTTCTACGATCTTAGAATGGAAGGCGTTATTGAAACCAGCTAAATATAAAGATATCATTATTCAAAGCCTTCAGCATCTTACAGCAAAGAAAAAAATAACACTATATGCCTTTGTAATTATGGATAATCACATTCATTTAATATGGCAGGCAGTAGGGGATAAAACACCAATGCAAATACAACATAGTTTTATGAAGTACACGGCACA